>JBLXCH010000039.1:0-26366 GCA_048265065.1 Motiliproteus sp. | reverse complement strand
GTTAAACACCGCCTCGAACGCCAAGACCACACATGCGGAGAGGTGCCGGAGTGGTCGAACGGGGCGGTCTCGAAAACCGTTGTACTAGCAATAGTACCGTGGGTTCGAATCCCACCCTCTCCGCCATTTTCCCATCATGAACCAACCTTGTAGCGTCCTTCGGTATTGCAAACGTGAAGAAATTTTCTCTTTAAAATGCATTTTACACAGTTTAACAATTACGCATTATTTTTTCATCTTGCGAGGATAAATTGTTTTACTTTAAACACAAAAAAGAGTCTTTTCTTGATTTTCTTAAACAAAGAAAAGAACGTAAAAGGAAATCAAATTTTCAGAAAGAGTTTAGCTTTTTTGCTGAAAAATCTATCGAAACGAGCGAAAGTAAATTTTTAGCATGCTTTGCATTCGATGGCGACACATCACGTATATTGATTGACGGATCCCCAGAGAAAGAAGAATTCGATTGTATTTTCCACTACTTAGAATCAAAAAAACTTATTAGAGGCATAGCGCTAGATGTTGGTGCGAATTACGGCATGCACTCTCTCCGTTTTGCCAAACACTATAAATACGTGCACTCATTTGAACCTCACCCTGCCGTATACAAATTGCTTTCCACTAATGTATGCTTCAACAATCCCAATAAAAATATTCATACACACAATATTGGGTTATCTCAGTCAAAAAGCATTTCAACTTTGTTCGATCACAAATCGCGCAATATTGGCGGCTCCACTCTAGAGAAGAACAAAATTAGTGCGAACCAAAACACAGTCACGTTCCAATGCAAACTAGATACTATGGATGCAATTTTCTTGGATATTGAGGATCGAATTGGCTTAATAAAAATTGACACCGAAGGTCATGAGGCAAGCGTTATATTGGGAGGCTCAAAAACAATCAATAAATATAAGCCCGTCATAATTTTTGAAGACTGGGACAGCAAAAATGGAATTGAGAGCGAAACTGTAAAAACCCTTAGGTCTATAGGCTACAAAACTTTTCTAGTCCCGGGGACCACAATCCTAAACGCTCCCTCACTCCAAACAAGCACCTGCCGAAGAGCATTGCATTATTTACAACATGGACGCCAGTTTGGCTTGCATGAATGCGACTTTTCGTCGCCTAAGGGCTACGACTTATTAGTCGCTCACTTTTAGATGATGAACCCACATAACTCACAACACTCGAAACATCTTTCTTAAAGCTCCCGAGAAATCTTTTCCATTTACTTGTTTATTACAATGCAAAAGAGGCACTCTAATTGATCATACATCCCACAATTACAATCGGGATAACCTGCCACAATGCAGAAGATACGATTGCGCGTGCGCTGAGGTCAGCCGTTGATCAGGATTGGGACCAAAAGGAAATAATTATATTTGATGATTACTCGCAAGATTCCTCTCGTAACATTATTAAGAACTTTTGTGACAGCCACCCCTATGCACGGCCAATTTTCTCTGACAAAAACAGAGGTGTTGCCTATGCTCGAAACAGAGTTATTCAAGAAGCCCAAGGCGAATTCCTCGCATTTTTTGACGATGATGATGTCAGCGACAAGTCACGAATTCGCCTTCAGTACCAACAGATTCTTGCATATGAAACAGAACATCCTCACACAACCGTTCTCTCTCACACCGCTAGAAGACAAATATTTCCTGACCAAAGTCACAAACTTGAACCTGCTTTCAGCACAGTAACAAAACAGCACAAACTCAATTGTACAGAAATAGCTCTAGGCATTCTGACAGGACGCTTAGACCCCTCTTTAGTTGGGTCTGCCGCAACATGCTCCCAAATGGCAAGAATATCACTCTATCGACAATTGGGCGGATTTGATGAAAATTTCCGGCGAGTTGAAGATACAGAGTTAGCTGTTCGCGCTGCACTTCAAGGACATCATTTCATTAGCCTCAACTCGCCACTTGTTACTCAAACAATGACATTATCTCCCGACAAACAGCTATCAAATGAACTCCACTTCAATTTATTGCTTCTCGAGAAACACAAAAATTTTATTGTGAAATCTGGATCTAATAGGGTTTACTTATTCTCTAAAAGTTGGATAGAGCTTAAACACGATCTCCTTTCTAGGCGAAATTTTAAATTTTTCACCAAACTGTTTCTGCTATGCATTTCTCATCCAATGCTTACTGCACGACGCATCAGACTTGGTTGGCAAAACAAAAATTCCAACTTAAAAACTCGTAAGATGCGGAATGAAAAATAATATGAATGAGCCTATCACAATTGGCATAACAAGCTACAATGCAGAAAAAACTATCGCACGTGCAGTTCGAAGTGCCGTTGCACAAGAGTGGGATCACACTGAAATACTTGTGGTAGACGACTGCTCCACAGACAATTCATGGCAAATACTTCAAGGACTAGCAAAACTACACAATAATATTCGATTACTTAGAACTACTAAGAATGGAGGCCCAGCTTGCGCTCGACAACTGATAACAGAAGAAGCATCCAGCGATCTGATTGCCTTTTTCGACGATGACGATGTAAGCCTTCCTAACCGTCTTAAAGTTCAACATAAAAGGCTTTTGCAATTTGAAAAGGATAAGTGCACTAAATACGTAGCGTGCTTCGCCTCTGGAACAAGAACATACCCCAACGGCCACCAAATGGATCTCGTCGCTATAGGCTCACAGGGTGAAGAACCATGGGGAAATGCAATTGCGGACAGACTCCTGTTATTCAAGTCTGATCATAAATACTTCTTTGGTGGAGGCACACCAACCTGCTCTCTAATGATACGAAAGTCGACAATAACCGCAGCTGGAGGCTTCGACTCTACCCTGAGAAGGGTCGAAGATGCAGATTTTGCTATACGACTTGGGTACCTGGGAGGGCATTTCATAGGCTGCCCTGAGAAGTTGTTTCTCCAATACTCGACGCAAGGGACCGACAAGTCCGCAGAGATTAACCTTGAAGCCGAACTGCAACTTGTCGACAATCATTCAGACTACTTAAATAAAATTGGATACTATTATTATGCGAGGAATTGGCCACTTCTCAGATACTATTACTTTAAAAGAAATTATTCAAAACTCGCATCTGTACTAATACTCTTATTTCTTAAGCACCCCATTAAAACCTCAGTACACTTTTTTACATCAGCTTCAAAACGCCTAATTCACGAAGCAAACATGAGATAACATTATGCGTCTACTTATTGCTTGCAGGGCGATTGACAACATGGCTGGCGGCGTAGAGCGTCAAGCTATCTCGCTTCTTAACGAAATGAAAAGGCGCGGCCACGAAGTCGCCCTTTACACTTTAGATCACGAAGATGCCACTTCGTTCTACCCATTAAGTAATGGGATCGAATGGTTCAAGCTTTCAGCTGGTGACCCTCAACAAAAAGCCAGTATATCGGTCAAGTATGAGCGAATGCGTAAGCTGCGTAAAATCTTCAAAAGATTTAGACCTGATGTCCTGCTTGCCTTCCAACACGGAACATTTCTATCCGCGAAACTCTACGGCAGCTTTTCTGGTGTTCCCATGATTTCAGCCGAGCGAGAGTCTCCCTATAGATTCGAATTCCTTAAGGCTGGAAAATACCGCGAATTGTGGATGCAGAGTTTTCGACTAGCAAAGAATATTACAGTTCAATGTGAAAGTTACGTTACATCCTACCCAAAACACTCCCGTTCACGTATCACAGTCATCCCAAACCCAATCAAGCAAGCTGACGATGTTACCACAACGGAGGCACCTAAAGACGGAAGAAAAACGGTTTTGTGCGTGGGTAGATTGACTTATCAGAAGAACCAACACGTTCTTTTAAAGGCTTTTTCAAAGCTAGCAAACGACTTCCCTGCTTGGGACTTAACTCTAGTTGGAGAAGGGCATGATCGCTCTGAACTTGAACGGTTTTTAATCGACAACATGCTCGAAGACAGAGTCCATTTACCTGGAACAACAAAAAACGTCGCCAAGTACTATAGATCTTCCAACGTTCTATGCATCCCTTCCCGGTGGGAGGGTTTTCCTAACGTTCTTGGGGAAGCACTGGCTCACGGATTGCCTTCTGTTGGGTACAGAGGTTGCGGCGGTGTTTCTGACCTGATTATGCATGACGTCAATGGTTTACTTGCTGAGGGAAACGGCAACGAAAACAGCCTAGAAACTCAGCTGAGAACCATAATGAAAGATGACCAAATGCGCGTTGATATGGGCATCGCGGCCAGAAAATCTATTCTTCCCTATGCTCCGGATAAAATATATGACTTGTGGGAAGGTTTCCTAATTAGAACAGCATCAAATGGTTGAGGTTTTCAAATTCCGGCACACACACTTTTGATTACCATAGCCACTCAGTAATCCCTACCGGATGACTCTCCCTTTTCCCAACTCCTCAGCCTCTATTCTTGGACGGTGAATTCGTAAAAGGCACCCAAAACAACAATTAAAATATTCCTACTTTTTAGCAACTACAAAATAACCAAGGGCATGGTTGGTAAGAGCCGAACAATCTCTTCCTAGTTTATTTCTAATTCCTATGTATAACAAGTCAAGTAGCAAGGCCAAATGCTTCCGAAAACCTTTAAATGGTCCCGGCAGACCTGAGCAAACCAGGCCTGTGGTCCATGGGCCCCACATTAGCGGGAAAACTTCGACTTCACGAAATCCAGAATTCTCTAACGCAGCGTGCCACCAACTTGCTGTCGGGCGGAAGTAGTCGTCTGGATGAGCATGCACAGGATATAAGAAAGGCAACGCACACACAAACTTACCTCCTGGCCTAAGCGCCGTGTACATTTGATCAATTGCGTCTCGTGCATTGAATGTATGCTCCAATGTATTCATAGTAAGCGCTATGTCATAGCTTCCAGCTTCTGACGGAAAGCTGTCATTTACCCTGGTCACCCAAGTGGGGTCAATATTTTGGTCAATATTTATTGAGTCATATGATTCGTACGAGATGAGGTTCAAATAGTCTGCTTTATTCCCCCCACCAAAATCTAGGACACGCCCCCCAAGCTCCGTATTTGCGAGCATTTCGTATTGCAACGCTCGTAATATACTCTTCCCTCCACCAGAGAAAAAAAGCTTGCTATAACGCTTCAAAGTAGGTGGACAAAAAACCGCATCACTTAGATTCATCATTATTTGCACCAGTTCAAACGAATAGTTCGTTCATAATTAAATATCAAAAACAGCGCGGCCAGCAGCAGATACTCCATCCCAGGAAACCTCTCTTTGCAATCGGCGCATGATGTCAGGATAACTTCCTCCCATCTCTTCACGGTATTTTATGCGGTCCTCAGGTTCAGACACTTGATCATCAGCTGCAAAAATCTTCCCGTCCCATTTTGCCTTGATCCAAGCAAACGGCGAAACACCCAACCGGTATACTCTCAATTTAAGGCTATATTGTTTTTCTGGACGGAACTCATACCTCAAGAACTGCAGAAATTTTGTCCCAAGTCGAAAATCATTTCTAATAATATCAAACGTGTAATAAACAGCCCGCTGAAAATTCTCGGATGCTGGCTTTGGTAACCGCTCTTTCATAACCATATGTTTAAGAGGAATACAACTACGGCTCCTAGAGAAACGGGCCCACATGTCTCGATCTTCACCACGATTAATATTACGGTATGGACCATGTTTCAAAAGGTGGTCCCTCTTACCCATTTGTATTGGAAGCCCGCTTAGCAACAGGCCATCGGGAAAAGAAGGTTCTAAATGGTGATATACGACAACGAAATCTTTGATGAAAGGCGCTGTCAAGTCATCGCAATCGAGATGCAACAGAACGTATTCTCCCTTTGCATGCTCTATTGATAAATTCCGCGTTTGTCCAAGCTTTCTCTTCTTGTCTCTCCGAAGAGGAATGATTCGTAGATTTTGGTACTTTTCGCGGAGCCTAGAGGCAACGAACAAACTTCTGTCACTTGATCCATCATCAACAAGTACGACCTCAAATGCCTCATCGACTTGACTAAGTACGCTCTCAAGTGCCAAGCTAAGAGTCTTCTCCATATTATAATTGCACATACATATGGAATATTTTGGTTTGTTCATCTTGTATTCCGCTTTACCTAGCATATAAAGATTTTTTATTAGGAATTTTCTGACTAGATTATCTGAAACGATACCCCATACCTAGCCCGTCAATATTACTTTTTAATAAGAAACAAAGAACCATAGGAAAAGAGATCAGGGCATCGCTCTGCTAAAAACGTTTCAACTGGATAGGCAACAGCTTTAGTTCGCCCCCGCTCGGGTGTAATTTTGAAAGCAGATATGCTATAGCCTTGGCAATTATGGCGAATAAAGTTTTCTGCTTCAGTATACGAAAGCACCCAACGATGACGATCCATAATTGGATTGATTGGGAAAGCATATTTGCCGGACAAATGCCCCTTTAGAAGAAAGTTAAGGCGAAACCGGATGTAATACATGTTTGGTAAAGAAACAATCACGGCTTTCTTAGCAACCCGAAGAGCTTCCTTGAGGACGTTATGCGTATGCTCAAGATGCTCGAGAACATCAAGCGCCGTTACCACATCAAAAGCATTATCAGAAAACTGCGGAAGTCCCATTTCAAGATTACATTCGTAAACACCTTCTGCAGCGACAAAATCTGTACCGTAATACTCTCGACATGAAGTCAACAATGGCTTTAAAGCCATTGTTCTACATCCAAGATCAAGTAAACTGTAATCTGAGAAATTTTTATTGATCAGATCAGCGGTCATAGGTAGCCGACGGAGCGTCATGTAGTTGGTCCTTAGCACTCTTATCTTAGTTCGCACTGATCCCAATTAAATTGGAATCTGTATCCAAACTCACATTAGGATTGTCAAGACAAGCTCGACAACCACCTTTTTGCTTTTTCAACACTTTCGAAGTGAGGTAGCCACTTTGGTATTTGGTTTGAGTTCGCGGTCACAGGCCCCTTAGCAACCTCGTGAAATACAACAAACTCAGAATCAATCCTTATTACGTGAGGCACTCCAGCGCCAACCCTATAGAAGTAACTACACTCACTGTTGGTAGCAGCATTAAGCTTTACGACATTTTCAACTTTTCCGTCAGGAGTAAACAGTACGACGTCACACTGCCCTTCTATCAAATGGAAAGATTCAACTTTATCCGGATGAATTTGAGGCGGAATATAGCTTTCTTTGTGCACAGCAATTATCATCTCGTGAACCAGTTCATCAGCTGACTGATGGAGACAAATCCTTGCCCGTTTATTAGTAGCTAATCTCGCTTTGCTTTTGAGCCAACCTACAATATCTCGATCTAAGAATCCTGTATCATTGGTTGCAACAAAAAGACTTTCATTGACTTGTTCAAGCCCAAAATAATTATTGGGATTTGTCATAGTATTGCCCTGCCGGTAAGACGACAAAAAACTTCCCACCCTTTGCCAGATATGCATCGTGCTTTGCAACGATATGGTCAGCATATCTCCAGGCAAGAATTAGAACACACTGAGGATTATGAGATGAGAGTTTGTCTGGCCCACAAACCGGCAACGAGTATCCTGGCCCATCGATCACGTCCTTGGTTGGACTATCGTCAAACAGACATTTAATTCTATGCTGAAGACTGAATTGATGAATTAATGCCGCGCAACCGACAGAAGTCCCATAAGCAGCAACCTCTCCTCCACTTTTGGACGCTTGTTCAAATATTTCATCAATCTTAGTCTGGATAATTTCGAGCCCACTCAAGAATTGCGCCTGCAATTCTCCGTTGTACAGTCCAGCTTTTTCCTCGTAATTGAGCAGCTCTGTCACCGCCCCACCAATTGGACGGCTTCCTTGAGCCTTCTGAATCCAAAAGCGAATAGACCCGCCCTTTGTCGGCAATAGTTCAACGTCGAACAACTCGAGCCCAAAGCGCGGCAATATTTTGGAAAGAGGCTTTATCGAGAAATACGATATATGCTCATGATAAATAACATCTAGAAGGTTTTTCTCATAAACATCAAGTACATATTGAGTCTCAAATACAAAGACCCCATCATCTGCTAACAAGTTTTCAACACCGATCCAAATATCATCTAAGTTGTCGATATTGGCCATTGTGTTGTTAGAAATTATCACTTTCGCATGACCTACCGAGTTCTTCACCTCTACAGCCACTTCACTTGTAAAGAAGTCAGTTTTGGTTGGAATTCCATTATCTCTAGCACTTTGGCTCGCAATAACGGCTGGATCCACACCTTGGACTCTTGCTCCAAATAATTTAAAATGGGAAAGTAGAGTTCCGTCATTACTTCCAAATTCAACTACTAATTCATCTTTATCAAGCCCAATTCTAGCTACAATAGAATCCTGTAAAGACTTAAAGTGTTCATTCAACCCAAGTGAAATCTTTGTTTGGTAAAGGTAGTTACTGTAAATTAGAGATGGGTCAACCACAACCAATAACTGATTAAACCCACAGTCCATACAGACATAAATATCAAGAGGTGCCAGCTCAGATTTAATGGCTCCTTCGTTAACATTCATGTTCGGAGAGACAATTGGGACAGGCGTCAGATTGACTAACAGTTGCAAACGACTAGAGCTGCAGCACCTGCATGTCTGGCGCTGACGCGTGTAGGTATTTTCCATCATTTTCCGAGAGCCTTCTTCCAAATCTCTTCAATCAACCTCAGGTCTTGCAATCCCTGCCTACCGTCAGTTTCCGGTACAGTTTCACCACTCAAGCAAGAGATAAACCCATGAATCTGGCGTTCAAAACTCCAGCCCAGCCCAGGTTGGATCTTCGCCTTCTCTGGTAAATCTTTGGTTGTTTGCAATGTTACCTGGGATACGCTCTTAGTATCCATTGGAGAAGGTACCGACAACCTTAATATCCCGTCTTCAAAGATGAAGCTGGCTCCTTCGACCCACTGACCTGTCTGTGCATTCGTCACATCAAAAGAGAGAGGAACATCGCTTGACTGGCATATAGCTGAAACACAGCCTCTTTCAGACACAAACGCTGAATGCACCTCTGCATTCGGGAAAAAATAACGTAACAAATTAATGTCGTGACTTGCGGAATTCATAAACCAAGCAAAGCCTTCGCGCCGAGACGCGGGCAGCCAATCCGGGGATGTCGGCCAAGTCTCAAAACGAACTGCACGACTCTCTTTCGGACGCTGATGTTTCGGTGGGGAGAAAGCATAGGATTTCGAGTGATTGTAAAAGGTGGCGGAAAGTAATTTTCCAAGTATCTTTTCACCTTTCAACATCGAGATAATCCTTTTCGCTTCTTGAATGCCTGGATCATATCGCTTCATGTAACCGACCATGAATAACTTTCCAGACTTAGTGGCTGCATCCACTAAGCTCGACGCCTGGAGTACCGAGTGCGCCATAGGCTTTTCTGCCAGTAAGTGCTTACCCGCTGTTAGACATTCCAAAGTCAGGGGCCCTGTGGCTGGGCGTGGTGCACTAAGCACTATCGCCTCAATCTCTGGATCATTAAGGATATCTTTGTAATCAGAGTAAACATCGAGGAACCCAAAACTATCTTTTAGGTATCTGGCAATAGATGGTCGAGGCTCTGCTATAGATTTAACGATACATCTTTGATTATTCAGTAAGAATGGAAGATGCCCAACTTGGGCCATCATTCCGGCACCAATAACACCGATTACAGGCTTTTTGCTCATACTCATCAATTCTCAGGACAATTGGATGTAATATACCGGTCGCTTCCCACCAAACAGGAAGAAAAGGTCCCACCTTTCTCACGGAAGGCCCCATTATTCATAATGACTTTTTCTTCAACTTCGACCGAAATCGCCAAAACGCAGTGCAAAATCCCACGAGACAGAAGTGCCTCCCTGCCTAGCACAGGCAAACGGCTACCGGGCATAAATAGCCCTTGCTTATGTGGAGTGTCGTCAATAACACAATCAAACATATCTGACATGTCGAACAAATTGAGGAAGGTCTCGGCTAGATGACCGGCGCCGTATACTGCGAGTTTCTCTCCCCTTCGGACTCGGTCTTGCAATAGATTTCGAACATCTTCCTTTCTAGAAACCAAGCCGCTACAGTAATTCTCGAACTCGAATAGTTCGTTGGGTTCAGGATTGTCGATTTCAGCAATTTTCTCAGAGACATGAGCAAAAGACACTAGGCAATTTTCAAATTTCATCTTGTATGATTTAAAAAGACACTCCGAAAACCCTGAGTGCTTTAGAAAACGGCGAAGACTGTTCGTAGTGAAATAAGCAGAATGCTCTTCCCAAAGCATAGACACATCCGCTCGCCTAATATTCATTTCACAATCAGGGACTTCAACAACCAGCAAACCGCCTTGACCAAGCAACGCCCTCAGCGCACAGATAAATGATCGTACATCTGCAGCATGCTCCAGCACATGTCGCGCAATAACAACGTCAAACGGTCCATGTGTTTTTGCTATTTTTAATGCCTTGTCGATAGTCAACTCCGAAGGAACCGATTCGATGTTTGGATATCCTAGCTCAGAAGAAGCACCCAGGTCTTCGCAAACATCTAGTAAGTGTAAATTGTTAAAACCGCGTTTCTGAAGTCTTTGAAGAGAGCTTTCTTCCTTATAACTGACACCTAAGATTTTTGCTGCTGCATTACTCGATAAAATGCTCTCAATCACATCTACCATATCATCTAGATGGCCCTCTGGTTCTTTGTAAAAGATCCACTCGAAAGGCGGCACTAGTTCAACTGCGGGAAACGGGGGTGACAACTGCACCAGAGCACATTCGCGACACTGAACCACATTAAGCGGGTAGCGATTTGATGCTATCTCTTGAGGACTTTTCAAATAGTTTGTGCTTACAGGCTGCAAACCAAAATCCAGTCCCATGGAAATCTGACCTGAACCACACGCTATACAATTGGTCACGCTCTCTTCTCCGGATACATTAATTCTTAAGGACGTGCTCTTGCATCCATTTTAGATTATAGAACCGCGCCTCGTTCTTAAGCTTGCCTCTCTGATACTGCGCAATAACATCAGTTATAGCATCACCCACAGATTTTTTGGGCTCAAACCCCGTAGCAAGTAGCTTGTCTGAGTTGATTCGGTATGAACGCGGGTCATTAGATTCGGTTACAGTAATCTTCGCCGGAATTTTGGATGCCACCAGTTCTGCTATCTCAAGGATAGTAAGGTTCTCAAAGCCAGCGTTGAAGACACCCTGAATTTGTGGATTAGATATCAGATAGACATAGAGATCCGTAATATCATCAATATGAATATTGGGTCGGGTCTGCTTCCCACCAAAAACGGTGATTTCTCCGGCAGTAATAGCCTGCATTGTCAGCATATTCACGGACACGTCCAGTCTCATCCTGTCAGAGACGCCACACACTGTCGCAGGCCGCACTATCTGAACTGTCATATCATCCGCGTATGATAACATTACGCGTTCGGAGACCATTTTGGTTTTGTTGTACTCCGAGATTGGCTCCAGACTCAGCTCTTCGGTAACCTCAGCTTCATCTTTAACCCCATAGACGCTGCCAGACGATGCGTATATGAAGTGTTTAATGCCGGCTCGCTTCGCGTTGTCAGCAAGCTGCATTGTCGCCAAAGCACTAACTTCCCAAGTAAGCTTTGGATCAAGGTCCCCACAAGGATCATTTGCGATAGATGCAAGATGAATAATCGCGTCAACCCCTGTCAGGTCAATGTTATGAGTATCTCGTACATCTTGCTTCCTGAACTCAAGGTTTGGATGCTGGTTCAGAAAATTACCAAACCACATGGTGTCAACAGCGATCACCTCATGCCCTTCGGTAAGTAACTTAGGAACCAAAACTGTACCCTTGTAACCACATGCACCTGTAACCAATATCTTCATGGCGACCTCAATTATTCAAAACATTTCTTAACTAGACAAATCTCTTGTCATTCTCATACAAACAAGCAGCACTGCAATACAAAGCGTAGTGCATGCCTATAATTTTGACCCACACTGGTAAACCTTAATTTTCGTCCACGCCAACATCTTCTCTTATCAAAAGCTTCTCTAAACAATACATTCCATATTTCCTAACTTTGATGAATTTAAAGAAATATTAACTTCGAAACTTGCGTGAAATCTGTTTACGCAAAATTAAAAATTAAATTGCTCTACTTCGGATTATATGCGGCTCAGCAAATAGGATCATCTACCATGAACCTGTCATACTGCCGAAGAAAATGATCCCCGTAGTCGCCTTGTGCCCCGTAAGAAAAGTTGACTTTCCTTAGATATTTCTT
The DNA here is from genome assembly GCA_048265065.1 of Motiliproteus sp. Lineage (GTDB taxonomy): Bacteria > Pseudomonadota > Gammaproteobacteria > Pseudomonadales > Balneatricaceae > Motiliproteus. Next base: position 14,135 of record JBLXCH010000039.1, on the reverse strand, counting down.
CGCAGCAATTTGACGCTTTGATGGAACGTAGCCTTTACGGCCGTTAACAAACTCTTGTACAGTCGACAACAGATCTTCTGGACTATTTTCAACGAGCTCAACTCCAAGCTCGTCAAGTTCACTCAATTGTGGATTAAGGCTATATGGTGGATTTAGCAGTTCTTTAAGAGGCAAAAGCTCTCCGGTATCCTTGAACTTAAACGTCTTAAAGGAAGCAATGTCCCCTTTCAAATAGCCCAAACAACTCGAAGCCGCATAGTAGTTCACATTGCAACTATTAGTCCCGAACAGAGGAACGCAGCTAGCAAGGCCACTAGCCAAGCCGACATAAAATTCACAATTAGAGACAAGATATGCGTCAAAAACTTCACTTCGAAGTGGAGAATGGGCGTAATCGAACAGCATACAACCGTTCCTAGCTGGTGCAACGTCAGGTGCGTCGACCATCCCGGGATCTCCTGCACGAATTACCGAGTATCCCTCCTCGAGAAGATAGCGTACGGCTTTTACATAATTATTGATATCTGCGTTCCGGGTCGTTCTCCCCGTATCACCATAGAAACCTGAATCTCTAACATGGAGAGTTACAAATTTTTTGCTCCCGGGCAATTCGACTTCGAGCTGCTCCTTAACTAGCTGTTGGTCGCCATATGGCATTGTTATCAGTGGGCCACCAAAAGCCAAGTCGAAACGGTTCCAAACCTCGTAAGCACTATAATCGCCGATGTTCGCAAAGTCATAGCGGAACGTATTGGAGCGGCTATACGGGTTCAGGAAGAGCGGTGTAAGAACAAAACGCGCCACAGGGTTTTCTATGAACACGACCTGATGCTTGTACAAATCAATAATATAGCTATTTGCATCGTTGTTTTTTGATCTGCATACAAAAATCTTAGGTAACTTCCCTTCGTCACAAACCGTTTCGCGCACAAAAAGATCTAAAAATAGAATTGAGCCAATTTGCGATAAATCTATAGACAAGAACCTAAAATTACATACATGCCGAAGTATTAATGCAATCGGCGTAACCAAGAATGCCAATATAAACTGAATTATAAACTGTATAATGCGAAAAGCATTCGACGAGAAACTTTTCCCGTTCACAATATTCTTAAAAAAATTAATAAAATTGCAGAAATGAGATCTATTAGGATATGAAACCGGAGGTGAAACAAACCTATCCATAAAATACATTATATTTTTTATCATCTCAACTTAGCCTTCCGACTTAGTATATTATTTATCTTTAAAGTCTATGTTTGCTTTCTCCAAACTAACAAGTGTACCAATATCTCTGTGATATATTTTATTTTGATAGGATAATATTTTACCTAAAAACATCGGGAGAACATCCAGGCTTAAATCGAAATTGGATTTGTGAAGGCTTTGCATAAATTTCAACACCTCTTGGTCGAAGATGTAAACCGCGCCATTCGCAAGATTTCCCGGAGGGTTCCGAACTTTCTCGTGAAATGCCTGTACACACGACTTATCGTCAACTTCAACGATCCCGCAGGACTCAGGTGTTTCCGTTTGGAACGTCATCATTGTAACATTGGTGCCATTCGGCCTTCTGTTGTGCGTAAACATGAAGTCCCCAAGATCGAAAGATGTGAGATTATCTGCATGTGCCACAAAAAAATCGCCTGTCCCCAGCCAATTAGAGTTGGCCAGAATAGTCCCCCCAGTCCCAAGCAACTCATCTTCATGAACCAAGTCCACACTTTCATGCCATCGTGATTTGGCAATAAATTCACGCACTTGGTCGGACAACCAAGATGTATTAATTAATACTCTCTCAATTTTTCCAGAACCGAGCAGCAAGTCTAGCCATACAGCCAAGAGCGGTTGATCATTGATAGGAACAAGGCATTTGGGAACCGTCTCGGTAAGAGGGCGCAGTCGCGTCCCTAATCCAGCGGCCAGAAGGAGCGCTCTCATTTCAATAGCTCCGATATCAATGTGGAAGCCTGCAATGGCGAATTTCCAATTCGGCTTACCTGACATGCAGCGGCAATCGACCCCAAATAAGAGGCCCGCCAAATAGACGTTTTGACTGTCAACGCCATCGCTGTGGTCGCTAGGAGACAATCTCCTGCACCTGCAACATCCTTTGGAGCAGCATTAAGTGCAGGCAGCCGATCGGTAATTAAATTATCTGGGGTCGTATGTGGTGCATGTATTAAAACACCCTCAGCTCCAAGCGTGATTATCACATTTTCACATTCTGCGGTCTCTCTCAGCTTATCAGCCAGCACGACCAACCCTGCTGCACTGTCGTGACAAGCAAGCCTCGCTTCTCGCTCCGTCGGAGTAATTAAAGTCATCCCCTTGAAACGCGAGACATCGCTCAATTGAGAGGAAGCTTGACTGTCCGCAGCCATCTTCACGTTATTAGCTTTACAATAGCTTACCAACCTATCGACCAGCACCTGTGGCAAACATCCATAGTTGAAGTCAGAGAACAGAATCAAATTTGCGCCTTTCAGCTTCGCCACAACCTGTTCAAATAGCCTGTCAATAAGTTTTGTTCCAATATCGTGTTGGCGAAGGTGGCTAACCCTCAATAACGTTTTCCCATTCGCGCGATAGCGCTGTTTTAATGTCGTGGGCCGGCTATCATCTTCGATCATGCAAATATCGACGTCATATGACTTCATAATCTCACGAGCGAAGTCAGCAGTCGTATCCTGACCACAAACACCGAAATAGGAAACCTCCGCACCAAGACCACGGGCATGGGCTGCAACGATAGCAGCCCCACCGATAAACTTATCATATTTTAGAGGAGACACGACAAGTGTCGGATCCTCTTGAGACATACCTAATGCATCACAAGTGATATACTCATCTACAATTAGGTCTCCAACAACTACAACCTTCAACGACTTAAACTGCTTAACAGTTCCAACTAATTCTTGCGATGTAAAGTTGTGCCGCTCTGCATAACCATGTGGCCTGACGAAGTTATGCGCACCATCACTATTGAGCTCTCTACGCAACAGCTCTAAAGAAGAGAAACGTACTTCTCCCGATGAAAATAGAAGTTTCCCACCATAACTCTCAACAACCGATAGTTCAGGATTGTATTGAACTTCGTGTTCTTTTCCTTTCACCACGATATCTGGCTGTAGATCAGAAATAAAGTTTTCAGGTGACGTAGGAAGTATCAAAGAAAAATCGATACAAGAAACCATTCGAAGGCTCTCTAGTCGCAACTCCTCCGACAAAACAGTATTTCCGTAACCTTGACGATGAAGACCAACAATCAGGATATCGCCACATCCGGCCGCAAATTCAAACAATCGTAAATGTCCAGGGTGGACAATATTGAAATTTCCGGAAACAAATACGACTTTTTGGCCCTTCGAAAGATGACGTCTAATTTCTTCTGCTAAGTCTCTGCTATTATTCAGCATTATAGGGCCTACAAAGAATCTATATCTTACATTTTAATTAAGCAGCGGCCAATTATGCTACCATTTCGCATTCCTGAAATGGCATCGTTGATATCCGATAATGCGTAGACGCCACTCAGTAATTCTTTTAGCTGAAGACGACCCTCATCGTACATCCGCATATAACGAGGGATGTCGCGCTCTGGAATTGTCTCACCACCATGCGAACCTGTAACAACTTTACCAAAGTGCATAGGAAAAGAATATATAGAGATATTTTCACCCGCTTTAGGCACTCCAACAAGAATAACGCGACCTTTAGGCCCCGTAAGCCGATAGCCCAGCTCAATCACCTGCGTTTGCCCGGTATTATCAATAAACACATCAAGGTCTTGCTCACCAAGAATTTCCTTGATTGCAGCCTCTGCATCAACCTTTGACGCATTTATGGTATGAGTTGCGCCCAACTGAGCTGCTAACTTCAATCGACCGTCAAATAGGTCAACTGCAATTATCGGGTGTGCAGATGTCATTCCGGCAGCTTGGATCATGTTTAACCCAACCCCGCCAGCACCGAAGACAACAACTGAATCACCGATCTTTACTTGAGCATTGTTTACCACAGCACCGAAGCCCGTTGTAACCGCACATCCAAAAAATGGAGCAATTTCAAGATCAGCATCTTGTGAAATCTTGGTGAGCCGGTTTTCTGATACAATCGCTACTTCATTGAATGTCGTTACCCAACCCGCATTAACGATTTCATCGTTCCATAGATATTTTGGTGGCGCTGCTTCAATACCCGGGCCAGGCCTCCAATGCAGGACCACATTGTCTCCAACCGCCACTTTCTTGACCCCCGGCCCAGTAGCAACAACCGTACCCGACCCCTCATGCCCAAGAAGATGAGGTAACCAGCGGTCAGCTCCCTTCGCACCATCTATCTCTCCGAGCTGCGAACCGCAAATACCGCTATAGTGTATCCTGACTAAGACTTGACCAACATCAAGTTCATTCGGAAGTGTGAGCTCTGCCAAGACCAGAGGTTTACGTTGCTCCACAAGCACCGCCGCCCTAAATTTCTGTCCTAAGTTCATTTCTTTTATCCTAATCAAAATAGATGAAAGAATGATCTCCGGTGTATCCGCAATTCATAAACCACCACTTCCATTCCTCAGGAGTATTAAACGCCTCACATGTCACCTGCCAGTACAGTAGGTTCGCTTTTTCTTCTTCATTTCTATAAGATTCAACGCAAAGGTATTTCTCTTTCCCAACACGATTCATCTCGCGCAAAGCTTTATCCAAGTCGAAACAATGCAAGTTGTGCAATGTGTTCAACGAATAGACCAAATCAAATTCATTTTCTTGAAATGGCAATTTCGTTGCACTTCCGTGCGTTATCCGCTCACGGACCTCTTCCTTGGAGTTTTCTATAGCGTACTCGGAGACATCCAGCCCATATACCTCGATCCCCGGAACAACTTTGGTAAAATCAAACATTAGGTAGCCTTTGCCACAACCGACATCAAGCACTTTATCTCCGGCTTTCAGGCCATAATGATCGGCCATAGCCTTTGCAACCTTTTCCCAGCGCCCTTCCATATAGCGGTATCCGCCATAGTTGATACGCCGGTCACCGTCCCAATAATCGTAGGCCCATTTCTTGGCAAGTTCCGCAGCCTTGGCTTTTGGGAAGTCTGAGTCATTGACTCGCGCCAGATAATCTCGTTTCGTACTTTTGTGGACGACTGACATGAAATCGATATGTGCCACGATCAAGGCTCCATAGTTTTTGGGATTACAGGATTATCAAAGAGTGAACTTTTTCAACCATGCGACGCGCCGCGACCAAGCGTTTCGACTGTAATTCTCGCAGGTCGATGTCACTATTTGCAAATTTTGTACGGGCTGCCCACTCTGGGACAAACGGGTTCAAGATGATACATGCCCACTTAATAGCGAATAACGGCAAAAGCTTCTTTGTGCGTTTAATGACTTTCTCAAGATCCGGGAATTTCATGCCGGCTTCCTGGGCAAAACAGTCAAAATACGTCAAGGGCACATCAACTGTTGGCTGTAGGAAAAAATCAGCAAATGTCTTTGCCGGATCATCCCATCCTGCATATTCAAAATCGATAAACCGCAAGGTCCCCGCGTCAGTTTTCAGAGTATTGTGAAAGCCGAAATCAGAGGGCGAAATTATCAACTCGGCTGGTTCGAGCTTCCGAGAGATATAAATATCCCCCTTCTGTTCCGCTTCAATTAAACTGAAATGAACAATCCGCCATGCGTGTTGGAGGTCGCTCAACAGATCAGAGAACCCTTCACGAGACTTGTATTGTTCAGCAACTTGCTCAAAGCGGTCAAAACGTGTTTGAACGTTTCCCAAATGCTCTTTAATATTCAAGTAGGCTTCCGACGCCATTGGAAGATGCTTAGCGAATTCCCGGTCACCTTTCCGGTTAATATCAGCAAGGAATCTGGCCGAAGCCTTGATCTCTTCAACTCCGACTTCAGACTGCTCGAGTTTACGACCCTTGATGAATTCATACAGGGCAATAGGGGTACTCGGATGACGTGCAAGTGCAGCAGGGACACATTCAAGCCCGCTCTTCTGGGCGTACTCCAAGAATGCCCACTCAGTCCCTAGTCGGTCACGACTGTCCCGAACATCTGAGAAATACCATTTAGCGACAAACGTTTTCTGCCCGGCATGTACCATGTCGATGCGATTGTTTCCGCCCATATCTCCTGACACAACATCGAATGAAGAACAGTCAATACCGGCCAAAGACAGCAGGTCGGAAATCACATCGTTTGCATTCTTATGCTCAGTCATCCAGCTTATCACAGCTCCAAATGGGAGCGAAATTGCTTCCATGACGTGACGACGAGACCTTTATCAAAATCCGAGTGATGTTCCGTCGGGTCAAAAAGGACAGCTTTCACTGAATCCGGAAAGTTGGGCGCTTCCAAAATTTCGGGCAAATCATCCAAGAAAATGTCACAATCAAGCTCTGCAATTCGATCAATCTTTTCCGTTTTTGTTTCGCGAAAATTGATCGAAAACTCATTGACGAGAGGCTCTTCGTTATTTGTTAGATGCGTCAATATCCAGTTACGAGCTGCCTCATGCAGATCATACCGGTGCCCCATAAAAGGATAGCGTGTCTTGTGGCTTACGATGCAGATTTGATGACCTTTTTGCTTCGCTGCAATCAAGGTCTCAATTACGTCAGGGTACGCATGAGCATCGTCCATGCGGGCACCGTAGACGTATCCCTGCATTTCCGTCCACAAGTCTTCCTTTCCGACTGCTCTAAGATGGTCTCGAACTGCTACTTTGGTGACAGCAGTCTCGGCATGGATCACTCCCTGCTCAAGAGCAACTTGATGGAAGACGGTATCGTAACAAACGATTGTATTGTCGAAATCCAACCCAATTTTCATTTTGGAAGGCTTTCGCTTTGCGCTTTGAGTGCGCCGATAACGCGCTCCTTGATGCTGTTGGCATCAATGCTGAAATGGCGCCGGGCGAAATCATGGCTCCCGATTTCGTGCAGGAATTCATCCCTAGTAGCAATCGATAACAGCTTGGCACCAGGCATTATCGGCTGCTCTACCATCCATTGCGCGACCGCACTGTTCAAGCCGCCGATAATGCTGTGCTCTTCGACAACAGCAACCAGCGAAAAACGCTCAAAGAGTTGAGAAAGCCGCTCTTTATCAATTGGCTTTACGGTATGGAAACTCTCGACATGTGCTGAAACCCCTCTCTCTGCCAATCCATCAGCGGCTGCAACCACTTCTGGCAAAATATTACCACTTCCAATCAAGCAGATATTGCTACCTTCTCTGACCGTCGTAGACTTGCCGAGGGTCAGGCGATGGCCGAATTCATCAGAATGAACTTGCGGTTCATTTTTCTTGCCCAGTCGAATGTAAACAGGCCTGTCCTGTTTGAGCGCTTCACGCAGTCCGGCACGAAGCTCAGCCTTGTCAGCCGGAGAAAACACGACCATGCCTGGAAGAGCACGCAAAATAGCGACATCCTCAAGAGAATGATGGGTAGGCCCCAGTGACGAGTAAGATAGGCCCGAACCAGTTCCGACAATAACAACCGATGCCTTGTGGTAGCAAACACCGACGCGAATTTGCTCGAGGCAGCGCGTCGTGGTGAATGGCGTAATTGTATAAATTACCGGCCGCAAACCACTCAAGGCCATACCCGCGGCCATGCTCATCATATTTGCTTCTGCAATACCACAATTTAGAAACCGCGAGCCGCTTTGGGCCTTGAAATCGTCGAACATACGATTTCCAATATCGCCCGAAAGAAGAACGACACGTGGATCTTCCACACCAAGCTTAGTGATTTCGTCAGCAAACGCTGTTCTCATTTATCAAATCCCAACTGCGTCATTGCGGCACTCAGCTCATCGGCATTGGGTGTCCGGTAATGCCAATTATTGTCATCTTCCATAAAGTCAACGCCTTTGCCTTTGACTGTATGGGCAACAATAGCTATCGGTTTACCCGATCCGTCGGGTACATTCTGCAGCAATTCGACCAATGCGGCTAAGTCATGACCGTCCACTTCATAGGCGGACCATCCAAATGCAGCCCATTTATCCTTCAACGGATCAAGAGCCAACACCTCAGGACTGCGATCTGTCGCCTGCCATTTGTTGAAATCAACAATTACGACAAGATTATCCAACTTTTGACCACCGGCAAACATAGCAGCTTCCCAAATGGATCCCTCGTTACACTCGCCATCACCCAAGACGGCAAAGACGCGCGCACTTCGTCCCGAGATTCTGTTGGCCATGGCCATTCCGACCCCCATTGGTAAGCCGTGCCCCAACGAACCGGTCGCAGCTTCAATTCCAGGCAGATGATCCGGAGTTGGTGGATGCTCCCCAAACAAGCCACCATTTGCATGGTCGCTATTGATCAGGTCCTCGTAAGGGAAAAAACCTTTGAGAGCCAAAACCTGAAATAGCGCCGGTGCAGCATGACCTTTACTGAGGATGACCTTGTCGCGATTTGGGTCTTGAGGGTCAGCCGGGTTCACCTTTGCAATATCAAAGTAAAGTGTCGTCAGAATATCGATGCACGACAGACAAGAACCCAAATGTGGTGTTTTGGTCTTGTGCGAATACTCTATGATTCGCCGGCGTAGTTCGCGGGCAGTTTCTTCCAAACTATTAATCATTGGTCTGACCTAGAGTTTTCCGGACATCAAATCAGGGTTTATGAACATAATCGAATGACTGATTTCTCAGCACATCAATGTTTTCGTCAACCCAATTGATGCAGCGATCCAAGCCCTCATCAAGGGTTATGTAATCTTCCCAGCCGATCTCCGAGCGGATTTTCTGACTATCAAGCAGATAAGCCGCATCCTTACCCAATCGATCGCCAATAACCTCGACATGATCTTCGAATGCACATCCCATCTTGAGACAGATGCGCTCGACCAGTTCCCGAATCGTTACAATCTCGTTCGTCGAGATATGGTAGGTTTCACCGACTATTCCTTTATCCATCAAATCCCAAGTAGCAGACGAGACATCGTCAATATGGATAAAGGAACGCTTAGACATCCCACCACCATGGAGCTGCAACTTTTGCCCTAGTCGAAGATATAGAATCGTGCGAGGAACAATACGATAAAGCTGCTGGCCAGGTCCATATACGTTCGCCGCACGCGTCGAAACTGCGGGAAAGCCGTAGGCATCGACAAATGTCTTTAGGCTCATATCGCCGGCTGCACGCGATACCGCGTAAGGGGTACTAGGATTGAATGGTGCATTTTCCTTAATAAAACCATCCGTGCTTCCGTAAACTTCCGGCGTTGTCACATGCACATAACGCTTGATGAACTCACAACGGCGCAGACGGTTATGCAAACTAACCGTTGAAACGGCATTCGTTCTGAACCAGTCCTCAGGATACTCCCAACTCTGCCCAACCATACTTTGTGCAGCAAAATTGACAACGTATTCTGGCTTCTCCTGCTCCACAATTTCTAGGATTTCGTCTTGGTGATGATTGATATCGTAGGGAAAGAACTCAAAGTCGTCGTCTTTTCCCACCCAGCGATATGGTAAAAATACAGAGCTTGGTTCATTAGAACGGCTCATCCCAATCACTTGAGCATTCTTCTGAAGGGCATAAGCGCAAAAACCGGCACCTGAGAACGAGTTACTACCGATTACAAGAATTTTTCGATCGAACGACATAACAAACTTTCTGGAAATTGATTAGTCTTTCACCAACGGTGGATGCAGAGCATGCACTCGTTCTCGGTTCTGATACATCCACTGCATTGCCATATGGCCGACAATCATTTGAAGGTCTTCACTAATCTGCATATCCTCAATTTCAAAGTGAATAGGAACATCAGCAAGCCGTTTTGCAGCGCCACCAGAGAAGCCCAAGATAGCAAATGACGTCACACCAATTTTCCTAGCAGTTTGCAGGGCTTTTAAAATATTTGGAGAATTCCCACTACCAGACAGAACAATCAATACGTCACCCTTCTGAGCATGAATAGCAAGTGGGTACGAAAACACGTGCTCATACCCCTCATCATTCGCCAAACATGTAATCACAGAGCCATTTGCAGGCAATGCCTGCACGTTCAAACCTGATCCGAACGCCTTCGAAACGCCGTAAATATAATCGTTCGCCAAGTGGACAGCATTTCCTGCGCTACCACCATTCCCACACAAGAAGACCCTTCGCCCTTCAGCCCAACAATCCAGAAGCTCTTCACCGAGCTTTTCTATTCTCTGCCAATCAGCACATTCAAGCACCGCCTGCAAACGTCGAACATAACCTTGCCCTAAAGCCTGCATTGAAGGAAAAGTGGGTTCCATTATTTTTCAGACCTTACTCTTAAATTTTATCCAAGGCACAAGCAACGGGAAGCTTTTCAGATATTGATTTCGATCGGCTTGATCTGATGCAGGCCATAGAACAGTCCAACAAACAAATTTTCACTCGCTTTCATCAGAGAAAAAATCGTTCATTCTAGCCGCACAAACCACCTACATCCTTCGCCTGACCTCAGAAAACCATTGACATACAAACTTTCGTCACCGCCAATGGTTCATAACCTGTGCACATTCCTGAAAACAAGGAAAAATACAAAACACATACATTCTACATTGCTCCCACCATAGCAGCGAACGTCTTTGACTTTGCAACCAATTCGGGATAGCTCCCACTCGCAACCACCCTACCGTCTCTCATTTCGTATATAATATCCGCAGACTTTACTGTTTCGAGGCGATGAGCAATGAGAACAATCGTTTTCTTACCATGGAGATTTTGCAAAGTGTCCATAACACTCTTTTCGGTCTGGTTGTCCAACGCGCTAGTTGCCTCATCCAACACAAGTATACTGGACTTTCTGTAAAGCGCGCGTGCGATCGCCAAGCGTTGGCGCTGCCCTCCACTCAACCGCAACCCATTTTCCCCCAGTATCTCGTCATATCCTTGTGGCCGACTCATAATAAGTTCATGTATCCGAGCAGCAACACACGCTTGTTTGACCCTCGAGAGGTCGATCTTGTCCGGCACCTCACCAAAAGCGATGTTTGCTTTAACTGTGTCGTCGAGAATATAGATTGATTGCGGAACAGAGGCTACACTAGTGTAGAACTTACCAACATTACTGTTTTGAAGAACTTCACCATCGAAAAGTATCAACCCTTTTTCTGGTTGAAGCAATCCAAGCATCAGATCCGATACAGTTGTTTTTCCACTACCGGTCTCGCCAACAAGCGCTATTGTATGGTTTGCCGGAACCACGATTGAAACCCCCTTCAAAACCCAACTACTTTGATTTTTTCCTTTATCTTCCTCAGAAAACCTGAACCAAACATCCCTAAGTTCCAAAGAATGTTTAAGCGCAAACAACTCTTCACTGATCTCGACTTTCCGCCCGCTCTTGATCTCCAAAAAGGAAAACGCTCGATCTACCGAAACATGTGCATTCTGCAATCCTGCGTAAGCATTATAGACTGCTTGGCTGGCTGGAAGCATTCTAACAGTCGCCATAGCAAATGCACCTAGAAGAGACAGAATTGAACCTGAGACATTACTAGAGACACTATAATAAACGGAGACACTAACGAGAACACACACTCCAAGCACTTCTAAAACATATCTGGGTATTGCCGAAAAAAACTTAACCTTAGCAGCAGCTTCCCGAACGATTCGATCACTGTCAACGAAGCCACTCACAAAGTAGTCATGCTTACTTCCTAGAATCACGTCACGAATCCCTCCCAGACCAGCTTGAAGCGCGCACAAGGCTTTAGCTCGATAATCAGATGTCCGCCGCCCCCAATAGACCATACGTTTATTGTTTATAAGGTCTACAACATAGTAAGAAGAAGGAACGACAATGAATACCACGATAGAAGCAACAGGGTCGAAGGAGAAAATCGCAAACGACAAAGAAATAATCGAAAATATATTAGTAAGAATAGAAAGAAAGTTATTTATAAAACCAATAACCCCGCCAAGATCATTTGAAACCCTACTTATGAGAACGCCGCTACTTTGGCGCAAGTGATCTTCAAAACTTTGATGCAAAACTTTTCTGTAGAAAATTTCAGATACATCTCGACCAACCAAAACCCCCATTTCAGTCTGAAACCAAACAACAAACACCTTGAAAACACTAACAATCAAGAAAACAGAAACAAAGCAAATACTAAAAAACAACATCACGTCTAGTTCAGTTAACAAATTAAATTGATTAATTATCAACTTTACATACTCATTCTCCACATAGGCAGAAAAGTTGTCTAGTATAGATATAAAAGGGATTAATGCCCCCAAACTAACAACTTCTAGAAGCCCCCCTATTATCTGAAACATCAACAAAACGAAAAGCTGAACTTTTCGGCGCCCAGAAAGAAGCTGGAATATTTTCTGCATATCTTCAGCCATAATCGATACACTACCATGCTTTCGATTTCCTGCAGGGGCTACAACGGCCATTTATCACTCCAAACGCAACCAAAGGATTATTTTTAGATCAACTCATTCGCCATGATGGTCTTTGAAAAATACCATTGCGGAAGAATCCAAGCTATACACTTGATACGTGCGCCTAGTACGGTACATACCTAACCCAGTAACGAACATGCAAGCCTTCACCGGAAAGCAGACCACAAGCTAATGAAAAAGAAAAAAGCGAAAAGTGAGAAATTCAAATTAACATTCGTAATTAAAAGCATGATGTCACCAGGCGGCGGCGCAGAGCGGGTGCTAAGTCAAGTTTGCACGGGATTGGCTTCTAGAGGGCATGATATATCACTAATTACGTTTGACCCCCCTAACGGTAGCAGTTTCTATCAAATAGATGATCGCATCAAAGTCATTAGGATTGGCTCCGCCAAGCCAAATAAAATCCGCGCCATAGAAGCCGTTAAGTTGCTCCTGCGTTTAAGACAAAAAATCGCTATGCTAACCCCGGATGCAATAATTTCATTCATGATCTCAAGTTACTTTTGCGCTGGCACTGCCGCAACAGGGCTATCTTGTCCGATCATAGCATGTGAACATACCATATATAGCTATTATAGAAACAAACCCTTACAGCGCCTCGCCCTGAACATCACTCCCCTAATCTGCGAGAAGTGGATTGCGGTTTCCGAGCAAGCAAAAAACACGTTCCCTAGAAGACTAAATCGCCACATGGATATAATTCCTAATCCTGTACCTCACAAAAGGCAATCGCTAGCAGTTACGTCCGCTCCGGCAGGAAAAAAAAACATACTTCTCACTGTTGGTCGACTTGACCAGGCAAAGAACCACGCACTACTACTCGAAGCATTCGGTAAAATTCATCTTCACCTCCCAGATTGGAAAATTCGAATAGCAGGGGACGGCCCGCTACGGGCTACTCTGGAAGAGCATGTGAAATCCCTTAATCTTACTGAAAAAGTAACATTTCTGGGTTTTGTTACAGACATCGATTCCCAATATAAAAGGGCACAAGCTTTCGCCATCCCTTCAATATACGAGAGCTTTGGGCTCGTAACAGCAGAGGCTCTGTCATATGGTTTACCCGTCATTGGCATGGCCGATTGCGAGGGCACTAACCAGCTTGTACAACACAATAAAAATGGAATTCTTGTGCATCCAGATGCATCAAGGGTCAATTGCTTCTCAAAGGAGCTTCTGCGCCTCCTTGCAGATAATAGTCTTCGCAAGAAACTTGCTAAACAAGCCCCAAATATAGAGAACACTAACAAGATCATTGAAGACGTTATAGAAGACTGGGAAACATTGATTGGAAAGCTACTCTAAAGAGAGAAACACACTAAAGAAACCCAAATGAAACCGCCTCAAACACCCGCAAAGTCTCCTCGCTCACATGATGCTCAATCCCTTCGGCGTCGAATTCTGCGATGTCGGGATCAACACCGATTGAGACGAGGAAGTTATAGACGATTTGGTGGCGTTCGCGACATTTTTTGGCGAGGGTTTCGCCTTTTTCTGTCAGGAAGATTGAGCGGTAGGGGCGGGATGTGACGAAGCCGTCGCGTTCTAGGCGCTTGATGGTATTATTGACCGTGGCCGCGGTTACGCCAAAGCGTTCAGCCAGTGCGACGGAGCGGGCTTCGCCTTCCTCGTTGATCAAATCACCAATCATTTCAACGTAGTCTTCGGTGACTTCCCGGGCGTGCGCATCGCGCAGGCGTG
>JBLXCH010000038.1:0-27591 GCA_048265065.1 Motiliproteus sp. | reverse complement strand
ATTATATTCTCATTGATAAATCCACAGATTGACAATCCTTAGTCAGCGTCCCAATTGAAATAAAATCTACGCCTGTTTCTGCTATTCCTCGTAATGTTTTCTCAGTAACACCGCCTGATGCTTCAAGCTTGGCTTTGCCTTGGTTCAGCGCGACGGCTTCTTGCATGAGTTGGTTTGAGTAATTATCGAGCATAATAATATCGGCGTTGGCGTTCAGTGCTTCGGTCAATTCAGCTAGGTTCTCTGTTTCTACCTCTACTGGTTTGCCCGGTGCTATAGCTTTTGCTTGTGCGACAGCTTGGGTAATAGACCCACATGCTGCGATGTGGTTTTCTTTAATCAAAAAGGCGTCGTAAAGCCCAATGCGGTGATTGTGACAGCCACCAATAGTGACCGCGTACTTTTGCGCATTGCGTAGGCCGGGTAAGGTTTTGCGTGTATCGAGTAGCTTGACGCCAGTGCCTTCTACTAATGAAGCATAGTAGTGACACTTAGTTGCGGTGCCTGAGAGCGTTTGCAAAAAGTTTAATGCAGCGCGCTCACCGGTCAACAATATGCGGGCATTACCGGTTAGCGTACAGAGCAGTGTGTCGGGCTCGACGGTGTCGCCCTCTGCTATGTGCCATTCAATCGCCAGTGCTGGGTCGAGTTGGCGGAAGACTTCATTAAACCAATCAATACCGCAAATAGTTGCACGTTCTCTAACGATCACGGTGGCTATGCTGATTTTATCTGCCGGAATTAACAAAGCGGTGATGTCGCCACTGCCAATGTCTTCTTGCAATGCGTGGGTGACGGTTTCTCTAAGGTCTTGTTTTAATGGATGGTCGAAGGTAATAGGCGTGCTCATTAACAATCCTCAGGAAAAATGTTGAAGGATTCTATCATAGCTAATTGTCCGTTGTGTTTTGAGATAAAATGCTTAGCAATAGAGCTAATAATAGAACCCATACTGGATAGGCTTGTTGACTGAAAGGGGTATGCATGTCGAATATTGTTACGGGAAAGTTGGCGTCGGCTGTGTGGTGTCCATCACCTAATTTTAACGAGCGTCCCTGTCCGTCCGATATCAGCTTGATTGTTGTACATAATATTAGTTTGCCGCCAGAAGAGTTTGGAACGGGCTGTATCGTTGATTTTTTTCAAAATAAGTTAGATGTTGCTCAGCATGCGTATTTTGAAACTATTGCAGACTTAAAAGTATCGAGTCATTTATTAATAGATCGTCAGGGCGTGATTACTCAGTTTGTGAATTTTGAAGATCGTGCGTGGCATGCTGGAGTGTCTTGTTATCAAGGTCGAGAACAGTGTAATGACTTTTCTATTGGTATTGAGCTGGAAGGAACCGATTATACTCCATTTACCGATGCACAATATCAGTCGCTCGCGCAGAGCTGTCGAGCATTAATTCAAACATATCCGGCATTATCCATTGACACTATTTGTGGGCACTCTGATATTGCGCCTGGTCGTAAAACCGACCCTGGTCCTGCGTTCGACTGGTTACGTTTAACGCAGGATCTAGCGTAATTTGTCGTATTGTTATTTTGCTCTTACTGCGTTGGCTGCATACGCTAGGGGCTAGTTGCTCATGACCAAAGCATTTCTGGTTAAATCATGTTTGACCAAAGTATGTTTGATCAGAGGATGCTTGACCAAAGTGTGTCTGATTAAGGCGCTTCTGACTCAGCCTGAGGGAACATGACAAGGTGGTCTAGATCAAGCTTAATGCCGATGGACTCGCCCATGGCATGATTGTGGTGTGATGAGGCAAAGCAGTACAGCTCTTGCTGTGAAGACAGTAGAACGCGATACAAAAACAGTGCCCCACGGAACTGTTTGCTAACAACGACTCCTTGAGCTTGGCTGTTGTCATCATGTTGAAGATCTTCTGGGCGCACCAGAATTTCAACGGCTTGGTTTTTGGCATAACCGTGGGGCGCGTCCGAGGTGAGCACACCTAAAGCTGACTGTACTCGCATCTCATCTAAAATGATGCCGCTTAAAAATTCACCTTTACCAATAAAGTCAGCAACATAGCGACTAGCAGGGCGGTGATAAATATTATAGGCAGTGTCGTATTGGATGATTTTTCCTGCAGACATCAACGCGATTTTATCTGCCATCAAAAAGGCTTCGTTTTGGTCATGAGTTACCAGCAGAGCGCTCATGTTTTCTTTGATCAAAATGTCTCTAACATCCGGTACAAGCTGTTCCCTCATGGCAGCATCAAGGCCCGAAAATGGTTCATCTAATAAGAGTAATTCAGGGCGCGGTGCAAGGGCGCGCGCAAGGGCTACGCGTTGTTGTTGACCACCAGAAAGTGCATGAGGGTAGCGTTTTTCGGTACCTGGTAAACCGATTAACGCGAGTAGCTCTTTGACACGTGTTGCACGGTCACGCTTGTTCCAAGCGCTAAGACCGAAAGCGATATTTTGCTCGACGGTTAAGTGTGGGAACAGGGCTAAATCTTGAAAGACCATGCCGACCCGTCTTTTTTCAGGGGGGCGCGTTATTTTATTGGATGAAACCAGTTCACCGCGCATGCGGATCTCACCATCCCAAAGGGGTTCAAAACCTGCAATAGCGCGTAACAGTGTTGATTTTCCGCAGCCACTGGAACCTAACAAACAGCCTATTTGGCCTTTTTCTAGGTGTAAGTTGATTCCTTCGATAACGGCCGCCGCATCATAACCTAGGGTTAAGCGTGAAATTTCCAATTGCGTTTGTTGTGTCATCGCAAGGCCTTTTGCAGTCTTGATAATATGCGTGATTGAGAACTCCGCTGACGGCGGGTAGCTGTTGCCGCAATGCTACGGCTCAACAAGATAACGGGAATTAAACCAACCGCAACAATTAATAATGAAGCCGGTGCTGCGTCAATTAAACGTTCATCGCTGGCCAGTTCATAAGCGCGAACAGCTAACGTATTGAAATTAAAAGGGCGTAAGATCAGTGTGGCGGGAAGCTCTTTGAGCACGTCAACAAAGACAATAAGGACAGCAGTTAATAATGACCCGCGTAGTAAGGGGAGGTGTATATGTCGAAGTAGTGCTAATGGCTTGTGTCCTGATAAGCGCGCGGCGTTATCAATGTTTGGCTTAATCTTTTGCAGTCCGCTTTCTACTGCGCCGAGTGAAACAGCCAAAAATCTCACGCTGTAAGCGAATAGTAGTGTGATGAGTGATCCGGATAAAATGAGCCCTGGATTCCAGCCAAAGTTGGCTTCCAAAAAGCTGATAAGTTGTTGGTCCATCCAGACCAGTGGGATAAGCACACCTATGGCAATAATCGTTCCGGGCATGGCGTAACCCATACCAGTTAACCCTACAGCGTTATTGACGAGCAAGCCGCTGTTTAAGCGTTTTGCATAGGCGAGTACCAAGGCTAAGCCAACGGCGATTAATGCTGCCATTAACGCTAGATAAAATGAATTCCATGCCAGCTGAGCAAAGCCTGCATCAATAGTCGCCTCAGTCAGCGTCCAGTTCAGCAAAACACCTGCAGGAATTAAAAAGCCGAGGAATACTGGCAGTGTACAAACTAGGGTGACACTCCAAGCTGCAACGCCTGTTAACTGGATGCTTTGCGTGATTCTCGATTGCTGGTCATGGTAGCGAATTTGTCGCCTCGAATACCGTTCTAACACAATCAGTGTAATGACAAAGCCCAGCATGACGGCAGAAAGCTGAGCGGCGGCGGCCGTTTCACCAAAACCATAAAAGGCGCGATAAATGCCGGTGGTGAAGGTGCTAACACCAAAGTATTGGACGGTACCAAAATCTGCCAGTGTTTCCATTAATGCCAGCGTTAAACCGGCGATAATGGCAGGTCGAGCCATCGGTATCCCCACCTTTCGCCAGCTTTGATAACGGCTATAACCGAGGGTGCGGCTGGCATCAATAACGGTAGCTGACTGCTGTAAAAAAGCGGCCCGAGCAAGTAGGTATACATAGGGGTAAAGTACCAGGGCAAGCATGGTGATTGCCCCGCCTAGCGAACGAATTGAAAAGAACCAGTACTCGCCGTACTTTAGTCCTGTGAAGCTTCTTAATGCTTCTTGAACGGGGCCGCTAGGGTCTAATAGGCCCGTGTAGGTATAGGCGATGATGTAACCGGGGAAGGCTAATGGGAGCAATAACGCCCAAGAAAGAATGCGCTGCCCAGGAAAAGTGTAAACGCTGGTAAACCACGCGGTGCTAACACCAATCAATAAAACGCCAGTACCAACGCCTAGCATTAATAATAATGAATTGGAGACGTATTCCGGTAGCAGGGTGTTGAATAGGTGCTGCCACACATCGGCGGGTGCGGAAAATAAGTGTGCGAGGATGACCAATAGTGGCAATGCGAAAAGCAATGCCACAATCAGGGATGACAGACTTAGCCAATTGAAAGTCATTGAAGAGTGATAGGCTTTAATGGGTCGCTTGAGCAAAGTCTGTGTTTACAATCAAGTTAATGCCTTTCGGCGTTAATATGCAGTTAGCTTAACGCCAGCCCGCACGGTCCATGAGTTCTACTGCTGCACGGTTGTTTTTTCCCAGTTTACTAAGCTCAACTGAATCCGCTTTGAATGTTCCCCAGTCTTCTAGGGTTGAAGCGATTTTTACTCCAGAAACAACAGGATACTCATTGTTAACCGCAGAATACCATTCTTGCGCCTCAGTTGAACTTAAAAATTCAATCAGCTTAACCGCGCTGTCTTTGTTTTTTGCGTATTTAGTAACGCCAGCGCCGCTTACATTCACGTGAGTGCCTCGGTCATTTTGATTAGGCCAGAAAATTTTCAACTTGCTGGCGACCTCTCTGTCTTTAGCTGATTTGCTGTTGATTAAACGACCAAAATAATAGGTGTTAGCAATGGTAACATCACAAACACCAATGGCTGCGGCTTTCAGTTGATCGACATCACCGCCAGCCGGAGGAGCAGCAAAGTTCTTAACGAGTTTGTTGAGCCATGCTTGAGTGGTTTCTTCCCCTTCTGCTTCTAACATCGAGGCGACCAATGATTGGTTGTATACATTATTAGAGGAGCGCATGCAGACACGGCTTTTCCATTTTTCATCGCCTAGGGCTTCATAGGTTGATAACTCGCTAACATTAACTCGATCAGGTGCGTAGAAAATCGGGCGCGCACGAAAAGAGAGGCCAAACCATAGATTATCGACATCTTGAAGATGCGCAGGAATGTTTCTTTCAAGCGTAGGACTATCGA
Organism: Motiliproteus sp.; assembly: GCA_048265065.1. Classification (GTDB taxonomy): domain Bacteria; phylum Pseudomonadota; class Gammaproteobacteria; order Pseudomonadales; family Balneatricaceae; genus Motiliproteus. Next base: position 22,373 of record JBLXCH010000038.1, on the reverse strand, counting down.
TAGCCTGCAATACACCTGCCGCTTTAGCACGATATAGGCGGCCAGCATCAACGGTGACAAATAAATCAGCAGGTGTTGCTTTACCTTCTAAACGTAGTCGAGAAAGTAGGGCATCGGCTTTGCCAGTTACTAAGTTTACTTCTATCCCTGTTTCCTGAGTAAAAGTTTCTAAAATAGGTTTGATGAGTGCTTCTTGGCGAGCGGAATAAACGTTGACCTCGCCTTCAGCGTTGGCAGCTGTGGCTAGAGGTAAGGTTAAAGCTGTTGCTAGAGTCAACAGTGTAAGTTTCACGGCTGCTTTACTCATAAGATAACGTTTCCTTCGGTTCATTTTAACGGTAATTTTTTGGCAAGATATTGTTGCGCTGAATTTCTGAAATTCTGTTTTTACACTACGTTTTCGATACATGGGTTGGTGTAGCGAAGTTCTTAATTGTTTTGGCGTGCTGGCTCATGAGCTTAGCTTGTTTTTTTGTATACCTAATGATTATCCCAGTGGCCTCTTTGCATGGCGCTATGTAAATTTGGCGCAATGAGTGCAGCTCCATAGTAGATTGTTTGTTTAGACCGAAGGTTAATAGTTCCTTCTTTTCTATGTGATGCAAGCTGTTGCCCCATTTATCCCAAATCGCCAAAACAACGCCGAAGTTCTTATCCCAATGTTTTTCTTCGATGGAGTGGTGTATTTGATGTTGTGCAGGGGATAGCAAAACCTTTTCAAGTGGTTTCCAGTAATGGATAGGTATGTGTGAATGTCGAAGGTTTGAGCCAAGGGCGTTAAAAACGAAAATGAAAAAGTTTGCGCCAAGCACAGTTATAAAGTCTGCACGTTCGCCTAAAAAGAAAACGAAACTGGCAATCATGGTGGCTTGCACGATGATGCTTCTGAGAGAAAAAATGATCGCTTCTACGGGGTGTGTTCTAAACACGGTAATAGGCGTCAGGGTTTCTGCTGAATGATGCACTTTATGGAAGGCCCACAATAGTGGCCAACGGTGAAGTTGCCGATGCACAAGGTAACGTGAGAAATCGTCGACTACAAAAAAGCAAGCAGTGAACAATAGACCGATAACCCAGTCAGGTGCGTTAGCAAGTAGTAGGGGGCGGCCGCCTGATGCTTCGTGTAGCCAAAAGAACAGTGCAGTTGCTAAGGCGAGTTGTGAGAGCAACCTTGGGGAAACCACTGCCATAAATATACGGTTAATGAAAAAGATTAAATAATCAGATTTTGCTGAACGGGAGCACCATACGTTTTTGGAAAAAAAGGTGGCTATGCTTTGCTTGAAAGTTTGATGTTGGAAAAACATCAGCCAAAGCACGGCAATACCCGTTGCCGATGCTAGGTATCCTATAAACACGCGCTTTTCAGGTGTGCTGAACGCGCTGTACAGATCAGCAGTAAATTGCTGGATGAAATCAATCATAGTTAAACCAAAACAGCCAACCACAATGATGTAGTCAGCTGTTTGTGAGTTCCTCTCATTTATAGAGAGGTAACGATAGGCTTAGTCGTTTTCAGCACTTGCGCCGCTACCTAGTTTTTCGGTGAGGTCGCCTAGGCTTGAAAGAGCGTCATTGTTTTTAGCTTGGACGTTAAACGCATCTACCATCAATTTTTGCACTTTCAGCATATGCAGCATGTAGCCTTCTAAATCTTCAGAGCTGCTTTGTGTGTACTTGCCTTCCGCATCAATTCCGCTGATTTGTGTATTACCGAGTAAAACGGGGCTGTAACCGATTAAGCGGTTTAACTTAACGGCAGTTTCGCCGAGGTTTTTCTTACCTGTTTGTAGTGCTAATGAGAAACCTTTTAGTTCGCCCCAGTGTTTTGCGTAGGTGCGGAATACTTTTGCAGGGTCACCGTGGCTATCAACAACCACTTTCAATTTTTGTAGATCCTTATACACAGAACCAGCGTATTTGAAGGTGGCTTCAGCGATCACTTTTTCCCAATTAGTGGCGATGGTGTCCGCATAGCCTTTTAATTGGTTGCGTTGCTCGTTAGTTAGGGCTTCGCCATTAGCGCTTGAAATCAATTTGCGGCCATCGTAGAAAGCGCTAGTGATGTCATGCAGATAAGTGGTTTTTCCGCCTTTATCAAAACCCGCGGCGTAGTAGGCATGGGCGAATGCCATCTCGGTTTTTAGATCAACGACTTTATCGTTGTTTGCATCGGCGAGCGGGAATGCGTCTTCATTTTGCTTGGCGATGTTGTAAACATCTTTAGCGCTGAGCGAGAGCGTGTTTGCCGGAGTGCCGAAGTAGCCGAAGGCTTCATCCCACACATGCTCTTTACCCGTGTAAGCAGCACCATCGCTATAAGGTTTGTTGTTAGGCTTTTTCTCAGCAGATAAGCCTTCATCTAAATAGTTATCAACCGCTTGGTTATAGAAAACCGCGCCCATGGTGAATTTAGAAATAAGTTGAGGGTAGTCGTAGCCGGTCAGAGGGTCATAACCTTTATTGGTTGTGGCCGCTTTTTCAATCATGAACTTGATGACTTCTGGACCAGTCATGTTGCCAGGCCAGCCAGGGACAGCGCCCTTATAAGTTTTTCCAGCTAGGTTTTTCTTCTTGGATATTTCGTCAATTGTGGTTTGTTTAATAACAAACGCGCCCTTGGTCTTTGGGTCGATAATCGCTCGGCCGGCATCACTGCCTTCAAAATAAGAGAGTAGCTCCTCTGTAAGTTCAGCATTGGCAGAACCATTACCTTTGCCAGCAAGTTTTTTCAATGAGTTGTGTAGCGCATGGCGAGCCATTTGTCCGCTATAGCTTACTGATGATGTAGCCTTGCCTTGATATCCCTTAACGGTTACAGGGAAGTCGCTATAAATTTTACCTTCATCTTGTGCGGCTACTGCATTAAAGCTAGCTGCGCTGACGACTGATAAAACCGCGCTGGCAGATAGGTATTTAAACGCCTTAAGGGATGTCATAAATACAACCTTGTATTATTGATAAGAAAGTTAATGAGACGGATTCTCGTTATTACGTTGATGTTTGTCAACAGTAATCCGAAGCTAACTCTGGTTGTCTATGGCGATATATATATGTGTTTATTGTCAGATATATGAGTTTATATGGTGAGGTATAAATGTTGGTTTTGAGTGCACCAAAGCAATAATCGAGGTCTTTTTGCTCAGTGTAGAGCTAAAATAGTCGTCCTAATATGACCGAAAGCGCTGTCTCGACACGTAGTATTCGTGGGCCTAAATCGAAACTCTTCAGGCCTGCTTCTTGGAGTTTTTCAACCTCATAAGGAATGAAGCCGCCTTCGGGACCGATGGCAAGTAGAGTTTTTTCTTGGCTAACCCTGGGTGTGCTTTGCGCATGGTAGGGGTGGGCAACTAAGGCGCGTTGGTGTTCTTGGGCTAAAAGCGGCAGGGTATCTTCGACAAAAGGTTTGAAGCGTTTCTCTAACTGAACCTTGGGTGGTTGAGTCGCCACTGCCTGCTCTAAACCTAAGGTGAAATTCTCGGCACGTTTTTGCTCCGTTAATAAGGGCGTTTGCCAAAAACTCTTTTCGACTTTGTAACTATTGATAAAAATCACTTCTTCTACACCGAAGGTGGCAACTGTTTGTAGCACGCGCCTCAGTACCTTAGGCCGTGGCAGCGCCATGACTAATGTGACGGGTAGTTGAGGCGGTGGCGCGTCTAGGCAGTTAACGCGTAGCGTGATGCTGCGACTGTCTATACTTTCTATCGTGGCTTTGCCTACGTTGCCATCTACGATGCCAGCGCGTAATTCTTTGCCGATTTCGGGGTGGTGATATTGGCAAATGTGCTCGAATCTTCGTCCAGAAAGACGAACGACCTTTTCGCTAATGAAGTCGGCGGGAGTTAATAAGATTAAATTCATTAGCGTGTAGTCGCTTAATAGCTATATTTAATTGGGTAGGGCGGCATTGTATGACGATTGGGCGTGTTAATCAGCAGTGATGTTTTAGTACGTATTAACTCATGCAGCAGAAAAATAAAAAGCATCAGTTTTAACGCTCCAATAGTGATGGAATATTGTGTGAAAGTGGGTAGACTGCGAACCACTTAACGGTCTTATAACTGTGCGAAAAGAATAAAATTTATATGAGGGGACAGCTTCATGAAAAGACGTGACGTATTGAAGTCTAGCTTAGTCGGTATCGGCGGTGTTGCAGCGGCAACAACTATCGCAGCTCCAGCGATTGCTCGCGAGCGGATGGAAATTAATATTGTATCTTCCTGGCCTCGTGATTTTCCGGGTATGGGCACTGGCGCACAGCGTTTTGCTAAGCGTATCTCTGATCTGAGTGATGGCCGCATCCAAGTGAATTACTTTGCTGCAGGCGAGCGTGTTAAAGCGTTTGATGCGTTTGATGAAGTGGCATCAGGTAATGCGCAGATGTACCACTCAGCTGAATACTATTGGAAAGGTAAGCACCCTGGTTTTGCTTACTTCACCACTGTGCCTTTTGGTTTGACTTACACAGAGATGAACGCGTGGATGCGTTTTGGTGGCGGCCAAGAACTGTGGGATGAGTTAGCAGAAGGTTATGGCCTAAAAGGTCTGCCCTGTGGTAACACTGGTGTACAAATGGGTGGTTGGTTCCGTAAAGAAATCAATTCGGTTGATGACTTGAAAGGGCTGAAAATGCGCATTCCTGGTTTGGGTGGTGATGTCATGTCCAAATTAGGCGTATCGCCAGTACCTTTGCCCGGTGGCCAAATTTATGAAAACTTGGTGTCTGGCACTATCGATGCAACTGAATGGATCGGTCCGTGGAATGATTATTTGATGAAGTTCTACGAAGCTGCTGGCTATTATTACTTCCCTGGTATGCACGAACCAGCGACAATGTTCTCCGCAGGGATGAATAAGTCGTGGTGGGAGAGCTTATCTAACTCCGATCGTTTGCTGATCGAAGCTGCTGCTGCGATGGAAACGGAAGTCATGATGTCAGAGTACAACGCCAATAACGGTACGTACCTTGATAAGTTGATTAACGAACAGGGTGTTAAACTTCGTGAATTCAACGAAGAAATTTATGATGCATTGGCAATGGCGTCTGAAGAAGTGTTCGATGAAACGCGTCAACACAGTGAAATTGCTGATCGTATCCACACCAGTTTCGCCAGTGCTCGTCAGCGTTTAGGCGCGTGGGCGAAAATCTCAGATGGTGCTTATTTAACTCAACGAAACCGAGCTTTAGATCTCTAGTCTATTGCCGTAACTATAGCCACCTGCACGTGGTGTGGGTGGTTCAATTCTTATGAAATCAAAGATGACTTCTAGCGATTTGCCTGTCTCTTCGGCTTTGGTGTTGACGAGGGCTTTTGCCTGGTCAGTGGCCATGCTTAGTTTGACTTTTCTTATCAATAATTATTTGACCTTTTGGCAAGGGTGGCCGGGTGTGCTGTCCGGAGCAGCTGGTGGCTCAAGTGATGTTTCACTCAATTGGCAAGGGTATGTTCAATGGGTGAGCTATTTAGCGACAGTTTTTTTCTCCGTAGCCTGGGTTTTATCAAGCAAATACCAGTCTGCCGAACGTGATGTCGCTTATTTGAGTAGCTTCTCTGCTTATCTTGTTCGTGCTGCTTTTTGGGGGGTGATGCTTGTCGGTCTGGCCGATGTGGCGATTTCTCTTATGCGGGTTGAAGGCTGGTTGGTGACAATGGTCGGCGATGAGGTGGCTAGTGCTTTAGTGCGACCACAATACCGTGGAGAAATAGTGCATTTACCGTTGGTGTTAGCGGGCTTTGTTTTGGCGTTAGTGATCAGAGGGCTCAGCTTTGTCTGGCTTTGTTTGCTGATTGTGATAATGGAGCTGTTGATCGTTATCTTTCGTTTTGTTTTTTCCTATGAGCAAGTTTTTATGGGTGATTTGGTGCGCTTCTGGTATGCGGCGCTATTCCTGTTCGCCAGTGCTTATACGTTTGTTGCCGACGGCCATGTGCGAGTTGACGTTTTGTACGCCAGCTTAAGTGACAAGGTCAGGGCAAAGATGAATGTGATTGGTGTTTTGCTTTTAGGGTTGCCTTTTTGTTGGGCTATTTTATTGAGCGGTATGTGGAGCAAAGGTAGCAGCATCAATAGTCCTTTATTAAGTGTTGAAATTTCTCAAAGTGGTTTTGGACTGTATGTGAAGTACCTCATGGTGGGCTTTTTAATCGTGTTCGCAGTCACAATGATTTTTCAATTTTGTGCCTATCTGATTCAGCAAGTTGCTTTGCTGACGGATAAACAAAGCGATCAAGCAGTCGAGAATGAAGAGTCGCAAGAAGGCTCGGAGCAACTAAGTGCAAAAACTGAGGGTGTCGCGTAATGGAAGTGTTATTCCTCGGTGTATTAGTCGTTTTAATGGTGTTGGCGTTATTGTCGGGTTTCCCTGTTGCTTTTGCATTGCCTGGTTGCGCTATCTTATCGATAGGTATCGCGGCATTTTTTGGTTGGTTGATTGCGGATAACCCTGATGCCTATTTCTCTCATGGGGGTCCTGTTGAATGGATAAATGCGGGGATTACTAACTTCCGAAGTCTCTATTGGGATGTTGAGAGGGATACGCTAATTGCTATCCCGCTGTTTATTTTTATGGGAATTATGCTGCAGCGCTCTAAGGTTGCAGAAGATTTGCTAATTGCTATGGCGCGTTTGTTTGGGCCAGTTCCCGGTGGGCTTGGTATCTCCGTTATCGTTGTGGGCGCTTTGTTAGCTGCTACTACTGGTATTGTCGGTGCAACGGTCGTTGCAATGGGCTTGATTTCTTTGCCTGCGATGATGCGCAATAACTACTCTCCTTCATTGGCCTGCGGCACTATTTGTGCGTCAGGTACGCTGGGCCAGATTATCCCGCCATCGATTGTTTTGATAATTCTATCGGACCAGTTGGCGGCGGCAGCGGCACAGGCTGGGGCGATTCGGAAAACGGAATACCGTGAATCGACCGGTGAGTTTTCAATGCCGTCGATTTTAGACGTGAGTTCGGTGAGTGCTGGCGACATGTTTATGGGGGCGTTGCTGCCTGGGATGTTGCTGGTGCTGCTATACATTGCCTATATCTTCTTTTACGCGCGATTCAAGCCTCAAGTTGCACCGCCCGTTGCGTCTGGCGGTCAAATAGATCGAGCCTTCATTAAACAGCTATTGCTGGCTTTAGTGCCTCCCTTGGCACTGATTTTTACGGTGTTAGGTTCAATTATTCTTGGTGTGGCGACGGTGAATCAGGCGGGTGCTATCGGTGCGGTAGGTGCGCTGATCATGGGCGGCTATAGGCTCTTTGAGGGTGAACGTTATCGTTATGTTCCCGTGCTTATTGTCTTGGCCGCACTTATGGTTTTGGCGTTTTTATCACAGAGCGCGGACCTTAATTTTAAATCGTCTGGCGAAGATCGTGGTTTGGCGTTATTTGTCGCGCTAACCGCTGTCGTTGCTTTGCTCGCGGCTATCGGATGGAGTGCTTGGCGTGTTTGGAAAGCTAATAACGCCCTGCATGAAACCATGATAGAAACGGCGAAGACGACCTCGATGGTCTTCGTGATCTTGATTGGTGCAGCAATGCTGACGTCAGCCTTTCGTGGTTTTGGTGGTGAGGAATTAGTTAAAGATTTCCTTAACAGTCTTCCTGGCGGGTTCTGGGGTCAGTTCTTCGTCGTCATGTTGGTGATCTTTCTTTTAGGTTTCTTTTTAGACTTTATTGAAATCGCTGTGGTGGTTGTGCCGATTGTTGCGCCGATCCTATTGGCTAATCCAGAGGCTAATGTCACTGCTGTATGGCTGGGGGTGATGGTCGGCCTTAATATCCAAACCTCATTCTTGACGCCGCCCTTTGGTTTTGCGCTGTTTTATTTGCGGGGTGTTGCCGAGAAGGCGATTAAAACATTGCAAATCTATCGTGGAGTTGTACCGTTTATTGGTCTGCAATTACTGGCGTTGCTGGTTGTTGGGTTTAGCCCGAAACTCGTCAACTATTTGCCGACACGTAGCTATTTGATGGCAGAAACGGCGCCGCCACCGATTAATCCTCGCGTGCAGCCTTGCCTTGAAGAGTGGGTTTTTGCTGAATATGCGACGAATGAAAGTCAGTTACGGCAGGCGATATCTCAACTGCGTAATGCGTCCTTATCAACACTTCCTGAAATTTATGAAAAGAAAATTCTCGCTGCTTTGAGTGGTGCGGAATCAGTATTTGATAAGGTGGCTGATGTTCGTCAGGCGGAGTCTGCGCGACTAGCCGCAGAGCATGAGTACAGGCCTTACCATCAGCAAGTTCGCCGAATTAAAGAAGAAAGTCGCGAGTACGCTGGATTGGTGAAAGCTGCTCAGCAGGAACTTACGTACCAGCAGCGTGAAGAGGTGGTTGATGAAGCGTTGGTAGCGAGCTTACGTCAGCAGATTGCGGAATATAAAGCAGCTATCGCTAACCTTGAAGCCTCTGTGCCCAATGAGTGGGCTGCGCTTGATAAATCATACAAGCAGCTTGGTGCTGTTGAAAAACGTGCGCGTTTAACATACCGGCGTAGCGCAGATGCAGCTTACACGGATATGCAGAAAATAGGTGAATCGCTTGAGGGTAGTGATGCATTGGTTGAATTAAGCGGTAGAATTGATACGTTGAATAAAAGGCTGGCTGAGTCAGGTGTTAATTCAGCGGACCTGGTTGCTTCAATTAAAGAGCTGGAACAGCTGGCGAGCGAACAGGCAAATGCTCAGGCAATAAAGTCGTTGTTGTATAAGGCGAGAAGAGCCTTACGTAAAGATGATGGGCTTTCAGTCGCGGCTGAGTTTTTAGCCCAAGCGTCAACTAAAGCTTCGGTGGAAGCGGCTACGAGACTGAAGGTGCAACGTCATATTGCTGAACCCGTGAGTACTTATTTGTCGGCGATCGAAAGCACTATCGGCGCTCGTCAACAGGCCCGGTTGAGTCAAGCGCAAGTGAATTACTTGTCGAGCTGTATGTCCGAGCATCGGAATGTTTCTTTGTATTTTTAGTGATGAATCGTAAGGGGTAGAGCCACTCTTTAGGGTTGGTTCGAGTCGCTTGTTTTAAGTTGTTCTAAATAGCGGGTCACTGTAGAATTACGACCCTCATTTATTTTATACATGATTGCTAGTGGATAAGCTTGTAGTCGTGTTGCTTGTTTTAATGCCTAATGTGGCCTTTGGTAGGGGTCACCACTGGGATAAGGAAAAGTTTTAATGCCTGTAATTACCCTTCCTGACGGTAGCCAGCGCAGCTTCGATAAGCCTGTGTCTGTTTATGATGTCGCGCTTGATATTGGCCCCGGATTGGCAAAAGCGACCCTTGGTGGTCGTGTTAATGGTCAGCGCGTTGATGCGTGCGACGTAATTACAGACGATGCAGAACTGACGTTGTTTACGGCGCGAGATGAAGATGGCTTGGAAATTATTCGCCACTCTTGTGCTCATCTTTTAGGTCATGCGCTGAAACAATTGTGGCCAAATGCAAAAATGGCTATAGGCCCAACTATTGATAATGGGTTCTACTACGATATCGATCTTGAGCATTCGTTGTCAGAAGATGATATCCAGAATATTGAAAAACGGATGAAAGAGCTGGTTAAAACTGGCTATGAAGTCGTGAAGAAAAACGTCAGCTGGTCAGAAGCTAAAGCAGTTTTTGCTGAGCGCGGCGAAGACTATAAAATCGAAATTTTAGAACAAGATGTACCTAAAGATGCGACCCCCGGTCTTTATCATCATCAAGAATACATCGACATGTGCCGCGGCCCCCATGTGCCGAACATGAGTTTTTGTAAGCATTTCAAATTACAGAAAGTCAGTGGTGCATACTGGCGCGGCAGCTCTGATAATAAAATGTTGCAACGTATTTACGGTACTGCATTTGCGGATAAAAAGCAGCTATCAAGCTACCTTCGTATGCTAGAAGAAGCAGCGAAGCGTGACCATCGCAAATTGGGTAAGAAGATGGATTTGTTCCATACTCAGGAAGAAGCCCCTGGTATGGTTTTCTGGCATCCTAATGGTTGGACAATCTATCAAGCCGTTGAGCAATACATGCGCAACGTGCAGAATCGCAATGGCTATCAAGAAATCAAGACCCCACAAGTGGTTGATCGTAGCCTGTGGGAGCGCTCAGGTCACTGGGATAAGTTCAGTGATATGATGTTCACTACCCATTCGGAAAGTCGTGATTATGCGGTTAAACCGATGAATTGCCCGTGCCATGTGCAGGTGTTCAATCAAGGTTTACGTAGTTATCGTGATTTGCCTTTACGTATCGCTGAGTTTGGTTCTTGTCATCGCAATGAGCCCTCGGGCTCGTTGCATGGTATTATGCGCGTACGCGGCTTTACACAAGATGATGCGCACATTTTTTGTAGTGAAGCGATGATACAGTCAGAGGTATCGACTTTTATCGATCTTCTGTATGAAGTTTATAACGATTTTGGTTTTACGGAAGTTATTCTGAAATTGTCCACACGCCCTGAAAAGCGCGTGGGAAGCGACGAAGTTTGGGACAAGGCAGAGCAAGCTTTAGCGGCTGCGCTGGATAGTAAAGGCTTGCCATGGGAAGAACTTCCGGGTGAAGGGGCTTTCTACGGTCCAAAGATTGAGTTTTCCTTGAAAGATTGTCTTGATCGAGTGTGGCAATGCGGCACCATTCAAGTGGACTTCTCAATGCCGGGTCGTTTAGACGCACAATTCGTCAATGAACAAGGTGATCGTGAAACGCCGGTCATGTTGCATCGTGCTATTTTGGGTTCATTTGAACGTTTTATCGGAATTCTGATCGAAGAGTACGCCGGAGCAATGCCGCTCTGGTTATCACCTGTACAGGCAGTAATTATGAATATTACTGATAAACAGGCTGATTTTTGTCAAGAAATTGCAGAAACCCTGCAAGATCGTGGATTTAGAGCCAAGGCAGACTTGAGAAACGAGAAGATCGGCTTTAAAATTCGCGAGCACACAATTCAGAAAGTTCCCTATCAGCTGGTAGTCGGCGATAAGGAAGTTGAATCTAAGACAGTTACAGTGCGTTTACGGAACGGAGAAGATCTTGGTTCCATGACTATTGAGCAACTAGCAGAACGTCTAGAAGCTGAAGTCGCACGTAAAGGTCGAGCATAGCGGAGAGCTGAGTATCAAAAGAGGAAATAGCAAAGGCGGGAGCAAGCGTGCGACGATTAACGAAGAAATCGAAGCTAATGAAGTCCGTCTAGTAGGCGCTGAAGGCGATCAACTGGGTATAGTGTCAATTAATGAAGCGCTTCAAAAAGCGCAAGAAGCTACCCTTGATTTAGTATTGATCGCGCCAGATGCTGATCCGGTAGTCTGTAAATTGATGGACTACGGCAAACATGTCTTTGAAGTGAAGAAGCAGAAAGCTGAGCAACGCAAAAAGCAGAAGCAGACTCAAGTTAAAGAAATGAAGTTCCGTCCAGGAACTGAAGAAGGGGATTATCAGGTAAAACTACGCAACCTGATACGTTTCCTAGATCAAGGAGATAAGGCCAAAGTGTCTTTACGTTTCCGTGGTCGTGAGATGGCTCACCAAGAGTTAGGTATGCAGCTGATGAAACGGATCGAAGCCGATCTCGAAGAAATCAGTGCTGTAGAGCAGCATCCTAAAATGGAAGGTCGTCAAATGATTATGGTTTTGGCTCCTAAAAAGAAAAAGTAAAGGTATGACTGGTGACGCTGTATACATCGTTACCAGTAACAAGGCCTTTATATAGAACTTAACGAATGCGTGGAGAAGTAAAATGCCTAAAATGAAAACTTGTAGCGGTGCTGCAAAGCGTTTCAAAAAAACCGCTAGCGGCTTCAAGCGTAAGTCGTCTCATACTAGCCACATTCTGACCAAGAAGAGCACTAAGCGTAAGCGCCACCTGCGTGGTACTAGCTCAGTCAACGCTGTTGACGCTCCATTGGTTAAGCGCATGTTGCGCGAAGCCTAATCGGTTTCGTTCTTATTATAGATAGTAGAAGGATAGAATTATGCCTCGCGTAAAACGTGGTGTTGTCGCTCGTCGTCGTCACAAAAAAGTATTAAAGCAAGCCAAAGGTTATTACGGTGCTCGTAGCCGTGTATTCCGTGTTGCTAAACAAGCAGTTATCAAAGCAGGTCAGTATGCTTACCGCGACCGCCGTCAGCGTAAGCGTCAGTTTCGTGCATTGTGGATTGCGCGTATCAACGCAGCAGCACGCATCAATGGTTTGTCTTACAGCCGATTTATTGCTGGTCTTAAAAAGGCCTCTATTGAAATCGACCGTAAGGTTCTAGCTGATCTCGCTATTCACGAAAAAGCAACTTTTGCTGCTATCGTTGAAAAAGCAAAGGCTGCGCTAGCCTAAGATAACCGTAAGGTTATTAGATCGCTCTTAATCTTACCCGCGTTTTTAAAACGTTTGATCGGTAAGGTTGATTTGATAGGGGAAGGGTAAATACTCTTCCCCTTTTTATTGGTCACGCCATTGGATTTACTGTGCCATGACTAATAAACGCCAAGGAAATAGCGTTAGCACGCCGATTGTGCACCTTCGAATGTAACCAGCGTTGGATATATTCGAAGGTTAATGAGATAGATTTTTTTGAGCTCGTGGTTTTGGCCTGTATGCCGCTTTGACATGTAACAGGGCCGCGAGTTAATACAGTTAATAGACGTTAGCTACAGACCTTGCTGAAGGCTGTAGATGATTGGAGCCCTTGATGGAAAACCTAGACCTCCTCTTAGCGCAAGGCAAAGAGGCCGTTGATCAAGCAAATGATGCAGCAAGCCTAGACCAAGTACGTGTACGCTTCTTAGGTAAGAAAGGTGAATTAACTCAGTTGCTTAAAGGCTTAGGTCATTTGTCTGCTGAAGAACGCCCAAAAGCAGGTGCTGCAATTAACGAGGCTAAACAAGATCTTCAGGCGTTAATTAATGAGCGCAAAGATCTGCTTGCTGCTGAAGCTTTAAATGCTCAGCTTGAAGCCGAAAAATTAGATGTCAGTTTGCCGGGCCGCGGTCAAACTACCGGTGGATTGCATCCGGTCACTCGAACGCTCAATCGCATTGAAAATATTTTCGCCAAAGTTGGTTACAAGGTCGAAACAGGACCTGAAATTGAAGATAACTACCATAACTTTGATGCGCTAAATATTCCTGCACACCATCCTGCAAGAGCAATGCACGATACTTTCTATATCGGTAAGGAAAATGTCCTTCGTACCCATACGTCACCGGTTCAAGTTCGTACCATGGAAAATCAAGAACCGCCTATCCATATTATCTGTCCCGGACGTGTCTACCGTTGTGATTCTGATGTGACTCACACGCCGATGTTTCACCAAGTAGAAGGTTTGGTGATTGATAAAGATGTTAGCTTTGCTGATCTGAAGGGTACGATCGTGCAATTCCTACGAGCCTTCTTTGAAAATGAAGCATTAGAAGTCCGCTTTCGTCCGTCATTCTTTCCGTTTACAGAGCCTTCAGCTGAGTTCGATATTCAATGGGAGTCTAGTAAAACCGGTTGGTTGGAAGTGGGGGGCTGCGGCATGGTCCACCCGAATGTATTAACGTCGAGCGGTGTAGATCCAGAAAAATACACAGGTTTTGCCTTTGGCTTAGGTGTTGAGCGATTAGCGATGCTGCGTTACGGCGTTAACGATTTACGATTGTTCTTTGAGAACGACCTTAAATTCTTAAGACAGTTTGCATAACGACTACAGACTGCGACAACTTAGCCTTAAAACTGAAAGCGAAAATAGAGAAGCGAATTAACAATGAAACTGAGTGAAGCTTGGTTACGCGAATGGGTTAACCCAGAACTGACAACAGCAGAGTTGGCAGAACAAATCACTATGGCAGGCCTAGAAGTTGATGGTGTAGACCCTGTTGCAGGCGCGTTTAGTGGTGTTGTCGTTGGTGAGATTCTAGAAAAAGAACAGCACCCAGACGCTGATAAGCTTTCAGTTTGTCTTGTTGCTGGTAACGGCCATGAGCCGGTAAAAGTCGTGTGCGGCGCACCTAATGCTCGTCCCGGTATTAAAATTCCTTTTGCTGTGGTGGGTTCGGTTTTGCCACCAGGTGAAGATGGTAAGCCCTTTAAAATTAAAAAAGCTAAATTGAGAGGCGTAGAGTCTTTCGGCATGCTCTGTGCTCAAACTGAGTTGCAGTTGGGTGATGACAATGATGGTATTTGGGAATTGCCAGCAGACGCACCAGTGGGCTCTTGTTTGCGTGAGTACTTGCAACTCGACGATACCGCTATTGAAATCGACTTGACACCCAACAGAAGCGACTGTCTCTCGGTAAAAGGTATTGCGCGTGATGTAGGCGTGCTGAATCGCTTAGCTGTCAATGAGCCAACGATCGATCCTGTTGATTCATCAATTAATGATACTTTTGGTGTTTCGCTTAAAGCCGGTGAGGCTTGCTCTTCTTATAGTGGCCGCGTTATCCGCAATGTTGATGTTACTAAGCCAACACCACTGTGGATGAAAGAGCGTTTACGCCGCGCGGATATTCGCAGCATTGATGCTATTGTCGATGTGACTAATTATGTGTTGTTAGAATTGGGTCAACCGATGCATGCCTTTGATCTCAATACACTACAAGGCAGTGTACAAGTGAGAATGGCAGAGCAGGGTGAAAAGTTGATCTTGTTGGGCGGCCAGGAAGTTGAGCTTAATGCAGACACCTTAGTTATTGCTGATGATGCAAGAGCCATTGCGATGGCAGGCATCATGGGTGGTGAAGTCACTTCAGTAACCACAAATACTAAAGATATTTTCTTAGAAAGCGCTTTCTTTAATCCTGTTTCTATTGCGGGCCGTGCGAGAGCCTATGGTTTGCACACTGACTCTTCACATCGTTTTGAACGAGGGGTCGATTATAAATTACAAGAACAGGCGTTAGAGCGAGCTACAGCCTTGTTATTGGCTATTGTTGGTGGCGAAGCTGGTCCCGTTACTTCAGTTAAGAATGAACATCTGCCTGCTGATCGAGCGGTGACGCTGCGTCGTGCTCGTATTTTCAACGGCTTGGGTTTTGAGCTTCCGGACGAAACTGTTGTTGATATTCTCTCTCGTCTTGGGCTTAAAGCACTATCTAGTGATGTGGATAGCTGGACGTTTTCAGTACCCAGTTATCGCTTTGATATCAGCATAGAAGAAGACCTACTGGAAGAGCTAGCGCGAGTGTATGGTTACAATAATCTGCCGGTAACCAGTATGGCATTGCCAATGCTGATTGAATCTGACGATGAAACCTTCTTACCGATGGATTCATTGTCTAGTACTTTGGTTGCGCGGGGCTATCAAGAAGCGATCACCTATAGTTTTGTCGAGCCAAAAATACAGCAAATTTTTGATCGAAAGCACGTGGCGGTTGCCTTGGATAACCCGATCTCTGCTGACATGTCGGTAATGCGCACAACGCTCTGGCCGGGGCTGATTAAAACGTTGCAACATAACCAAAATCGCCAGCAGTCGCGGATTCGGATGTTTGAAACGGGTCAGCGCTTTTTGCCTGAAGAGGGCGGGTTGAAGCAGGATACAGTGTTATCCGGTGTGGTTTATGGTGCTCGCAACCCTGAAGGCTGGAGCTCATCGGCTGAAACGATCGACTTTTTTGATGTGAAAGGTGATGTCGAAGCGCTACTTGCGGCCAGCGGAAGCCTTTCTGCTTATCGCTTCGAAGCGACAGAGCACCCCGTTTTACATCCGGGCCAGTCGGCTGCTATTACACGAGATGGTGTTGTGATTGGCTACTTAGGTGCTTTGCATCCCAGCCTTTATAAGCAACTTGGTGTGCAAGGGCCTGTCTTTTTGTTCGAGCTAGAACTAGCACCTATTCAACAAGGTGTGTTGCCGGTATTTAGCGAATTATCCAAATTTCCCGAAACCCGGCGCGATCTTGCCGTGCTTGTTAATGAATCAGTGCCTGTTGCCGATTTATTAGATTGTGTGCGAACACAGGCTGGCGAATGGCTAACAAATACGACTATTTTTGACGTTTATCAGGGCGAAGGTATTGAAAACGGTAAAAAAAGTCTAGCCATAGGCTTGACCTGGCAACATCCATCGCGCACCCTTAATGATGATGAAATCAATACAGTTTTTGCTGCTATTGTGTCTTCAATGGAATCTTCATTCTCTGCTGTATTGAGAGGTTGACTCTCAACGTTAGTTAAAGGGAGTATTGCATGGGATCTCTGACAAAGGCCGATATGGCTGAACGTCTTTTTGATGTTGTTGGTTTAAACAAGCGTGAAGCTAAGGATATGGTGGAATCTTTTTTCGAAGAGGTTCGCGCATGCTTAGCAGAGAACGAACAAGTTAAACTCTCAGGTTTTGGGAATTTTGATCTGCGTGACAAAAGCCAACGCCCGGGCCGGAACCCAAAAACCGGTGAAGAAGTCCCTATTTCGGCGCGACGCGTTGTGACTTTTAGGCCTGGCCAAAAGTTGAAAGAGAAAGTAGAAACCTATGCAGGCCCAAAGCCCGAATAATGCAAACCTGCCAGCAATCCCAGAAAAGCGCTACTTCGCTATAGGTGAAGTTTCAGCGCTTTGTGGTATCAAGCCGCACGTACTACGTTACTGGGAAAAAGAATTCGATCAACTCAAACCGGTAAAGCGTAACGGCAACCGCCGATATTACCAGCGTCAGGATGTCTTGCTTGTTCGTCAGTTATCATCGTTACTCTATGAGCAAGGGCTCACGATAGCCGGCGCTCGGCTTTGGTTAGAAGGGGATGGTGCAAAATCGGATGGTACAAAGTATAAGCAGGTCATCCGGCAGTCGATCTCAGAACTTGAAGGTATTTTAGCTCAGCTTCGTAAAGCTTAATGCGTGTTCTGATTGCGCTAAAAGTCATCTTAACGTAGTATCACCAACCTCGAAATCTTCAATGGTTTCAGTCGTCGGGGCGTAGCGCAGCCTGGTAGCGCACTTGCATGGGGTGCAAGGGGTCGCAGGTTCAAATCCTGCCGTCCCGACCAATATTATCTCTATCGTTATAACGTTTTTCTTTATTATTCAATCTGCAGTGTTTCAATTGAAACCTTCTTCATTGCTTTCTTCTCTCTTATGGTGGTTTTCGTCATTCTTTACCGTACCTATTTCGCTTAGGCCACAGGTTTAGCGTTTCTTGTCTGTGTGTTTTTCGAATAGCACTAGGCTTTGCCAATATTGCTGTTTCTATTGCTTACAGCCAAGGCTGAATGAGGGCTTTTTCATAGTTGAGTCTATACTGATAACTGGACAGAAGAGACTTCACTGGTCTCTTTCTTTTTTCAGGTCAAGGCTGATCTAGTATTTCGCCGCAGAATTCATAGCAGATCATAATGAAGAATAAAAATACTGGGCTACGTCGGCAGCTAGTGACGCGCTTTGTGGCTGTTTTAGTGCTTGTGGTGATTATTGAAAATCTTGTGGTTCAGCTGGTCTATACGGCTTGGTCTAATCAGTTGCATGAGCAACGTAGTGAACAGGCGTCAGAGTACTTGGCTCGCAGCTTTGAAATTTTTTATGAAAGCTGGGCGAGAACTACGTACTTTCATGCATCGCAAATTAAGCGCGTTGGTAAATTTGAAACTAGGACGCAGGCAGAGCAGAAGAGTTTCTTAGACGATTATTTTCAAATTCAGGAGAGGGAGTTCAATCGCTTCTCATCAGGGGCTGTACTTAATAGTGACGGCTCACCCCTTTATAGCTTTGGTCCCCAAGGTGAAGCATTAGAAAAACGTCTTCATCATCACACACCATCGTGGATTCGTTTTGAGCACCAATATCGTATTTATGCAGTTTTGGAAACGACCTTACCATTATCAGAAAGTGAAGATGGAACGCTTTTGTTACTGCAACCTATTGATTCTGCGACCTTACGTTTATTAGCGACGTTTGATACCGATGTGCTGTTGGTTCATGACAATAAAGTTATGGCTAGCTCACGAAGTGATTTAGATCTAGGTGTTAGCGTTCATTCTATCTCGGAAAATATTCAAAAAGGCAATCTGGGTGAAATCGAGCAAAGTACTTTGCAGATTTTCTTTGATGAATTTAGCGCTCCTTATTTAGTTTTGCATTTGAAAGTACAACGAGAAGTGTCGAACTTTCATATTGTTATCGGTAGTGCTCTCTTCATGATTGTGTTGACGCTGATTCTTTGGTTGGTGCTGGGTCGCTGGTCAAAACGTTTGACTCAACGAATCGCAACGGTTTCTGCGGTTTCAAAAAATTTTAGTAAAAGCTACGAGTTAAGTGACGTAGCAGGCACTAGGCTAGATGTTCAGTCTGAAATTACTGATGAGATTGGAGAGCTGGCCTCAACCAATAGAGATTTAATGCGCAGCGTGATGAAGTATAACCAAGAGCATTTTGCCTATTTGCAAACGCTAGAAATTCTGGAAGAGGGCGTGGTTGAATTGTCACCCAATGGTGAGTACTTGTTGGCCAGTACCGGCTGGATGCGGTTAGTTGATGAACTAGGGACAACTATTTATGACGTTATCCATGCTGAAGACCGTCAAGGACTTCGCCAAGAGCTTTTGTTGATTTTTTCAGGCACCAAAACAGGACTCCGAGGCAAAGTTAGGCTGGAAAAGAAAAATGGTACGAGCTGGTTAGAGTATCGTTTTATTGTTGGCAAGGTCATCAATGAGCAGGTTAAGTCGATTCGAGGTGTATTGAGAGATATTACCCAAAGTTACCAGTTAGAAAAGCGTGTCACGCATATGGCTCTACATGACTCTTTAACCGGACTACCCAACCGTGTGCTCTTGGAGGACCGTTGTGACGTAGCACTGAAAACCACTGAACGTACGGGTGCTAAGGTACTGTTATGTTTTTTGGATTTAGATCATTTTAAGCATGTTAATGACCAGTTTGGTCACAAGACAGGGGATGAATTATTAGTCGCTTTTGCAGCTGCATTAAAAAGTACACTACGACCAGATGATACGTTGTCTCGTTGGGGTGGGGATGAGTTTGTTTTATTGGCCAAAGTTGATAGTAAGCATAATGCTGAAGTGCTGCTTAACAAATTAAGGGAGGTTTGTGGGGAACCAATATTTCTCGCTGATGCTGAATTTCATCCAACATGTAGTATTGGTGCAGCGCTCTATCCTGATGATGCGAGTGATGTTGAAACGCTCTTGTCGCAGGCTGATCGAGCCATGTTTGAAGCGAAGCATCAAGGCCGTAACACGTTATGCTTTTTCTCTGAGATGACAATAACGAAACAAAATAACCACGATATTTATATTCAGAATCGTTTATCAGCAGCTATTCAGGAAACAAGTTTGCAAGTTTGGTATCAGCCTATAATGAATGCGAAAACGCGCCATGTGGTGGGTTGTGAGGCGCTATGCCGTTGGAAAGATAAGGAATATGGTTGGATCTCACCACAGACGTTTGTGCCAATGGCTGAAAGCTTAGGGCTAATTCGTGAGTTGGGTAGGCAAGTCTGGCAGCAATCGATAAAAAACTTACATGATTGGCGCCAACGTGGGTTCGATATAAGAATGGCGATTAATGTTTCTAGAAGGCAACTGTATTCTCAATCATTTGCACAAGATTTGCTGGCTGACTTGGAAAAACTGGGCGTATCGGCCTCATTCGTAGATTTAGAAATTACAGAAAGTGTAGCTATGGAGGACGCTGAACATACTGAGCATCGTTTAGCAGAATTAGCAGGGATGGGCTTTGGTATCGCTATTGATGATTTTGGGACCGGTTATTCATCACTCTCCCAACTGCATGAAATGCCCTCAACCAAATTGAAAATAGACATATCTTTTGTTCGACGTGTTCAAACAGAAAACGGACTAGGTTTAATACAAGCTATTATCAAAGTGGCATCGGCTTATGGTTTAGAAACAGTTGCTGAGGGTGTGGAGAGCGGGGATGTTGCTGATATTTTGACTCAAGAAGGTGTTTCCCAGCTGCAAGGCTATTATTTGGGTAAGCCGATGCCTGAGAAAGAATTTGAGGTATTTTTGGCATCGCAACCAGGAGGATGACATGAAGCTTTTAATGAAAAGGTTACAGTTATGTGCTGCCGTTTTTCTACTGAGCTCATCATCCAGCTATGCAATAGAGACCGTGAAAATATCCGGCTTAGTTGAGCTTACTGGAAACATGCGTTTTGCCGGTATGCATTTTAATAATGGTGTTCGCTTAGCGATCAAAGAAATTAATGAATCTGGCGGTATTTTAGGCAGGCAGATTGAGTATCAATACTACGATACGCAAAGTAACTCTGGTGTTGCCAGAGGGCTGGCAGAAAAAGTGGTATCTGAAGATGTTTATGTCGTTATGGGGCCAGTGTTTTCTGGCTCAGCAATGGTTTCTATGAATATCATGCAGGAAGCGGAGGTTCCACAGTTTATTGGTGGTGAAGCCGCTGCAATTACTCGGCAAGGAAACCCTTATGTTTTTCGTACTTCAGTAGACCAAACGGGTGTTTTTCCGAGAATGGTTCGCTTTTTGAAGGAGAGTGTTGATGCACAAACAGTCGATATTATTCATGTAAATAATGACTTTGGCGTGAATGGAAAAAATGTGTTGGTCAATGAACTGTTGAAGCAAAATATTGCTATTGGAGACGTTCTGGAGTCAGGTTCTGGGCAATTGCACTTCAGCCGGTTAGTCAGAAAAGCAATGGGCGCATCCGGGGATGTTTTGTTTTTGTATTTAAACGAGGAAGGTTCAGTTCGGCTATTAAAAGAATTAAAAAATAAGGGTTATAGTAAACCGATCATGGGTGAAACTGTGCTGACGAGTCAAGCTGTCATAGAGCGTGTAGGTAGTGCGGCTGAGGGTATTATTGCTCATGTAGGGACAACCATAAAGGCGCCAAACCCTTTGGTTGAAAATTTTTCTAAACGTTACCAGAAAGAATACGGAGTTCTTAGCGACCATAATGGTATTAAAGGATATATAGGAATGTATACGGTCAAGGCTGTGACTGAAAAAGTGGGTAAATTTGATTCTAAATTGTTTGCTTTGACAATGAAAAACTTATCGCTTTCTGCCAAAGAGAATCCAGGTTTATTGATGGATCTGCGCTATGACCATAAGGGCGATTTAAATAGAGAAACTTACATGACTCGTATTGTTAATGGCAAACAGGAAGTGTTTGAAGTGCTGAGGGATTAGGGCAATTAACCTCAAACAAGCACGGCGTTGCATATGCGAATACCAGTTACCGTTGTAAATTAAACCTCCTTTCCTACATATCAATTATACGGTTCTCAGCTTGCAGCAATAGAGTACTTATCTTTTATTAGGCGTGTTGCGATAGTGACGGTTCTTCTGGTAAGCATGAAGTGATTTAAAGAAGATAACAGGCTTAACTAACGGAGTGGTAAAGCGATGATTTCAAGCGTTGAGCGTTTCAGTGATCACTTGTTGATCTTGTGGGCAGACTTTGTAGCCATTGCCCCTTCCTTGTTTTTAGGGTTAATCA
Source organism: Motiliproteus sp. (assembly GCA_048265065.1). GTDB lineage: Bacteria > Pseudomonadota > Gammaproteobacteria > Pseudomonadales > Balneatricaceae > Motiliproteus. The sequence goes on along the minus strand of JBLXCH010000038.1, from coordinate 954 downwards.
TTTTCATCACATTTTTCTTTTTAGCCAAACCCCTCTCCTATTTGATTCTTAGTCCAGTTAATTACCTAAGCTCTAGTGTTTTAGTGAAAAATGTTGTGAGGCGCGGTGTTAGCGCTTTTATCATTTTATTAGGGCTGTATATCTTTTTAAGCTTTGCTGGCTTGACTCAGGCTGCGCTTGCCGTAGTTAGCGGTACCGGCTTGTTAGGAATCATTATTGGCTTTGCGTTTAAGGATATTGCAGAAAACTTCATTTCTAGTTTGCTGTTAAGTATACAAAAACCGTTTCGCTTAGGTGATGTGATTGAGGTGCAGGGACTCAAAGGAGTCGTTAATAAAATGACGTCTCGAGGTACAACGCTGGTGGATTTTGATGGTAATCATATTCAGATTCCTAATTCGACTATCTATAAAAACGTTATTAAAAACTTCTCAGCGAACCCGTGGATTAGAGGGAGCTTCATTATCGGTATAGGTTATGACTCCAGTATACAGCTTGCACGCGAAACCATATTAGAAATGGCCGCGAATGAAGGTGCAGTCTTAAAGGAGCCTGACGCGCAGGTCTTAGTTGATTCTTTGGGGTCATCTACCATCAATTTAGTCGTTCATTTCTGGATAGACGGCCATAAGTACGAGCTTATTAAAGTTGCTTCGGTGCTCATGCGTAAAGCGGTACGTAGTCTCGAGTCTGCGGGTGTGAGTATGCCTGATGATGCTAGGGAAGTTATTTTTCCTCAGGGCATTCCTATGCTTAAGGCGGGTTCGGACAAGGCAAATGATGCTGTAAAAGCTGTCGTTCAGGAACCCAGTGTACAAAATGACCTGCTAGATGAAGCTAACGAGGAATTAGAAAGCGATACGCAGGATATTATTGATCAAGCACGAAAATCGAGAGACCCTGAAGAAGGGCAGAATATTATCTAGATCTACGTAATATAGATAACGATTTTGC
>JBLXCH010000037.1:23430-28010 GCA_048265065.1 Motiliproteus sp. | reverse complement strand
AAGAACCCAACCGATTTTTAGGTAGAGAAACATAAATAGTTTTAACAGAGCGTTAACCGATCAATCAGTCTGCGCACACATAGCATATGGAAAAAGCTATTGCACAAAAAGCAAACGACCTAATTAATTAAAATGCTCATCGGACTTCAGTTAATAAACATTCTGGAGCGAAGTACAAAGCAGACTGCTTGCGAATATATTCAAACAGCAGTTAGCCACTACAAACTTAATTTCTCGGCGTTCTACGCACGACCAGACTCAGTAACTTTTACATGATATTTTGCGCGCAGATCATCTAGGTCAGCTTGAGAAACCTGCAGCAACTCATTACCGCTACTTACATGATCCTGAACAAATTCAATGCACTTATCGGCCTGTTCCAGTTGGTTAATTTCTATAAGGCAACTAGCCAATAAATAGCGTATTTGAGTCCGTTGGTTAGAATCCAAATCGAAATTTTCATGTATGAAGTGCAAATAGGTTGCGGCTTGAAAAAAACCTTGGTTGTTTATAAGGCTTTCCCCTAGTTGAACTAAGCACCAAATACGAAGCTCATGGCTAAATTCATCGGCACTTAATATCTTTTGATAGAAGTGTTCGGCAAATTTCTTAAATTCATCGTTATGAGCATACACTTGGACCAACCGGACCAAGTGCTCAATAAACGCTGTTTTTTGTTGTTTTACCAATTGATGTTTTAAGTAATAGCTATGCAGTGTATAAAAATATGAAGGGTGCTCTAACTCCTCTGGGTCAATTAAAACTAAGAATTTAAAAAGACTATAAAACGCATCACGGTCATGAAAACTAGTCTTCTCTAGGTGAAATGCTAATAATGCAGCACCCACATACTCAGCATTTATAACCTTCCCTTCATATGCAGATAATCCAGCACAAAAATCAGTAACAGATTCATCATACCGACGATGCATTGCATACTTGCTTGCTCTTCCTTCATACATAGTACATAGCTCGTTAGGCATCTCTGATTTGATTGTAAGTAATTCGCTATAGAGAACATTAGCCTCTTCAAACTTGCCAATATGCATTAAGAATTCGGCAATAAAGTGCTTCAAATGAGAAACCTTACCCTCACTTGGTTCATATCTTTCTTCAAGTTCAAAGAGTAGCGTCCGCAGCTCTTTTTCTAACTGGTTGATACTGCTCGTCTCAGTTGAATTGAACAGTTCTGAAAGTGACCGGTTTTTAATTGATGATGTTGCAATACCGATAGAGACGCGAGCGCTAGCCACTAAAAAATCATCATACATATTCTGAGACAAACCGACCTTTGTCGATAAGACGCCAATCGCTTGGACGGATTCTTGCGCTGCACGCAAGTCGCTTAATTGACAACGCCGCTCTATCAAGGCCATATGTACCTGAATTTTGGCGAAGTCATCAGTTGATGAGCTTTCCAGCATTTCAAGCAATGCACCAACATATTGCTCTGCACTCAAATGCCCCAATTTGAACTCTGTTTTAAGAAGTTCAAAGCGAATAATATCCAGAGCACTTGGCGAGAAGTGAATACTAAAATCTTCAAATATGCGTTTATTAAGCTCGTATGCTTTGGCAAAGTCACCAAGCGAAGAAAAAACAGCTGAGGTTCTACCTAATAAAGCCACATGGTCAGTACCTGAAAGCTTGTCAAAATCCAGCTGCAAAACTAGTTCAGCCAATTTACCTCGATACTCCAAGCCTTCACTCAAACTGTTCTGCCGGCTGAACAACTGGTTGATGTGGTGAGCAACCTCTAGGACTGTTAAACAGTTTTGCCGATATAGATGTACAGCCAGTTTATGTAAATATAGCGATTCTGAAAGATCCTCTGATTCAAGCTTGTTCCAATCAAGCAGCCGTAACCTATCCGCTAAGCATTGATAGAAATCCTCAAGGTCAATCGCATCGACCACTGTACCTTTATCTATACTTGACTTAATAAAGTCGAGCCGACCAGCTTCTACCACACCGTACATCCAGCCAGATAGTGCTATTGACCAGTCATATCCTACTGATATCAAATTCACTGGGGTATGCGCTTCCAATTCTCCTTTCTCCAACATTTGGTCTATGGATTCAGAGACTAATCGTAAATGCCAGCCCAACTGATCATCTGGAACTGATGCTGCCGCTAATGAAAGGGCAAGCTGATCGGCTGCACCCAGCTCATCCCACTGTGCCTGATACATCCGCTCAACAGACACAGTCTTTAACTTGCCTAAATCCTCGCCGAGTTCAATGGCTCCACCGAGCTTACGTTTGTTTTTCTTAAGTCCGAAGAACAGTTCCAACGCGAAAGGATTGGTAAAATGCTTACTAATTTCAGTAAGTTCTGTAGCTGTTGTATCGGGATAGAAATGTGCAACAACACGCTTAACCTGATCATGTTTAAACGTGGTTACTTGCAGCGTCGGATCAAAAAAAGGCGGAATTGCGTAACCCCGACCTATTCGCAGCAAATGATCAAAGCGGGTGATCGTTTGTCCGGTAAGAAATGCATCTAACTGAGGTGAACACCAACTCGTAGAAATAATCAGAATATGTGCAGACGACTGCACTAACGCTTCTAGCAATTTTTTTAATCGCTCATTGGCTCGATGCAGATCCTCGATCACAATAACAAAAGGAATTTCACGACAGCTAAAGGCTTGTATTGTCTGCGTTATCTGTTCTATCAGTGCATTTTCTGCGTCAAGCTGCTCACCCATTCCAGCCTCATCAATAATTCGCTGATGCACCTGCATGGTATGAGCTTTCTTGACCCCGTCGCGCAAGAAACGAACGACAATTCCTAGACCTGGCACAGCATGCGCCCCTTGCTCAATCAAATCATAGGCAGCGTCATAGGATAAATTACCGACCTGCTGTAATCCTTCAGCAACACCCTCATCAAGCAGTGTATCCACAAGTTTTTTAAATTTATGCTGGACTTGAGCACCCATAGAGTGGGCATCACTCCATGCTTTAGCCAAATAGATTTTATGCATTTCAAGCTGCCGAATATCTGCTAGCAGCTCGTCCTGAGATAATCCATTACGGAACGCACAATCAATACCCAACCACATAAACTCAGGTAATGAGCCAGCCTCTCGATCAATAACACCGTAATCTGGATGAGTTAACTTGCGACGCGTTTCTATGCTTTTCGAAGATGCAAAGTCATGTCCATAGCTTATTTCTGGAGGCCAATAGCGACTGCTCTGAAGGCTAGCAAGATGCTCATAAAACTGATGGACTATGCGGGTTTTACCCCAGCCTGATTCCGCTTCCAAAGAAACCCAATGAACCTTCCCTGTAGCTTGAACTTGCTGGTAAACATTCGCTAAGCCTTTAACGATCTTTTTACGATCATCACCAACAAAGGGGAAGACACTGAGGGAAGACGGGGGAGATTGCATGGGTAACCTTCTCATCCTAAGAATCGCTAACAATTGCAGCTAGTATAAGAAGGTATTGTAAGTCTGAGGCCATTACAACCTCAGACTGAGGCGCTGGTGTTACCTTTGAGCGATAAGCACTCTTGCACGACTAACTGCCGCACGCACCTGATCTGGAGCAGTGCCGCCGATGTGATTTCGGGCTGATACAGAACCTTCTAACGTCAGTACGTCAAACACGTCGTCGGTAATCACGTCAGAGAACTGCTGCAATTCAGCCAGTTCCATTTGGCCAAGGTCTTTGCCGGTTTCGATGCCGTAGGCGACGGACTTACCCACCACTTCGTGCGCATCGCGGAAGGCTACGCCTTTACGCACCAAGTAATCGGCTAAATCTGTGGCAGTTGAAAAACCTCTCAGCGCGGCTTCACGCATGCTATCTTTTTTCGCGGTGATTGCAGGCACCATATCGGCATAAGCACGTAGACAACCTTTGAGATTATCAATCACGTCAAACAATGGCTCTTTGTCTTCTTGATTGTCTTTGTTGTAGGCCAGCGGCTGTGACTTCATCAGCATCAATAACGACATTAAGTGACCTGTAATTCGACCGGCTTTACCACGCACTAACTCGGGTACGTCAGGGTTTTTCTTCTGCGGCATGATGGATGAACCGGTGCAGAAACGGTCTGGCAAGTCGATAAAATTGAACTGAGATGACGTCCAAAGCACCAATTCTTCTGATGCACGGGATAAGTGAGTCATCACTAAGCTGGCGGCGGCGCAAAACTCAATCGCAAAGTCACGATCGCTGACTGAGTCTAATGAGTTCTCGGTAGGGCAATCAAAACCTAATAGTTCTGCCGTGTAGTGACGGTCAATCGGATAGGTTGTTCCCGCCAGTGCAGCAGCACCTAACGGCAGAATATTCACACGTTTACGGCAATCTTGAAAACGACTGTAATCACGCTGCAGCATTTCAAACCACGCCATTAAATGGTGACCAAAGGTTACCGGCTGCGCTGTTTGCAAATGAGTAAAGCCCGGCATAATCGTATCGGCTTCGCGCTCTGCTATGTCTAACAAGCCTTGTTGAAGACGAGTAATCTCCGCCAGAATCAGGTCAATTTCATCACGAACATACAAACGAATATCCGTTGCCACTTGGTCATTACGCGAACGGCCAGTATGAAGCTTTTT
>JBLXCH010000037.1:0-23330 GCA_048265065.1 Motiliproteus sp. | reverse complement strand
TCAATTTCATCACGAACATACAAACGAATATCCGTTGCCACTTGGTCATTACGCGAACGGCCAGTATGAAGCTTTTTACCCGTGATACCGATTTTCGCTGTAAGCGCTGCTTCGATGTTCATGTGCACATCTTCTAGCTCAATCGACCATTCAAAGTCACCGTTTTCAATATCGCTTTGAATCTCTTTTAAGCCTTGAAGAATTGAGTCGCGCTCCTCATCGGTTAAAACGCCGACCTTCGCTAGCATTCGAGCATGCGCCTCTGAGCCTTGAATATCTTGACGATACATACGCTGATCAAACTGCACGGACGCGGTAAAACGGGCAACAAAGGCGTCAGTTGGCTCGCTGAAGCGGCCTCCCCACTGCTGGTTTGACTGTTTATTGGTTTGTTCAGACATAGGAGCTCTCAACTTCATGGATTCAAATTGCGCACATTATAAACGCACAGTGAAAATAATGCTTCCGGATGTGGCTTATAGAAGCGGTTTCATTACTGAATAGCTCTACACTTAGTGCTGCTTCAACCTTTGTATAATTTGATCGAGCTTAAGCGTACGCCCATACTCGGTTAAGCAGTCGCCATCGACTCTGTAACTAGAGCCTGCATCTTTGGCAACCCCTAGCGCTGAGCAATTCAAATAACCCCCGATGTAGTCAATGAGTTCCTTTTCTGTTGGGCGCTCTTTAATCTTATGTTCCAACTCGTCAATGCAATCCAAATGCGTACCGTAAGATTTAAGTTCGCAAATATTTTGTTTCATCGGACTCTGGAAATAGGGCAGCTGGAAGCACTGACGATAACCGTTATCCTCACACATAACCTGAGGGCCTTTAGTGGCTATTTTTTGATAGAACCACTGTGCGATTTCTGCATCAACGGTTTGCTTGACCATCGGTTGACTAGTGGACACCCCGTAGACAGTTTGGTTTAGACCACAAAACAGACAAGCTACTACTAGCGTTTTTTTAATTAATGTCTTCATAGAAATCCTTTCAACAGCATCCTTTAATGCCCACCTAACTTAACAATTTCATAAAGTTAAACAACCGATGAAATAAAACTATCCGACCTAGAAACCAATAAGGGTTCATTGTTCACAGAAAAAAGTTGCTTAAGTTTTGGTCCGTACCCTTGCGCGGCAGAAGGATTTTTTTATGTTATTCAGGCACAATACGAATATTTTTAGGCCTTATGTCGAGACATTTACATGACAGACACTCGCACTTTACGCATCGCTACTCGCAAAAGCCCCTTAGCTTTATGGCAGGCAGAATTTATCAAAGCAGAGTTAGAGCGACATCACGAAAACTTGTCCGTTGAGTTGATCGGAATGACATCACGGGGTGATAAAATTTTGGATGTTCCGCTGGCTAAAGTGGGCGGTAAAGGATTGTTTGTCAAAGAGTTAGAACAAGCATTACTGGAGAACGAAGCAGACATCGCTGTGCATTCAATGAAAGACGTGCCGATGGAGTTTCCCGAAGGGTTGGGGCTAGCCACCATTTGTGAACGTGAACAGCCCACCGACGCATTTGTAAGCAACCATTACGACACGCTTGAATCACTCCCTGAAGGCTCTGTCGTTGGAACCTCCAGTTTGCGACGTGAAACTCAGTTACGCGAGCGTCGCCCAGACCTCGAAATCAAGTTCCTACGTGGCAACGTCAACACGCGCTTAGCGAAGCTTGATGCTGGCGAATATGACGCCATCATCCTTGCCTCAGCGGGATTAATTCGATTAGAAATGGAAGATCGCATTCGCCAGCATATCCCGCCAGAGCAAAGCCTGCCTGCGGGTGGTCAAGGTGCGGTTGGCGTTGAATGCCGAATCAACGACAAGCAGACACTCGCATTATTAGCGCCCCTTCATCACACCAGAACAGCAACCTGCGTAAAAGCCGAACGTGCCATGAATCGCCGCTTAGAAGGCGGTTGTCAGGTGCCTATCGCGTGCTATGCCATTCTCGAAGAAGATCAAATTTACCTTAGAGGGCTAGTGGGCAGACCAGATGGTAGCGTGGTCCTACGCGACGAAATTCACGGTGCAGCAGGTGACGCGGAGCAACTCGGTATTACTTTAGCCGAACGCTTATTAGAAGCCGGTGCTGATGTCATTTTGCGGGATGTTTACAACGCCTAGACGATCGAGACTTAAGCTGTGGACCTAAAAGGCACAACCATCGTCGTTACACGACCCAGCCATCAAACGACTGCATTGACTCAATTACTGATGCAACAGGGCGCTGAAGTCAAACCCTTACCGTTAATGACGATTGATGATCAACATGCATCGCTCGACAAACAGAAAAATAAACAATGCATTCTAGACCTTGATCTCTACCAGCACGTCATCATCGTTAGCGCCAACGCCGCTCGCTTAGCTCATGAGCTGATTGATCAATACTGGCCGCAAATGCCTCAACGCATTAATTGGCTAGCCGTCGGTGAGGCAACTGCCAAGGTGTTACAGCAATATAACTACCCGGTATCCGCGCCTGATGGGGGTATGAACACAGAGAGTTTGTTATTATTGCCCGAGCTGCAAGACTTAACGCACCAACGTGTTTTGATTTGCCGAGGCGTAGGTGGGCGAGAAATTTTAGCTCAAGCGTTACAAACACGCGGAGCTAGAGTCGATTATGCAGAGCTATACCACCGAACTCCATGCAGTTATGACGCAGAAACCTTGCGACAAAAGTTAATATCTCCGCTGCCAAATGCTATCTTAATCAGTAGCGGTGAAGGTGTAGAAAACCTAACAAAACAACTAGAAAAGCTGGAAACTACCGATTTCCAGTCACTACAACGAACCACCCTAGTCGTTCCTAGCGCCCGGGTCGCTGAACTCGCAGGAAAACTAGGTTACAAAACACTCTGTATCGCAGAAAATGCGACGGATCAGGCAATGGTTTCAGCACTTGCCTCTTGTGCAACTCATTGATGGTGGAATTGACATGGGAAAGTCCATGAAAGACGACAAAGACTTGAGCAACGCAAACAAGGATGAAGCAACTTCAGAGATTGAAGTCAGTAATGAGTCATCGACCCCCACCGAACAGGCGGTAGCAACAAGCACCTCGGTAGAGCCAGAAACCACAACTGACGAGCCTCCTACGACAGACGCAGGGGACAGTTCCTCAACCACGGTTAATGAAGAAAGCTCGACAGCGCCACCACCGGAAGCCAACAAAAAGAAAAAACCGTGGCTCGCTATTATTGCTCTAATCGTAGCGGTCATCGCTATTGCCGCTGTGGCTTATTTGTACCTACAGCTACAACAAGTCAAAGCAGAAACGGCCTCAACTAGCGAGCTTGCCACAGGCTTGGTTACTAGCGTGGACAGCACACGATCACTTGGTCAAGAACAAGCAAACAAAACCAATACCTTAGCGTCGGATCTCAACACATTAAAATCGAAAGTCACCAGCCAGCAAAATAACGTTGATGAACTTCAAGAGCGACTCACTCAAAGCGTCAAACAAATCAGCAAACTAGGCTCGAACACACGCAAAGACTGGTTGCTAGCTGAAACTGAATATCTGCTTCGACTCGCCAACCAACGTATTTTGTTAGAAAACTCACCGGTAGGCGCCTCAGCCCTTTTACGCTCTGCCGATGAAATTCTCCGCGAAACGGATGATGTCTCTTTATACAATGTTCGCAAAGCGATCGCCGTGGACATCGCCGCACTAGAAGCCGTACCTAAACTCGATATTGATGGCACCTTCCTGAAATTAGCCGCACTCAACACGCGAGTTAGCCAACTCAGTTTGCTGCCCGTTTCGGAAAGCCCAGAACTTCCAAAAATGCTCAAAGAGGTTGACGAGGAAGCCCTCACCGACAGCTGGCAGCAAGGTTTAGCAGAGAGTTTTAAAACGGCAATGAGCAAGCTCAGCAGCCTAATCATCATTCAACATCGAGATGATGCGATTGAGCCTTTACTGACTCATGAGCAAGGTTATTACATTCAACAAAACCTGAACTTGATGATCGAGCAAGCGCAGCTAGCATTGCTTCAAGGTCATCAGCAGTCTTACGATGCCAGCCTCAATAAGGCCACAAACTGGATTGCTCGCTATTTCAAAGAAAAAGACAGCAATACACAGGCGCTTCTCAAAGGCTTAAATGAGCTGAAACCAATCCAAGTTGCTCCGCCGCTGCCTGATATTTCCGGCTCATTGCGGGCGCTTAAACAATATTTCGCTGATATCCAAACTCGCGAACAATAAGGGGAAGGCCGATGAAACTGCTTTTTATTATCGCCCTACTCCTACTGCTTGCAGGCAGTATTGTTGGCGAGCTGATGGTCAAAGATCCAGGTTATGTACTGCTTAGTTATAACCACACAACCATTGAAACCAGCATATGGGGGCTCGGCTTAATCCTTGTTGCTGCGTTCATTCTCTTTCACTTAGTTTTAGTGGTAATTCGCTACTTTTTTGAGCGTAAAAAGCGCCTCTACGAGTGGAACGAAGATCGCCACCATAAGCATTCAAACCGTCGCACTTTGCGCGGCTTAATGTCTCTTGCTGCTGGTGAGTACAGCAAAGCAGAACGCCTGTTATCTGGCGCAGCTGACAATGCAGAATTACCGGTTTTGAACTACCTTGCTGCCGCAAGAGCTGCTCACGAGCAAGGCCAAACCGAAGCCTGTGATGATTACTTGCTCAAAGCACGCAAACATACGCCAAAAGCAGAGTCGATGGTGGATATTGTCCAAGCACAAATCCAGTTAGATCGCGGCCAGCTCGAACCTTGCTCAGCAACACTGAGTCGCTTACGTGCACGTAACTCAAAACATATTTACGTAATGAAGCTACAAGCGAAGGTTTATCAACTGCGCGAAAACTGGTCGGCACTTGCTGACCTTCTTCCGCAGCTCAAGCGCTATGGCGTTTACAAAGGTGACGATCTCGCTCAATTGGAAAGCAATGTTTATTTAGGTCTACTTTCCAGCACAGTAAACAGCTTACCGAAAGAAATCGATGACCAAACACGACAAAAAGCGTTGGTTAAAACCTGGAAGTCATTACCTAAAGAGTTCACTACGGAATCGAAAGCGGCTTCGAACTATATCGAACTATTGATTGCTAACGGCTCAACGGACAAAGCAGAAGCATTGATTAAAGAGTCGCTGAGTTACCACTGGGATGCAAAACTGGTCAACTTATACGGACGAGTGAAAAGCAAGTCACCAGAGAAACAACTGGCTCAAGCAGAAAGCTGGAAAGTAGAATACCCCGAAGATGCCACGTTACTATTAACACTCGGCCGGTTATCGCTAATGAATAGCCAATGGGAGCAAGCACGACTCTACTTTGCACACAGTTTAAAGGTTGAGAAAAGCCCAGAAGCCTACCACGAGCTGTCTCGTTTACTGCATCGCATGAATGACACTCAAGGCTACCAAAAGATGCTAGATGACAATCTTGAGTCTTTCACGGCTGAATTACCTACCTTGCCATTGCCACCTTTAACCGAGGAAGAGCAAAGCAATGAAAGCGAAGAAACCGTTGAAGCTGAAACCAAGTAGTTTCAGTAAGACGAGATAAAAAGGTGCTAAAAAAAAGGCTGATGGTTAAACCCATCAGCCTTTTTTAATACGGTATGGTGAATGAAACACTACGCTTTTTCAGGACGTGGCGCGTAAGCAAAAACATCGGAGTGTATACAACCTTCCCTCAAGCCTTGCTCAACAAAGGCGTCTTCTACCGCATACACCATCTGCGGTGATCCACACACATAGACGTGGAAACGATCTAAGTTAGTAATGTCTGCCAACACTGCCTCATGCACGAAACCTGTTCTACCTGTCCAGCTTGCATCAGGCTCAGAAACCACCGGCACAAAACTAACCGATGCATGCTCTGCCGCCCACTGTTTTGCTTCTTCTAACAGGTAGAGCTGAGCAGCGTCGCGGACACCCCAATACAAATAAACCGGATTTTTGATCCCTGCGGCTACAGCGTGTTCTAGCATGGCTTTCATCTGACCGAAGCAGGTTCCGGCAGCAATCAGCAATACTGAATCGTTTTCATCTAAGGACGCTGTACGTAAAGTGCACTCGCCCATTGCCAAGACAGCAGTCACTGTATCTTGTGTTTGAAAGCTTTGTATAACACGCTCAGAAAGCGTGCCAGCGCCTTGATTCATTACGTGCAATTCCAACTCGTTTAGGCCAGGAGCGCTAGCAATTGAATAAGGGACTTTCAATTCATCAGCCGTTCCCGCATCCAACACCAATTCTAAATACTGACCTGCATGAAATAGAAAACCATAAAACTCAGCAGGTAACGCCAAGCGCACCCTATAGACTTCAGCAGGTAAAACCTCGACAGAAGCGACCGCTAAGCTCAAGGTCTGCGGCTTGTCACTGAATGAAGGCTGCGTTGTCGAAGTTTCTGTGGTCATAGTTTTTCTATTCACTGTTAGTAGGAGTTTTGATTAGTTTTGTTCGGGTAAAGGAATACCCAGCTCGTCCCAGATGGCATCAACACGGTCTTTCACTTGCGGACTCATCGTAATGGGATCACCCCATTCGCGGTCTGTTTCTCCGGGCAGTTTATTCGTCGCATCAAAGCCCATTTTAGATCCTAACCCTGAAACTGGTGAGGCAAAATCTAAATAATCGATCGGTGTATTTTCAATGCTAACAGTGTCACGAGCTGGGTCCATTCGCGTGGTCATAGCCCAAATGACGTCTTCCCAGTTTCTCGCATCAACATCGTCATCAGTCACGATGACAAATTTGGTATACATGAATTGACGCAAAAACGACCAAACGCCCATCATTACGCGTTTCGCATGACCTGGATATTGTTTTTTCATGGTGACCACAGCAAGACGATAAGAACAGCCTTCTGGCGGCAAATAGAAATCAACAATTTCCGGAAATTGCTTTTGCAAAATAGGCACAAACACTTCATTGAGCGCGACACCTAAAATAGCAGGCTCATCCGGTGGACGGCCGGTGTAAGTACTGTGATAAATCGGCGCTTTGCGATGGGTAATACATTCCACGGTGAATACAGGAAATTTATCAACTTCATTGTAATAACCGGTGTGATCGCCAAACGGGCCTTCATCTGCCATTTCACCAGGTTCGATGTAACCTTCTAAAACGAACTCTGCACTAGCAGGAACCAACAAGTCATTCGTCACCGATTTAACCAGTTCCGTTTTTTCACCTCGTAACAGGCCAGCAAAACCATATTCAGACAAGCTGTCTGGTACTGGTGTCACAGCACCAAGAATGGTCGCAGGGTCAGCACCTAAGGCAACAGAAACAGGAAAGCGCTCACCCGGATGCTCCGCTTGCCACTCTTTGAAATCTAAAGCGCCACCGCGGTGAGATAACCAGCGCATGATGAGCTTGTTCTTACCGATCAGCTGCTGGCGATAGATACCTAAATTTGCTCGCTCTTTGTGTGGGCCTTTAGTAATCACAAGCGGCCATGTAACTAAGGGTGCAGCATCTTTTGGCCAGCAGGTTTGAATAGGCAGCTGGGTAAGGTCAACGTCATCACCTTGCTTAATAACGGCTTGGCAAGGTGCTTTTTTGACTACCTTAGGCCCCATATTCATGACTTGCTTAAAGACAGGTAGCTTTTCCCACGCATCCTTCATGCCTTTGGGTGGCTCAGGTTCTTTTAGAAAAGCCAGTAAACGACCCACTTCACGAAGCTCTGCAACAGAGTCTGCCCCCATACCGTAGGCAACACGGTCAGGCGTCCCAAACAAGTTGGCCAGAACCGGCGTATCGTAACCTTTTGGATTTTCGAACAGGATAGCAGGACCTTTGGCTCGCAAAGTGCGATCACAAATTTCCGTCATTTCAAGATGGGGGTCGACTTCAGCACTAACGCGGACTAATTCACCACGTTCTTCAAGCATTGCAATGAAGTCACGTAAATCTTTGTATTTCATAACCTCAACCAATAAAAAAGGGTAAGCCGCAACTTACCCTTCTATACCAAGCCTATTATTTACTTGCGCTTCATAGACATGAAGAATTCATCATTTGTTTTGAAGTCTTTCAACTTATCAATAACAAACTCAATGGCCGCTGTGTCTTCCATGGAATCAAGCAATTTACGCAAAATCCACATACGTTGTAGTTCATCTTCAGAGGTTAACAAGTCTTCACGACGTGTACCTGAACGACGAATATTAATCGCAGGGAAAACTCGCTTCTCAGCGGCTTTACGATCCAAGTGAACTTCTGAGTTACCGGTACCTTTAAATTCTTCGAAAATAACTTCATCCATTTTCGAACCGGTATCAACCAGCGCGGTGGCGATAATCGTTAAACTACCACCTTCTTCAATATTTCTAGCTGCACCGAAGAAACGCTTTGGACGCTCTAATGCATGAGCATCAACACCACCAGTCAGTACCTTACCGGATGAAGGAACAACTGTGTTGTACGCACGGGCTAAACGGGTAATGGAATCTAGCAAGATAACCACGTCTTTTTTGTGCTCAACTAAACGCTTAGCTTTTTCAATAACCATATCAGCCACTTGAACGTGGCGAGCTGGTGGTTCATCAAAAGTACTTGCAACCACTTCACCACGAACTGAGCGCTGCATTTCCGTCACTTCTTCTGGACGCTCGTCAATCAACAAGACGATCAAATGACACTCTGGATTGTTACGCGTAATTGCAGAAGCAATATTCTGCAACATCAATGTCTTACCCGCTTTCGGTGGCGAAACCACCAAACCGCGCTGGCCTTTACCCATCGGAGCAATCAGATCAATGATTCGTGGCGTTAGATCTTCTTTAGAGCCGTTACCTTGTTCTAACAGTAAACGTTCTTGAGGGAATAAAGGGGTGAGGTTTTCGAAGAGGATTTTGTTCTTGGCTTGTTCTGGACGGTCAAAGTTAATTTCGGCGACTTTCAATAACGCGAAATAACGTTCGCCATCTTTCGGGGGGCGTATTTTCCCGGAGATGGTATCCCCTTTTCGTAAATTAAAACGTCGAATCTGACTGGGCGATACGTAAATATCATCAGGACCGGCTAGATAAGAACTGTCCGCTGAACGAAGAAAGCCAAATCCATCTTGTAGTATTTCAAGGACGCCATCACCGTAGATGTCTTCACCGCTTTTCGCGTGCTTCTTCAAAATAGAGAAGATGACATCTTGCTTACGAGAACGGGCTAGGTTGTCTAGGCCCATTTCCTTGGCGATTTCTAATAATTCTGGTACGGGTTTAAGTTTTAATTCACTAAGATTCATAATGTTTTTTTTGTTGGGCTGTACTCTGGTCAAGAATCTGGCTGGTACAACAAGTTTTTTCTAACTTAGATATTGGGGAGGGAGTAATAAAACCGGAAAGGTTTTAACCTTAATCGCGAGAACTGCCTAATTCTGGCCGCATTTCTTAAATGTTGCAAGCTTAAAACCTGCATAAAAACACAAAAAAACGATAAACAGGGCTTTTTGGTCACCAAATCATAGTAATGACGTGGTGACCACAATCACTATTACAAACTGCTGTCTAAAAAGGCAGTTAGTTGTGATTTTGATAACGCACCCACTTTAGTTGTTTCTACGTTGCCATCTTTGAACAACATCAGCGTTGGAATACCACGGATACCAAACTTTGGTGGCGTCTCTGGGTTTTCATCAATATTCAGCTTACAAATAGTCAAACGACCATCGTAGTCCTGAGCCACTTCTTCCAATACAGGCGCAATCATTTTACATGGGCCACACCACTCAGCCCAATAGTCGACCAGTACAGGACCTTCCGCCTTTAGAACGGCGTCTTCAAAGCTGGCATCAGTAACATTAATAATATTTTCACTCATTTGAAGCTGTCTCCAAGACATTCTTGCTTTGCTATCGCTGGCTAACAACCACGCTGCTATTAACCAAAAACAACAAACTAAATAGATAGAGGCGATATCTAATAAACGCAACGTCTTATTAAAAAAGGCCCCTGATGTTTTACATTATCGGTGCAACTTTGGGAAAAACAAGGTTTTCTTCAGGCTTTTCTTACCCTAACTTCGTCAACCGTGAAGACTCAGGAATACCCAGCCGGTTTGCTTCTTCAGCAAAAGATGCGATTAAGCTTGCGCACGCTTGCCCGTAAGCCGCAGTATCCAGCCAGTGTGAGGCCGGATCAAAGAACGCATCCTCAAAACCCGATACGCCGGTGGGAATGTCTAACCCCGTTGCAGCATGAAGTTGATATTCACAATCCGTGAGTCCACCCGATTGCAGTGTCTGCAATAGTCTCTGACAACAGCTAATGGCGATTCGTTGCATTTCATCACCGCCATTACCTTGTACTCCGGTATTCATTAAAAACACCTGACAGTCTGACTGTTCTATTCGCTTAACCAATAGATCTGCATATTCAAAAGGAGGACGGGGTAAATAAGGCGCAGTAAAGCAAGTACGGAATTGCGGAACAACTCGCTGCGAGTTTGTACTGCTGCTAGCTTCTAGGCTGGTATTTTCTACTGAGCTTTTCTCAACTGAACTTTTCTCAACTGAACTTTTCTCAACTGAAATATTGTTAGGTGCCGCGTTGTTGTTAGCTACGGCTTTATTGTTCGGTACGATGTTATCGTCATGTGCTGAATTGTCATTGTCTACAGCGTTGCCACTCAGCACAGAGCTATATCCACAAAGATAATGATACGCAGCCGCTTTCGTACTTAAACGAGAGATTACAGGAAGCACCCCCGTGTAATCGCAAACCAAGATAACTAGATAATCGGGTGACACATCCATCACGCTAGCTGGCGCTTGCACGGTATAAGCAAATGGGTAAGCACATCGGCCATAGTGAAGCGTTTGCTCTGCGTCGAAATCTAAACCTCGGTCGGCCTTCAGCGTGGCATTTTCTGTTACTGCACCAAAACGCACAGGTGAGAGCCACTCATTGGCTTCAGCCGCTTTTAGCTGGCTGGTACGAAGATAAAAGCCGCCTTCCAGGTTAAATAGATCAGACTTCCCCCAACCTATTTCATCATCCCCGATTACCTTAAGTGTTGTTTCAGTCGCCAGCGTCGTTTTACCCGCACCACTAGCGCCGACTAATAAAGTGACTCGTTGTTGTTCGTCGATACTTGCGGAACTATGCAGCGGTAAAACTTCACGTTCTGGCAACAAAAAACTCAGCACGGTGAACATGGCTTTCTTCATTTCGCCGCCATTATGCATACCCAACAAGAGAATGCGGCGGCGACCATAATGCGTGATAACAGCACGCTGACCTACTTCATTATTATCGGGTGAATCACTACTAACGGACTGGTACGCGAACTCAGGCACATTCAAAATTTGCCATTCTCGCTTACTTTTATTGTTGTAATTCTCTTCATCGGTAGGTGTAAAAAGGTTAAGGGCTGAAAGGCTTTGCCACGCAGTTTGGGTAACGACCTTAACTGGAAGATAATATTGCTGATCATCCCCAGCATGTACGTATTGTACGAATCGGTCTTTATCAGCAAGGAAGGTTTCAGCCTGTAACCAGAGATTATCAAAATCGTCCGCAGCAAAAGCCTGATTGCGTTTCCAGTCGATGACATCTTCGGTGCTTGGCTCTTCGACAATATATCGCTCTGCACTGTAGTTATCTTCTGGGGTAATGGATTCAACAACCAAAGCACCAGTTCTGCTTAATACCCCTTCACCGCGCAACACTGCTTTTTCGATCAATTCCGGACGCGTTAGTGATGTCCATTGCTGCGGTTCGGTGTCCCAATTATCAGTTGTCATGTTCAACTCAACGGTTCGTTTCACGTAGGGTGACTAGTTTCGGTTCAGCATAATATAGAATAGATAGCTAGTGTCGTTCTGTCGACGGAGGCATGACATTGAGTTCGCCCCTAATCGCGCCCATATCCGTTTGGTCAAAACGATACACTTCATTACAAAACTGGCAATCCATACGAATTTCGCCATCGTTTTCAATAATTTCCAACAGCTCGGCCTCCGGCACAGATTGCAAAGCAACCAAGCTTCGCTGGCGACTGCAATCACAGTGAAAACTAAGGCCTGATGGTTCATAAAGCCGTACTGTTTCCTCATGATACAACCGATGAAGCAATGTCTCATTATCCAACATTAAGAGTTCTTCGCTTCCTAATGTCGAGCCAAGATGAGTAACTCTGTTCCAATTTTCGTCTTCTTCAGCGCTGCCTTCACCGGGCAATACCTGCAACAAAAATCCTGCTGCTTTTTGCGTATCGGCCGCGAGCATAATGCGAGTTGGCAGCTGCTCCGATTGGGCGAAATAATCTTCAAGACACTGCGCTAGCTGAGGCTTTTCTAACGGGACAATCCCTTGGTAACGATTACCCTTTTCAGGTTCGATAGTAATCACTAACTGACCTTTTTCGAGTAGGGTTTCAAAACTAGCTTGTTGATCAATCTCACCATCCCAACGAGCAATCGCTCGCATTCGCCGTTGATCGTCACAATCAGCCATCAATAACGATAACGCGCCCGTACCTTTAGCCATCAAACTAAGTCGGCCTTCGAATTTAAGCGTTGATGCCAACAAGCTAGCTGCGGCTAACATTTCACCTAATAAAGACGCGATCTTTAACGGATATTCATGGCGGGAAAGTACGTCTTTATAGGTGTCTTCCAAGCCGACTAAAATGCCACGCACGGGCATTTCTTCAAAGATTAGTCGCTGGATTTGATCTGCATTACTCATAGTGGGTCCTTAATTCTGCCCATATCATACTATTCACTGTGAACCGCGAATAGTTGAGTTGCGCTGATATTATTAATGCGATGAAAATAAAGGTTACGCGGCATCCGCATTCATTACACACGCGAGAAAATCAGCGAATTACCACTCATCTTTAAATTGTTGAATTCGACGACGGTCACGCTTATTAGGCCGCCCTTCACCGCCGGGAATTGCACCATTGTTGGCTCGGCGCTGTTCAGCGTGAAGCTCTCGCTGTTTTTGGCTTTCTTCAGTCTCTCGGTACAACAGCTGCGCGTCGGGTGCGCCTCGGCGTTGATCACTTAATGAAATCACTTCAATCGTTTTCTCATCAAAGCCCTGACGGATTTTCAACAACGCACCAACTTCAACACCACGACTACACTTGCCGCGATTACCGTTGTAGTGAACTTTGCCACCCTCAATCGCCTGTTTTGCTAATGCACGGGTTTTGAAGAAGCGGGCGGCCCATAACCATTTATCGAGTCGCACATCTTGATTGGCGCTTTTGTCATCATTCATTTTCATTGATAAACCTTACTTTTTGACCGGTTTAATATCGTCAAAATCATCAATACCAACGAACGTTTCATGGTGGCTTTTAGGTTTTTGGCTATCAGGCTGAGAAATCGTTCGTAGCCAACGAATGCCGTAGTTCTTCGCAGATTCTAGTACGTGCAAGTTATCATCGATAAACAACGTACGATCTGGGTTAAAAGGCTCTACGGTTTGTAACTGTTCCCAAAAAGCACCGTCTTCCTTAGGCAGTTTAAAATCGTGCGAGCAAACAACATTATCGACCTGAGTGCGAATTGCCGTTTTTTCGAACTTAATCGCCAAGCTTTTCTGATGCGCATTAGTAACTATGACTACGCGCTTCTGATGATCTTTCAGCGCTTGTAAAAAATCTACAACGTTGGGCCTATACGCTATCTTGTGGCTTATTTCTCGTTTTAAAGCGGCAATATCAATATTGAATTCAGCTGTCCAAAAATCGACACAATACCAATTTAACGAGCCTTGCTCCTGTATGATACGCTTGATTAATTGCTCGCGAACAGCCTCTACCGCCAAACCATTCTGTTCGGCATAACGGATAGGTAAATGTTCCAGCCAGAAGTAGGTATCAAAGTGAAGATCAAGTAAAGTGCCGTCTAAATCAAGCAGCACTGTGTCTATTGCGTTCCAGTCGAGCATAGTCACCGAATATAATTGCCTGTAAGTCGTAATCAGGAGTT
Source organism: Motiliproteus sp. (assembly GCA_048265065.1). Lineage (GTDB taxonomy): Bacteria > Pseudomonadota > Gammaproteobacteria > Pseudomonadales > Balneatricaceae > Motiliproteus. The sequence continues at coordinate 9,380 of JBLXCH010000037.1, read as the reverse complement.
CAAGTATGCCCACAAAGCCCACGGTTTTGAAGGCGACCACAACCGCACAAAGCCGCTTATTTCAAATTGAGGAGCTAGAGCTTCGATTTTCTAATGGTGTCGAGCGCACTTATGAACGCTTATGCACTAAGGGGTTTGGCGCGGTAATGATCATTCCCGTCACCAGTGACAACCATATACTGATGATTAATGAATATGCAGCAGGTATTGATGACTACCTGCTTACCCTACCCAAAGGCCTGGTCGATAAAGGGGAAACAACCCTTGAAGCCGCAAACCGAGAGCTCATGGAAGAAGTGGGATTCGGTGCCAAAAAGCTGACACCGTTCAAGGTGTTAACATCATCCCCCAACTACATGGGGCACAGTATTCATGTTGTGATTGCCGAAGACCTCTACCCACAACGCCTCCCCGGTGACGAGCCAGAACCACTTGAGCTGCACAAACTGCCCATTCACGACCTGCCTCAGCTGTTACTACAAGACAACGCCACCGAGGCACGCGTCATCGCAGCTTTAATGCTGTGGCTATACGACAGTAATAACTTACCTTCATCTCCATAAACCCGAGCAAGATAGCGTACCCATGTTAGAAACAATTATTGCCATCGCCCACGCCGCAGGGGAAAAAATCCTCACTGTTAAGGCTCGAAGCGAATCACTCAGCGTTCAACAAAAAAAGGATAACTCTCCGGTTACCGAGGCGGATCTTGCGGCCAGTGAACTCATTTGCCAGCAGCTTCAAGCCCACTATCCCGACATTCCCGTATTGTCTGAAGAGAACGTAGAAGACATTACTGAAGAAACGCGACAAAGTTGGGATCGTTACTGGCTGGTTGATCCACTTGATGGCACCAAAGAATTTATCCGCGGCAGTGACGAATTCACCGTTAATATCGCCTTAATCGAAGACGGACAAACCATGCTCGGAGTGGTTTATGCACCCTGTTTAAAGATCACTTGGGGTGGCGACATCATCAACGGTATTGCTCTACGCCGTGATGAGCACGAAGAGATCAGCATTTTTGGCAGCATGCCAGAAAGCCCACTAAGAATTCTCACCAGCCGCAGCCATGGTAACGCTCGCCAAGCTAGCTTTTTAGAAGCGATGACTGCAGTAACAGCGATTACGGCAACCCCCATGGGCAGCTCGTTAAAACTCTGCAAAATAGCCGAAGGCAGCGCTGACCTACATGTGCGATTTGGGCCAACCTGTGAATGGGACACTGCCGCCGCACAAGCCATTTTAGAAGCAGCGGGGGGACGCATTGTTGATTTCGACTTTACGCCACTTAGCTATAACAAAGCATCGGGATTAATAAACCCTAATTTTATAGCCATGGGAGACACCTCCGTTGATTGGCGATCTTCATTGCCTTTAACCGAGTAAAACCGTTATAACTCAAGCACCTGCACGAGCCAAACAATAACCATATAAAATCAATGGTTTATATCTCCAAAAATGCCCCCATATACTGTAATTCGGTCAGTAGGCGTTGTTTAGGTTTAGTGCTACTATCAAACCATCGACGGCCTAAGAACACATGGCTGATCGAACTATAATATATATAATTTATGCTTAAACAGGACAAAGAAGGTTAAATCATGAGCTTTGAATTGCCCCCTCTTCCCTATGCTAAAGATGCGCTGGAACCACACATTTCTTCTGAAACGTTGGACTTCCACCACGGTAAACACCACAACACTTATGTTACTAAGCTAAATGGCCTAGTTCCTGGTTCAGAATTTGAAGGCAAGTCACTTGAAGAAATCATCACTTCTGCTCCTGCTGGTGGTGTATTCAACAATGCGGCTCAAATCTGGAACCACACGTTCTACTGGCACAGCCTAAGCCCAAATGGCGGCGGCGAGCCAACAGGTGCCATTGCTGATGCAATCAACAGCACTTTCGGCTCTTTTGCTGACTTCCAAGAGAAGTTCAACGACTCTGCTGTTAACAACTTCGGTTCAAGCTGGACGTGGTTAGTTAAAAACAGCGACGGTTCTTTAGAAATCGTTAACACTAGCAACGCCGGTTGCCCTCTGACTGCAGGCCAGACACCAATTTTGACTGTGGACCTATGGGAACACGCTTACTACATCGATTACCGTAACGTTCGTCCTGATTACCTAAAAGGTTTTTGGGCGCTAGTTAACTGGGAATTCGCAAACGAGAACCTTGCAAAATAATTGCAAGCAGACTCAGTAAAAGCCTCGCATTGCGGGGCTTTTTTTATGGAAGAAACAAAAAGAGCTGCGCGCTAAATCGATCAGCAACAGGCTGTTCAGCTAACGAAACATCGTCATCAAAAACATTCAAGGGTATAATTGCCGACTTTTGTCACTCTCGCCTTTTTAACAAGGCTTGTTTAGGTAGTTAATCGCTTATGGGCACTTTTGCCGCCACTTGGGGCATCGTCGGTATTTGCTTTATTTTAGGCAACGCTATTCTTCGACTCACAGCAATCAGTCTGGAGTCCTTCAACTATTCATTGGACTGGTATCACTGGGCCATTGCTTTAGCTTGGACAGGATTCATGGCCTTTAGCGAAGGTTATCGTGGGTTTCAAAAAGGCTTTTCGCCTCGTGTAGCCGCTAGAATCGCCTATCTAAAAGAGAACCCCACACTACTTCGAACTTTACTCGCACCGCTCTTTTGCATGGGGTATTTTGGCATAACTCGTCGTCGTCAAATAATTACGATCATCATCACGTTAGTGATTATTGGCGTTGTGCAACTCGTTCACCTGCTAGAGCAACCATGGCGTGGGCTGATCGACCTGGGTGTCGTTGTAGGGTTAATTTGGGGGCTGGCCTCACTGTTGATTTTCACCTATCAAGCACTAACACAAGACAGCTTCCCCCACTCGCCAGAGATGCCTCAGCCTATAGCAGAAAGCTAATTACTAGGCTGAGCGCAACATACTGAGGACTAGCCAAAGAGCGCTAGTGTTAACGCTCTTTTGAGCAGTTCAATGGCGGTGTTCACCTTCACGATGCTTATCGCCATAACCACCTTTTTTACCGCGTTTCTCTTTTAATTCTTCAAACTTTTCTTCTTGTTCGTCGGTTAATACTGCATAGATTTTCGCTTTTGTTTCAGCGCGCTCTACGGCCATCTTCACCATCCCTTTGGATTTTTCTGTGGCCAACTTCTCCACTTGAGCTACATAATCAGGGCTTTCTGGGTCGAGAGATTCCATTTGCTGGCGAAAGCTTTTGCGGTCTTCCATCCCCGCTTTGCGTTGCTCGTGCTTTTCTTCAAAGATTTTCTGAATCTGTGATTTTTGATCAGCATTTAACGCCAAGTGCTCCGCTAAACGATCCATGCGCTTGCCACTCATTTCATGCTGGCCACCTTTAAAATCTTTGAGGCCATGCTCATCGCATTTTTTACCATCTGCCATTGCTACTCCAGCGGCGCCGGCCAACAATGCTGCACTAAGTGTCATTACAATTGCTTTGTTCATTGAGATATCCTCTTCAGTTCATATTCGACAAATTCAGTCTATCCACAGCAATGCAAAGTGAAGTCAGCGGAATGTAAAAATTACGTAAAGAGCGATTCTGTTTGACCTTCCCTGTGCCAAAATGACCCTATGAAGCAAACAGGAAACATTCATGAGTAAGATTTTATTTGTCGATGATGACATAGAGCTCTGCCAATTAATGACCGAGTTTTTGACACTGGAAGGTTTTACCATTGACGTTGTGCATAACGGCATGGATGCGTTAAGCCGTGTTGAGAAGACCCCCTATGACGTTATCGTACTTGATATCATGATGCCCAAGCTAAATGGCTTCGACACCTTACGCCAGCTTCGAACAGAGCACGCCACGCCAGTACTTATGATGACCGCCAGAGGAGATGAGGTTGATCGTATTGTCGGTTTCGAAATGGGTGCCGATGATTATCTACCCAAGCCTTGCAGCCCCCGTGAACTTGTTGCTCGCCTACGTGCGATCATCCGCCGCGTAGAACTAGAAAGAGAATCCACAACACCAACCACACAATCCAAAGACAAACTCATTAACGACAATTTAGAAATGACTCCTTCGGCTCATAAAGTTCGTTTAGATGGCGAGCGCCTAGAACTAACCCAAACCGAGTTTGGCTTATTAAAATTACTCATGGAAAAGCCCGGCCAACAAGTCAGTAAAGAAGTCATGATGAAGACCGTCTTAAAACGTACTCTTGGCCCGTTCGATCGCACTATCGACATGCACATGAGTAACCTGCGACGAAAAGTCGGACCACTCACCACCGGCGAAGCTCGGATTATCACCATCCGCGGTTCTGGCTATTTACTGGCCGAACCAGAAGGTGGTGAGGAATGAGCCGCTTATTTTGGAAAATTTTCTTTTCTTTCTGGCTAGTCATGCTGCTTATCGTTGCTACCAACATTGGCGTAACCTGGGTACAAGCCGCGCTTTTTGAAGAAGGTGAACACAACGAGCATGTAGCAGAAATGGCCAACAAAGCCTTGGAAATCTATAAAACCGAAGGTGAGCAAGACTATCGACATTGGCGTAAAAAGCTCTACCGGCAGGCTGAACTACGGGTTTTGCTGCTCGACGATCACTATCAAGAAGTTACCGGAGTGCCCGTCCCTCGCCATGTGATGGCACTGCTTGATGGCCGTTTTAGTGAATTTAATGAGCGCTTCCAAGAGCGAAAGTTCGGGAAACGGTTACAACGCCCTATGAGCTGGCAAGTGACGGACCCCAACGGCAAACGTTTCACTTTTGTGATTCTTAACCCTAGGGAGCTCGGCGATTATCTATTTGCCAAGACCACATTAATCTGGCGCATTCTGATCTCAGCCTTGGTGGTCACGATCATCGCATTGTTACTCAGCCTGTATCTAGTCAAACCTATTCGTCAGTTACAAACGGCTAGTCGCAAGTTAGCTGACGGCGACCTATCCGCACGTGTCCCTGCAAAACTAAACAGACGCAAAGACGAGCTCGGCGAGTTAAGCCAAGATTTTGATGCCATGGCAGAAAAAATTGAGGCGCTGATGATTGGTCAACAAAACATGTTGCGGGATGTATCGCACGAACTTCGCACACCCTTAACTCGCTTGAGGATTGCTTTAGAGCTAGCAAGAAAACGTTCTGGCGAGTCTTCTGAGCTTGACCGAATGGAGCTTGAGGCTGAACGGATTAATGAGCTAATTGACGAGATACTTCAGTTGGTTCGCCTCAACGCAACCGAATACGAACTTAAAACGGAGTCTTTAGCCTTACCAGATGTACTCACGCAACTTGTTGATGAAGCTAATATCCTCGAACCACGAGTCACCTTAAACTGCCCGTCAACAATTCACCTACAAGCGGATAAACGCCTGCTGGTTCGCGCGATTAATAACGTTATTCAGAACGCCTTAAAGTATTCCAATGGCGCGGTAGAAGTTTGCGCCAAAGCACATTCCGTCAAGGGTGACAGCAAAGGTAACGTTGAGGTCATCATTCGTGACCATGGGCCGGGGGTAGAAGAGGCCCAACTCGCCGATTTGTTTAAACCATTCTATCGGACAGACGATGCACGCAGTCGCACAACAGGAGGCTACGGCCTTGGGTTAGCCATCGCAGCACAAGCAGCTAAAGCACATAACGGTAGCATCACTGCCAAAAACCACCCCGAAGGTGGCTTAGCTGTGACGTTCGTCTTTAAACAACGTGATATTCATGTTTGAAAAGCGGGACGAGCACTCTATTTAAGAAATAGCTCATAGGCTTTATTGTTGCTTTCATCCCAATAGTTATAGCCGACTTCGTCAAGATAACGCTCAACCTCTGCCTTATCTTCTGGTTGAATTTGCATACCTACTAACACACGCCCATAAGCCGCGCCGTGGTTGCGGTAATGGAACATCGAAATGTTCCAACGATCACCCAATTTGTTCAGGAACTTCAACAACGCGCCAGGGCGCTCAGGAAACTCAAAACGATAAACCACTTCACCTTTAACTGAGGCAGGTGCTCGACCACCCACCATGTAGCGCACATGGATTTTTGCGATTTCATTGGTGGTTAAATCTTCCACTTCGGCAATTTCAGCCCGAAGACTATTTAACAGGGCTTCCCTGTCTTCTGTATTGTCGCGGGTTTGAATTCCCGCAAAAACGATCGCATCGTCATCATCACTGTAGCGATAATTAAACTCTGTAATCATCCGCTGACCAATGCTGTTGCAAAAGCGCTTGAAGCTGCCCGGACGCTCCGGAATTTTTGCCGCAATAATAGCTTCACGTTGCTCGCCAATTTCAGCTCGCTCAGCAACATGGCGCAAGCGGTCAAAGTTCACGTTGGCGCCACTGTCGATGGCGATCAATGTTTGGTTTTCTACCCCATCGCGTTGCACATATTTTTTCAGGCCAGCCAAGGCTACAGCGCCTGCCGGCTCAGTGACTGAACGTGTGTCGTCAAAAATATCTTTTAATGACGCGCAGATTTCATCGGTATTTACCGTAATCACCTCATCCACATACTGACGACAAATATCAAAGGTGTTTTTGCCGATTTGTGCCACCGCAATACCATCAGCAAAGATGCCAACCTGCGGCAAAATAACGCGCTCATCAGCTTCTAGCGCTGCCTTCAAACACGCAGAATCCTCTGCCTCAACACCAATGACCTTAATTTCTGGACGTAAATATTTGATATAAACGGCGATACCACTAATCAAGCCGCCACCCCCAACAGGAACAAATACCGCATCAATGGGGCCCGGCTCCTGACGGAGAATTTCCATGCCAATGGTCCCCTGTCCGGCAATCACATCCGGATCATCAAACGGGTGCACATAGACATAACCTTTCTCTTCAACCAACTGTTGCGAATAGGCAAAGGCTTCATCAAAGGTATCGCCATGCAAGATGGCATGAGCACCGCGAGCACGCACCGAGTTCACTTTGATATCCGGCGTGGTTTTTGGCATAACGATAGTGGCATCCACCCCCATCACTGAAGCGGACATCGCTAAACCTTGAGCATGATTCCCGGCTGACGCTGTCACCACACCTCGTGCGCGTTCATCCTTCGTTAGCAGCGCCATTTTGTTATAGGCACCACGTAACTTAAACGAAAACACCGGTTGTAGGTCTTCTCGCTTTAACAGCACTCGGTTTTTAATTCGTTTCGAAATCGCTTTTGCCTCATCCAGCGGAGTCTCTTTGGCAATGTCGTAGACACGCGCAGACAAGATTTTTTTGATGTATTGATGAGGCATAACTAATCCAAATTGTGGTTTTCAGGGTAGATAGTGTAAAACCGACCATGTTATCACTATCAGCTCAACACTAAAGCATTTTACGTCTACACGATGACTCAGTGCGCACGTATAATGGTCGACCATTGATCAAAACACACAACCATCTCAGCATGGGGAAGCCAGCATGACTCAGGACGAACAAAAACAAGCAGTGGCCATTGCCGCTGTTGAGCGTATCCAAGGGAATCTCGACAAAGAAAGCATTGTCGGTGTCGGCACCGGTTCCACCGCTAATTTCTTTATTGATGAGCTGGCCAAGATCAAGCATAAATTCGATGGCGCAGTAGCGAGCTCCCAAGCAACCGCTGATCGACTCAAAGCCCATGGCATTAATGTTTATGAGCTCAACATGGTTAATCAATTAGATTTTTATGTCGATGGTGCCGACGAGTTCAACGAGCGCTTAGAACTGATTAAAGGCGGAGGTGGTGCATTAACTCGTGAAAAAATTGTTGCCGCTGTGGCTAAAGAGTTCATCTGCATTGTTGATAGCTCGAAAAAAGTGGGGGTGCTCGGTGATTTCCCTCTACCCATCGAGGTCATCCCAATGGCTCGTAGTTACATAGCTCGCCATATTGTCGCAATGGATGGCGAACCGGTTTACCGCGACGGATTTGTCACTGATAACGGTAACCAAATATTGGACGTACACAATTTATTGATCAATTCACCGATCGCATTAGAAGAAGAGCTAAATAACATTGTCGGTGTAGTGACAAATGGTTTATTCGCAGCTCGCCCTGCGGATGTTGTATTGATGGGAACTGAAAACGGTGTCGAGGTTCTAACTCGATAAGTGTTGGGTTTAAAAGCAAAGGGTTAGCAAGCACAGTAAGCGTTCAGACACAAAAACGCATTTACGCTGAACCCACAAACCGCCAAGGGATTTATCATGCCCTTGGCGGCTCTGGCTAGTTACTTGCTCAGCTCGTCGGTTTATTCAGCCCTATTTCCGTGTTTAGATGCTGATTCAACATGATTCCTCCAAGGAGAATTCCCAGTCATGCGCTCTAATAAGTTTCTGAAAATTTTCGGTGGCCTCACGCTGCTGTTACTCGTGATTACTCTGGCCACTCCTTTTTTGGTCAAGTCCGAACTAAAGAACCAACTTATTGAACTCGGCGCTGAAGAAGCCAACATCGAATCCCTCTACCTAAACATTTGGAATGGTCACTTAAAGCTCGAAGGGCTAACGGCATCCGCAAAGGATAAACCTACTCTCAGTCTCGACTTGATAGAAACCGATTTACGCTATGTCGACCTTTTCAAGAAACGTCTGCATTTAAATTCGCTAGCCATCAATGGTTTAGCTATTGATATTAACATTGATGAAGCAATCACTGTTGGGCCTCTATTGATACCCACAGGCAACGATGAAGCGACAAACGAAGATGAAGAAGAAAGTACGCCCTGGGGCTGGGGAATCACCCAACTCACGCTCAACGACATCAATTTACACAGCCAATATCAGAACCAAACAACAGCCTTAACGATAGACGAACTTAACCTGCAGCTCCTTCAGAATTGGCTTCCTAATCAAAATAGTGTGCTGACCTTAAAAGGCCAACTGAACGACAGCCCGTTCTCGATCGACACATCGGGCACACCACTGAGTAAAACCATTGGTGCTGATCTTGTATTAAACGTTGAACAACTTCAGCTTAGCCCTCTACTAAAACCGTGGGTTCCTGAACTTAGCGGCGTACTGAGCACCGACCTTACCTTTAACATCGAGCAACAAGACAACAACATCGTCCTTAAACAGAAAGGCAACATGGCGCTCAACGAATTTCGTTATGGCGCAGATGATCTAAAAGTGCAGCACAAAGCGCTGAAGTGGTCAGGGAATGTCGATGTCTCACTCACCAGCGAATTACTAAAAAAGCTCACCACCGACGGCAGCTTGTCAGTTAATGGCTTTACCTTAGAACAAGGCGAGCTAACAGTGGCCAACAACGTGCTTAATTGGCAGGGTCGAAATGAATTATCGTTCAGCAACCAAGTACCGACGAATATCTCCAGTAAAGGCGCGCTAAATTTAAAAGCCAGTAACGTGAACCAAGCTGACTTCTCCGTTAAAACTATCGATATCAACTGGCAAGGTG
>JBLXCH010000036.1:0-28037 GCA_048265065.1 Motiliproteus sp. | reverse complement strand
ACGCGAACTGCGCGGGACGCCGTGCCTCGATCTGGAGGACGTCGCGTCACCCAAACAGGAAATCTGCTGCTCGCGAATGTTCGGCAAGCGCTTGCGCGAGCTGGAGCCAATCAAGGAGGCAGTGGCGGCATACGCCGCCCGGGCCAGCGAAAAGCTGAGGGGCCAGCAGTCACTGTGCAAGCGTGTCCGAATCAGCATCCGGACCGGCATGTTCAATCCCGACGAGCCCAAGTTCGCGAAAGGCGTGGTGTGTGAGCTGCCGTATCCCACCGACGACACGCGATACATCACCCGGGCGGCAATCGCTGGGTTGGAACACATCTATCGCGAGGGCTTTTCGTTCAGTAAGGCCGAGGTCCTGCTGATGGATCTGTGCCAGCGTGGTGAGTACACCGACGATCTATTCGCTCAAACCCAGTCCGCTGCGTCGGAGCGCGTTATGGGCGTGCTCGATGCAATCAACGCCAAGTGGGGCCGCAACACCCTCCGGCCCGGCCGCGTAACCACCGCGCCGGACTGGGGGATGCGACGGGAGATGATGAGCCAAAGTTTCACGACCAGGCTGGATCAGTTGTGGGTGGTGCGGTGCAGCTAGGCGAGTGCTGGTTCGCGCGAAGGGGTTCTACCCCGTTAATTCGTCCACTTTCCTGTTCGTATAAATCTCATCTCCTCCATTCTTTGAAAAATCTTGGTTCTATCCCACCTTATTTGGACGGGAGCACCTTTTACGGGGCTCCACAACCGGCACGAGTTCGACTCGTGGATACTGTTCGCCTAATGCCTCAATCAGCGCTACTGATCGAGGGAGTCCGACATCAAGAGAGCGGTAGCATTTTTAGGATCTCTGAGGTTTCTGTTTTATGTAGGGCAGAACCGCAGGAGCTTCAAGCCATAACCTGAATAGTTCGAGCTCACCCAGCCTGTGGTGAAAAAGTCGAATTCATAGATTCCCTCCAGCGCGTTCACAATTTCGACGCAATCGCCGATAGTTGTGTTAATAAATCCCTCAATGATGAGGATTGCGTTATCGGGGTGGCTTGGATTTATTGCATCTGCTGATGTCCGCAGAGCATTCACAGCTGCGCTAGGTGTCGCACCCCAACCGGCATTCACTGTGGCAAAGCAGCCAACGCGTGGCTGCCACGTGAAATAGCTCCCCCACTCCAGCTCTAAAAACCAGCACAGTTCGCGGGATAGGTAGAGACTTTTCCAAAACTCCACAAGGTCGGCTTCTGAGCTCCAGTTATAGGTTCGAATGCCCGGCTGGAGCTTTACACAGCTGTTCTCTAGAAGATGAATGTGCACCAGGCGGCCCAGGCTCACCAGAATCTCCAGAAGTAGAGGAGAGGCGGGGGTGTTGTTAAGCCAGTGGACCTCATCAAAAAGACGCTGCGGCCGCCATGCCTGATCCAGTCCGTAAGCTGTAAAGCGGTGCCTCCAAGGCTTGGGCAGGTGCTCGTGTATGGCGCGTTCAACAAGTCCGAGAAATCGATCAGCCTCAACTTGCGTAGCAGCGATAAGTCCAATTTCGTAAGTGTCCAGGCGGGGAGCTTTTTGTATGGCACCCCGTTCCGGGGTGCCATTAGACCTTTCGAGGGTCTCTCCTACGTTGAGTTGGTAATAGAGATAGTCTCGAAGCCCCCCTCTGCCGAAGTGTGGATTGGACACTTCAGCGCACTGGCACGGGGGCGTTGGCGCATTTGTAGCCCGGGTACTGAGCTTCGGCTGTGATACGAGCCATTTCGGAGCTTACGGCCTGAACCGTGATCTTGAAATTGGCGCGAGGTCCCGCATTATGGGTTACACGCTGAAGGAAAGCGGAATAGGTCTTCATAGCTGAGTCTCCATGGTCAGATGACAGGAGACAGGGTGCTTCCAGCATGCGACAGCCTGTGTCGCATTCAACCGTGTTGGTACAGTGCCGCCATCCGACGTGCCGACGAGGCGATTTGCTGCCTCAGTTCAAGCGGCTCTAGAACCTCCAGGTGCTCCCCTTGGCTCAAAAGCCATAGCTCCAGCCCCTGGCTGAGAGGTAGGCTTCCCGTCATCACCCACCAGCCATGAGCGGCGGGAATTAACTGCTGATCGGCAGTGAGTGCGTTCTCTTCAAGACGTTCGTAGAGCGTGTTCGAAATGCGCAGTTTCAGGTGTACCGGACGTTCGGACTTTTGGCTGATCAGGCTGCGCCTGGTTTCGAACGAGTTCATATTAAAATCGTCGGGGCCCTTTAGGTTTTCCCATGTAGCCTTGGCGAACAATAAGCGGTGCAGGGGGAGCGAGGCTAAGTTGCCTTCGGGCAAGCCTTTGAAAACACATACGAGGTAGATATTCGAGTCCTGGTAGGACAGCCCCAGCGGTTTGATGTGTAGAGTTCGGGGCTCGCTGGCACCGCGCTTGAGATACAGCGCTTCAATGGACGCCTCGTCCAGAAGTGCTTGTTGAACAACCTTCAACACCTCTGGCTTCACCCGGCCTGACTCCAGGACAACGAATCGGGTGTTGCTGACGACTTTGCCTACGCAATTTTGACTGGGCCGGTTTCCTTTCAATAGTGATGTAGCGTAGTCACGAAGGGGCGCCAGATTCTCCACCTGTGCCGCCATTCCGAATCTCGCAGCATGCTCCATGATCATCACGAGGTTCATTGCATCTGTTGGCAGCATGCTCAGTCGCGATAGCGACTTCTCTGCCCACCACAGTTTCGCTTTGCCCTTTGGCCGACTGTGCACGTGGGGAAACTTCTGTTCGAGCTCGCTAAGGTCACGTTGAATGGTGCGTTTATCAACCTGGACGCCCTGGTTGGCTACTCGTTGGTGAATGGCGTTGCTATCGAGAGCGCTGTCCTTGCTTGGTAGAAGCCCAAGGATGAGCTCATGCCTGAGTAGCTGTTCCACATTTCCGTCCTTGTTTGCGTGCGACACAGGCTGTCGCGTTGCTGTTGAAAATGATCAGGCACGATCATTGATGAGGTCCCAGCATGAGCAAATCGGCAGATGTCTTCAATCTCATGGATAGTCTTCTTCCGTGTGCTGATGTAGTGGAGCTTGTCGAGCCTGACGAGGTCCTGCTTCTATATGCGGGCATAGGAATGCCTTCAATCCGCGTGACAGAGTTGGCCGGGAAGGTAGGTAACACGTATCACGAGATCAAGGCAGGCAATCCACTTCTTGGTCTGGTTGACCCGACCAGGCTTCGCAACCGTTATGCACAGCTGCGTGAACATGCACTCAACGGTGACGAGGATGCACTCAATGATCTTGGGTGGTTATGGCTGAACGGATTGAGGTTCAAGCCAAACCCTGAGTTGGCGAGGCGGCTGTTCAAGGTTGCAGCGGCGATGGGGTCGGCTGAAGCGTTGTACAACCTTGCCGAGATGGCGTTCTATGGCAAGGGACTTGCGGTCAATCCGGGGCTGGCTATCGACTATTACGAACAAGCCTTTGAGGCGGGAATACCCTGCGCAGCGGTTGCGCTAGGTGGTTTATATGAGAGCGGAGATGACGGCATTCCCGCGGATCACGGAAAAGCCTTGAGTTGGTACAAGCGCGGAGCGGCCGAGCAGGATGTGATGGCGTGCTTCTCGCTAGGCAAACTGGCGCTGGATGAGTCGTCATCAGAGTATGACCCGCCGCTTGGCGTGTACTGGTTACAGTGGGCGGCGATGAAAGGGCTCGTGCTGGCGACCGAGCGGCTCACTGATTTTTACTTTCCTACCCTCGATTCTCCACTTGATCCAGATGGGCTGCTGTTTTGCTTTTGGAGAGATCTAGCGATCAGCCAGGGAAGCGCTTGGGCTTGGGAGTTGCGTACAGCGGATGGCGCTATTCCTGAGGGATGCACAAGCAAATAGCATCTTGGTTCTTTTTCCTTGCCGGTTATCTAGGGGGCGGGGTGGGTAATTAAACTAAGGAAAAATTTAATATGACGGTACCGGTAGCAAACTTGATAACCAAATCTGATTTTCACCGGGATGCAGACGTTGAAAAATTTATTGACTGGCTTTCGAATGTTGTAGAGAGTTTGGTCGTCGACTTTTCCATCAAGAACTCCCGAAGAGTTCCGGGTGGTGTCAATGCTAGTGTTGTAGGGCTCGACTCCGTGATTGGTCAGTATAAGTGGGCTGCGCAGTGGAATGACTCAGAAATAATAGTTACCTCCTTGTGCTGGAATAGCACGGTGAGTAGTTTGAGTCGGTTGGGTGGGAATCTGCGTTGGGCTCTCAATGCTTCATCTGATTCCGCAACGTTTGATGCATGCTGCTCAATCTTCGAGTGGGGCGGTGAGAGAAATAAGAAAGTTGGCGCTCGCCCATTTCTAGAGGATAAGGTTGGTGCGCCTAATGGACTTTGTAGCTACTTGGATCAGGTGCGTAAAGCTGCGGAGCTAGGGTGTGCAAATATATTGAATTTAAAGGTCGTGGAGGAAATGAACTCCATGCTTACGAAGGTCCATGCGATGGCATCCGTGGATGGTTTACCCATCTACGATTCTCGCGTGGCCGCCGCAATAGCCTGTCTGGTTGAGATATATCGGCATAACTCTGGGTTGAACTGGGCGACGATTCCTGTCTGTCTTGCCTTTCCAGCTATTCCAGAGGATCAAAAAAATAATCGTAGGCATGTCGGGGCGTTGCGTTCTGGGGGAGCAGTGATTCCTACGCCTGGAGTCATTCGATATCAAGATCCTCAACGTGCGTCGCGCTGGATGAGTGCATCGATCCGCTTGGGCTGGATTGTTGAGGAGGTACTATCTCGTAAACCGAATATTCTGAATGGGCAGGTCTCGCGCATGCATGCATTTGAAGCATGTCTGTTCATGATAGGGTATGACGTCAAATGTCTGCGGCGAAATTTAAAGCCGTAAATGCAGTGGCGAAACGACTTCGAGTCTATTTTTTAAAGTTGGACGTGGAAATTCTATGTCACGGTCCCTCATATCTATTGATGTGGTCCTGAGGAGTTTTGCATGGAGCTGTTCCGCGCGATTCCGTCAAGCCAGTTGGCGGCGGCAGAAAAGGGTTTTCGCCGACGCTCGACTATGCGGATTCCGAATAATGTTCCCTATGTTGTTGACAACCTCTGGGAGTCTCTTCGGCCGAAGAACATGCCGTCCCGTCGGTATGCCATTTATGCCAGCTCAACCCCTGAGCTCGCCTTGCAGAATGCTAGTGCCCCGTTGCCAGAGGACGATGAATACGTTGCCTGCAAGGTCGTTGTTGATGCTCAGAACATCCGTATTGCTCAGTTGCAGGTGACAGATGCGCGCTACCACACCGACATTCGCCTGATTAGCAAGTGGATTAGTCGGCATGGGAAGGAGCTGGCTGAGCTTTCGCTGGATAACAAGCAGAAGATTGCGCCTCTATTTATGCCGGGCCTGCATCGACGTGAGATGACAGAGCTTTGGAACGCTCATTCGTTGGTAGCCGAGCTTTGTACTTATGTGCGCCAGCATTCTTCATTCTGGCCATCCGCATTCGGTACGCCTGAATTTTCAGATGGTGAGCTGTTCTTTGAATTGCTCAGTGATACCGATATCTACCGACTTGAAGTGATTTAACTTTCTTACTCATGAATCGCCCTAGTTCTGTAGACACCTCCAAGCCTCATGATGAGGCCCATCAGGAGGTGCGATGAGCACCCAGCGTTACCCCGAAGAACTCAAAAAATCGAAGCGGTCAAGCACATCACCGAGCGCGGCCTGCGCGTTGCCGATGTGGCAGAGCGTCTAGGCGTGTCCGCGCATAGCCTGTACGCCTGGCTAAAGCGCTACAGCAAGCCCCAAGCGCAGCGGCAGCAGGTAGATGATCAGCAGGCTGAGTTGCGTCGTTTACGCGCGAACTCAAGTGAGTGACCGAAGATAGAGACATCCTAAAAAGGCCGCCGCGTACTTTGCCAAGGAGTCCGGCTAAAGTACGCCCTCATCAGCAAGCTGTCGGTGGAGTACCCGGTACGGCGTCTCTGCCAGACCCTCAGGGTGCATCCCAGCGGTTACTACGCCTGGCTGGTCGAGCCGAAATCGGTACGGGCCAAGGAAGATCAACGCCTGCTCGGATTGATCAAGCATGCCTGGTTGGAAAGCGGCGGGGTCTACGGCTACCGCAAGATCCACGACGACCTGCGTGAGCTTGGCGAGTCCTGTATGGAGGGGCTGTGCTCGCAGGCCGGTTATCGTCGGCGCCCCAGGTATTGCGGAGGCAAGCCGACGGTGGCTTCGCCCAATCGCCTGGAGCGGCAATTCAACGTCAGCGAACCGAACAAGTTCTGGGTCACCTACATCCGCACCTATGAGGGCTGGTTGTACTCGGCTGTGGAGCTGGATCTGTTCTCGCGCCAGGTGATTGACTGGTCGATGAGGCCGCGGATGTGCAGAGACCTAGCCATTGTTGCGTTGCGGATGGCTGTCTGGCGGTGCAAGCCCAAGCAGGAAGTGAGTCGATACCGCACTAGAGTATGCCTGATCACTTAGTGTACCTCTAGGTGCACTAAGTGTACTTACGTGCGGCCGAGTCCATAGAATCGGAAATAGCGGTCGTCGCGGTGATTCGGAGTGTACCTAGAAGTACACTTAGTGACATTAATAAGCTAACCGAACTCAAGCTATGTTATCTGCAGTCCCGGGAGCGGCTAAATAGCGAATATTGCGAATAACTCCGACTTGCCTAGCCGTATAATTACTTATACTTGCCGCGTCTCAAGCCACGCATGTGTCGTGGCGCGCTTGCTAGCTGGGCAAGGGAAATAAACAGCTTCTCAACACACCGGCTGAGGCCGGTACCTACCGAAATCTCAAGAAAAATGGGGCTCTGCCTCCCGCCTAATGCTGGATTCAACCAGCGCTCGCCTAACAAAACTGCCTTACACCCTGTCAGCCAGCTTCTACGCCTGATCCTATGATCAACAGGCTAGGACTGGGCGCCGTTTAAATGATGTTAAAAAAAAGTAACGGCTTATGAAAAACGCCCCAAAGCCCCGTCATCAGGGGGCTCCAGTAAATTCTTGTCGCGTGAAATCACGTGACGGAGACCTCTTAACGCTTAAAAAAGTTGATCCGCGGAGTGGGATGCGTGCTCTCACAGGAGAGCGCAGCGAGCCTGGCCAGCGCCTATAGGAGACAACATGGCAATTTTAAATCCAGGGTTTGCGACCCCCTTACCAACCGTCGCTCGCTCACGTTCGCCTCGTACGTTACGAGCGCGAGTAAAACTCACCGTGCAGTTCGGCCATGAGCGAAAAAAACGGGGTTGCCAGGTGGCTCAGGCCTGAACTGTGCGGCGGCACCCCCTTTCGATTTGACGATTTGAGAGAGATGACAGAGTGGGTCGTAACGTCGGAGTGGGTACACGCGATATGGCATCGGCAGGTCGAATCCTGCTAGATCGAGAGCGCGAGAAGCGAAATGTCTCGTTTTCCACCGCTGCTTCGGTAGATATGGCGTGGAGGCAATTCACCAATTATGCGCAAGCCCAGGAAATCCGCCGCCTCGAACATGTGACGGAGGATTTACTAATGCGCTACGGCACGGAGCTCGCCCAGCAAGTGGTGCGCCATGAATGCACGGCCGGGTATGCGCAGCGCCTAATCAGTGCGGTTAACAGCGTCATGAGACTGGCCAATCCTAAATGGAGACGAGTCAACGCTGTGCATGATTGTGGAGTACCAAAACGCACCGCGGTACGCAAAAAACCACCGTCGGGAATGGACGCCCAGTTAGTCGACGCGGCCATACAGAGTCTGCGCCTCAGTGATCAGGCGGCCGCTGCTGCAGTAGTGAAGTTGTGCTGGGCGCTCGGCTTGCGCATACAAGAAGCCGCATTGCTAAACGCCAAGAAAGCGATGTCCCAGGCCCGATCAGATGGTTGCATTGAGGTCCGGTATGGCACGAAAGGCGGCCGAAAACGCGTGTTGAGGATCCTGCACGCACATCAGTTGGAGGCGCTGGAGGCTGCTGCCGTCATACAGGCGCAGGGCATCTCGATCATACCGTCGGACCTCAACTGGAAGATGTTCCGGATGTCTGTTCTGGACCGAGCACGAATAACATTGAAAGCGCACGGCATTGTCAAATTTCACGATCTACGTGCCGCATATGCCTGTCGGCGGTACCAAGAGCTGACTGGTTATCCCGCGCCGGTGCTGACCGGTTGCATCGTTGAAAATGAGGTTGATCGGGTTGCCAGGGCCGAGATTGCATTGGAGTTAGGCCATAACCGGATCAGCGTAGTCGCTGCGTATGTTGGAGGTCTGGCATGAGTCGGCTAGTTGGCCAGATTGACGAGCTGACCAGGGGATATGGACGCAAGGGAGGAAAGCGGAACCGGGCGCAACAGAGGGCTCGAATGGCCGCCTTCGGCGTGTTCTGTGAGTCGCTGGGAGTCACCCACCTCGGGCAGGTAGGCGCCAGGCATGTGATTCGTTACTGGAAATCGTCAGTGATGCAAAGCTACTCCGATCGTACGCGCATGGGTCACTACTACGCTTTGGAAGTGCTGTGGAGATGCGCAGGCAAACCTGAGAAACCACCAAGGCCGTTTCCCCTGGCGACTACGGTTAAATGAGCAGCTGCGACTGTCCGATCTCGACAAAGAATGAAAACCAGGCATTCCAGATAGAGCTGAAAATCTCGTTAATATCAGCGCAAGGAGCCGATTGAGTGTTTGGTTTTTTTGCTTCCCATCTGCTCAATAATTTTACCTGTATAAGTAAACACTCTGGATGTGTCTAGGCGTGTTACATATCCTTGGCGCGAGTAGCTAATCGGCTAGGCCACCTCAAGTAGCAAGGAACGAGGGACCCGCATTATCGAAGATACGCGTCGGCCTGGTCTGTACGGGCACGGACCCGGTATTGAATAGCGACGAACTGACCGTGCTGCCGAAAAACACCGTGCATAGCTTTACCCATCGCTGGCCAGTGGATAAGGTGACGTGGATCACAGCATGGCAAGCCACGGTATCCCAGGGACGGTTCACCTCTGTACTTCTGATTACAAAGTACGCGCGCTACAGACCCGCTTTCGGATTCCCCGAGCCTCTTCAGCCATCATCGTTTGAATACTTGCGAGCTCACCTCATAGGGCTCGCACGAGGAGTTATGCATGACAGATTTGGCCCAGCTATCTCAGGCCCTGCTCGCCGCTGTGCCTGTAGCCGGCAGCATTGGCAATCAATCTCTGTTCGAGCAATTGCATGGGCAGTTTGCTGAGTTGACCGAAGAGCAGTTCTGGGTGGCGCGCGATGCGCTGATTGAGCAAGGCGTGCTGGTCAAAGGCCGTGGTCGCGGCGGCTCGGTGCTGCGGGTGCAAGCATCGGGCAGCAGCCTGGCCGATCAGATGCTGAATAAGGCGCGTGAGCGCTTTGAGCCAGCATCGGTTGCTGAAGTCAGTGCCGCCTATATGGCCGACGCCGCAGCCAGCGTCAGCAAGGGTAGGGCGGCTAAGGTGCAGCAGGCCACCAGCATCGAGGCCATGGAGAAAACCCTCTGGGCCACCGCTGACAAGCTGCGCGCCAATATGGATGCTGCCGAGTACAAACACATAGTGCTCGGGCTGATCTTCCTCAAGTACATCTCCGACAGTTTTGCCGGCCGCCGCGCCGAGCTGGAGCGCAAGCTGCTGGACGAGAACGACGACTACTACCTGGGCGACGACGATCCCGAAGCACTGCATGCCGAGCTGGAAGACCGCGACTACTACCGCGAGGTCAACGTGTTCTGGGTGCCCGAAGTGGCGCGCTGGGAAGCGATTCGCGCCGCCGCCAAGCAGGTGGACATCGGCAAGCGCATCGATGATGCCCTGGCCGCCATCGAGGCGGAAAACCCCAAGCTGAAAAACATCCTCGACAAGCGCTACGCCCGTGCACAGTTGCCAGACGGCAAGCTCGGCGAACTGGTGGACCTGATCTCCACCATCGGCTTCGGCGATGACACCAACAAGGCCCGCGACCTGCTCGGCCAGGTTTACGAATACTTCCTCGGTCAGTTCGCCAGCGCCGAGGGCAAGAAGGGCGGGCAGTTCTATACCCCGGCGAGCATCGTCAAAACTCTGGTCGCGGTACTCAACCCGCACCACGGCAAGGTGTATGACCCCTGCTGCGGCAGTGGCGGCATGTTTGTGCAGTCGGAGAAATTTATCGAAGCTCACGGCGGCAAGCTGGGCGACGTGTCCATCTATGGGCAGGAGTCCAACCCCACCACCTGGCGCCTGGCGGCGATGAACCTGGCCATCCGCGGCATCGATTTCAACCTCGGCAAGGAGCCAGCGGATACCTTTATCCGGAACCAGCACAGCGACCTGCGCGCCGACTTCGTGTTGGCCAACCCTCCATTCAACGTCAGCGACTGGTGGCACGGCAGCCTGGAAGGCGACCCGCGCTGGGTCTACGGCACACCTCCGCAAGGCAACGCCAACTACGCCTGGCTGCAGCACATGCTCCACCACCTGAAACCCAACGGCCGCGCCGGCATCGTGCTGGCCAACGGCTCCATGAGCTCCAGCCAGAACAGCGAAGGCGATATCCGCAAGGCCATGGTCGAGGCGGACGTGGTGGAAGTGATGGTCGCGCTGCCCGGCCAGCTGTTCTTCAACACCCAGATTCCCGCCTGCCTGTGGTTCCTCGCCAGACAGAAAACCGCTCGCCCCGGCGAAGTGCTGTTTATCGACGCGCGCAAACTCGGCACCAGCGTCAGCCGGGTGCAGATCGAACTGACCGATGCCGATATCGAACGCATCGCAAAAACCGTGGCCAACTGGCGCGGCGAGCCGCTGGATGTAGGCGGCGAGATTGGCGAATACGCCGACATCCCTGGCTTCTGCCGCAGCGTGAAACTCGCCGAAATCGCCGAGCACGGCAATGTGCTCACGCCGGGTCGCTATGTGGGTGCCGAGGAAGTGGAGGATGACGACGAAGCCTTTGCCGAGAAGATGCAGCGACTGACTAGGCAGCTTGGCGAGCAGATGCAGAAGGGCGCAGAACTCGACCAGTTGATCCGACGGAAGTTGGGGGGGCTGGGGTATGAGCTCTGAGTGGCCGAGATTCAGTGTCTCTCAGCTACAAGCAGAGCAAAAATTGCTTGTAGAGGATGGTAATCATGGTGAGTATCGACCGAGGCCTGACGAATTTCAAGATCGTGGGGTTTCATTCATTCGTGCTGCCGATATGTCTGATGGGCGCATCCTTTTTAACTCAGCGCAGTGCATCAATGAGCTTGCTCGCTCGCGGATACGCAAAGGGATAGGGCTTCCGGGTGATGTGTTGCTTTCCCATAAAGGGACAGTTGGCAAAGTTGCCTATGCTCAAGCTGGATGCCCCGACTTCGTTTGCTCGCCCCAAACCACTTTTTGGCGCGTCATGGATGAGAAAACGCTGGATAGGAGCTTCCTGTTTGCATATTTGCAGAGCGCCGAATTCAAGGCGCAACTCGCCTCTCGTAAAGGCGAGACTGATATGGCTGACTACGTCAGCCTGACCGCTCAACGACAATTACTGGTTCCTGTTCCCTCGATCTGTATTCAGCGCGCAATCGGGATGGTTTTCTCTCTCCTAAACAACCGAATCACCCTGCTACGCGAAACCAACGCTACCTTGGAAGCCATCGCCCAGGCGCTGTTCAAATCCTGGTTCGTCGATTTCGACCCCGTGCGCCCCAAGGCCGAAGGCCGCCAGACGGAGGGCATGGATGCCGCCACCGCCGCCCTGTTCCCCGATAGCTTCGAAGAGTCCGAGCTGGGCTTGGTGCCGAAGGGGTGGCGGGTCAAGCCGATTGGCGATGCTGTTGACTGTTTGGGGGGCGGTACGCCTGACACCAAAGAACCAAGTTATTGGGAGCCAGCCGAGCATTGCTGGACGACACCTAAAGATCTGTCGGGTCTGCAGTCTCCTGTGTTGCTCCGGACAGAACGCCGGCTCTCGACGTTAGGTTTGGCAAAGGTCAGCTCGGGGTTGTTGCCTGCGGGTACTTTGCTGCTGTCTTCCCGTGCACCAATTGGCTATTTGGCTATCGCCCAGATGCCGGTTGCAGTTAATCAGGGCTATATCGCCATCCCTCCTGGTGGTGAGCTTTCGCCTTTGTACATGTTGTTCTGGTGCCGTCAAAACATGGAAGGGATCAAAGGCCGCGCCAATGGTTCGACCTTTATGGAAATCAGCAAAAAGGCTTTCCGTCCAATCCCTGCGTTGGTGCCAACGGTTGAGGTATTGGATGCGTTCGCAAATATTGCCGATCCACTTTTCAATCGCTTGATCGAAAACGAACGCCAAGCTCAATCCCTCACCCAACTCCGCGACACCCTCTTGCCCCGCCTGATTTCCGGCCAACTGCGCCTGCCGGAAGCTGAATCCTTGCTGGAGAACGCACTGTGAGCGAGTCCTTCGGACAATTATTTAAGGACTGGATGATTGCCACAGGCAAATCCAGAAACACCGCCAGCAACTACTTCAGCGGCGTGAACATCGTCTCGAAGCATTGCAAGCGCGATCTGTTCGCTATCAGTGACCTGGCTGAACTGAAACAGCTGTACGGCTTATATGGACCGGGCGGCGAATATGCCGCTATTGGTGCTAGCAATAGCAACAACGTGCAGTGTGGGCTGGTGCAGTGGCTGGCGTACCAGAGTGAGCGGCAGGGTGGCTCTGCGGATGTGATCGAGGGCTATGCCAACGGTCACGTGTCGGCCCTGTTGCGGGGGCGCTCTACAGAGCAGGTCCGCTGGTTCTGGATGGTCGTCAGGATGCTACGCACGCGGTGGCCCAAAGCCGATCACTACACCGCGAATACCACGCCGCCGGATGTTCGGGTGGGGCAAAAATCGGGTACCGGCAACGGCAAAGTGGCCTTTCATCTGCGCGGCAGGAACGCCAGGCAGATGACATGCGATGCGCGTGATCTGGCGGACCATGTGCAACAGCTGAGCGGGCGAGGCATCGCCGTACAGATAAGTTCGGAAGACCACTCAACAGGAGAAGAGGTCGGGCGCTGGCTAGACAGCGTCACTCAGGTGATCCGCGTTGACGACTTGCCCTTGAAGGGAGAAGGAAGAATGCCCAGCGATTACCAGTCTGCAGACGCGGCCAGCATTGCTGCCCAACCGGGCACGGGTGCATCGACCCGCCCTACGCCCGCAATCAACCAGATCCTGTATGGCCCGCCGGGTACCGGTAAAACCTACGAAACAATAGATGCTGCGTTAGAGGTTCTCGCGCCGGAACTCCTGTCACAGCCGCGTGAACAGCGCAAACAGCACTTCGATGAGTTCGTTGCGCAGCAGCGCATTCGCTTCGTCACCTTTCACCAAAGCTTCAGCTACGAAGATTTCGTCGAGGGGCTTAGGGCTTTGCCCCCGGAAAGCGAGGGCAACCCGAGTGGAGCGCTGGCTTACGATGTAGCTAAGGGCGTATTTGTCCAGCTGTGCCTGGATGCCACCGGTGACCCGGTGCTGGAGCGGAAGCTGGGGCTAAAGAAGGATCCAACCATCTGGAAGATTTCCATCGAGGAGGCTGGTAGTGACGGCCGAACCCGACGCTACTGCTTCCAGCATGGCGAAGCACGTATCGGCTGGCACAAGGTGGGTGATATTCGCAACGCCGACCTCGCCGATCCTTCGCTCAAACTAGGCAGTAACGACCGAAGTTCACTGACGAGTTTCGCGAACGAGATCGAAGAGGGAGATGTGCTGGTCTGCCTGGGGACTCGCAAGAGCATCTGCGCAGTCGGCGTGGTTACCGGCGAGTATGAGTACACCCCCCATGTGCCAGATGGAGTGCGCAAGGATTATGTGCATCGTCTGCCGGTCAACTGGCTGCTAA
The DNA here is from genome assembly GCA_048265065.1 of Motiliproteus sp. Taxonomy (GTDB): domain Bacteria; phylum Pseudomonadota; class Gammaproteobacteria; order Pseudomonadales; family Balneatricaceae; genus Motiliproteus. The sequence goes on along the minus strand of JBLXCH010000036.1, from coordinate 14,236 downwards.
CCGATATCGACTTTGACATCGAAGAGCTCAATGGCGGTCGTGGACTGACGCTGAAAACCGTTTACCCGATGAGCCGAATCAGCTGGCCTGAGTTGCAGCAAGGGTTACAGCTGGCTGGTCACCGTCTTGTCGAAGAAACCAAGCAGGCCGTGACTGGCCCAAAGCTGCCATATGTATTGATCATCGATGAGATCAACCGCGGCAATATTTCACGCATATTCGGTGAGCTGATCACGCTGATCGAGCCTTCCAAACGTGCCGGTGCCGCAGAGGCGCTTGAGGCCGTGTTGCCATACTCGAAGCGGCATTTCAGTGTCCCGGACAATGTCTACCTGATCGGCACCATGAACACCGCTGACCGCTCGCTGGCCGGGCTGGATATTGCCCTGCGCCGGCGATTCGTGTTCCGCGAGATGCCGCCACGACCGGAATTGCTGGACGGTGTAGAGCTGCAGGGGCTGAACATCGGCAAGCTCTTACGGGTAATGAACCAGCGCATCGAGGTGCTGCTAGATCGAGATCATTGCCTGGGGCATGCCTACTTTATGCCGCTGACAGAACAAGGGCTTAAAGATGACGACAGGCTGGCGAAGCTGGAACTGATCTTCTGCAACCAGATTCTGCCACTGCTGCAGGAGTACTTCTTCGAAGATTGGCAGCGCATTCAGTGGGTGCTCAACGACCATCGCAAGCCGTCGATCGACCGTTTCGTTGAGCAGGACAAGCAGGATGTGGCAGCTCTGTTCGGCAACATCAGCGTGCCGGCGCAAGGTGGGGTATGGCGAATCAATATGGCGGCGTTCAAGCGGCTTTCTGCCTATGCCGGGGTAATCGCGGTGAATGCCAAGGCCGAGGTACCAGATGAGGAACCAGTGGAGGCGGATGCGTGAGCGCATGCGTCACCGTGCGTGAATACGCTCGCCTGACCACGGCGGCGGTTGCGCCTGGCAACCTCGACTGTGCGCAGATTTCCGAAACTGCCTTCGACTGGCTGTGCGAGCTGAGCGCCAGCTTCAACCGCAATGGCGCCACGCTGCTGCAGGTGGAGGGGCGGCGTGCGCTGAAGTGGGACTCCTATGTGGGGGTGCTGGAAACGCCCTGTGGCACGCGGCTGGAAATTTTGCCCAAACACCATGAGCAGGACGACTGCCTGGTAAAGAGCCGACTGTTGCTGCGCAAGCTGATCCAGCGCGCCTTGCAACTCAAGCCACGCGAGACGTCGGTGGCGAGCCTGGAGTTATTCGACGCGCCGCTCAGTGAGTGGGTGATGGGGCAGTTTCTGGCGGAGCTGGATTTGTTGGTCAAGCGTGGTGTGCGCTTCGACTACCAGCGCATCGAGGAGGAACAGCGTTTTCTTCGTGGCCAGCTGAATGTGGTGGCGCAGATGCGCAAGCCGCCCGGCCGCCAGCATCACTTCCAGATCCGCCACGACGTGTTCCTGCCGGACCGTGCCGAAAACCGTTTGCTCAAGCTGGCGCTGGAGCGGGTTGCCAAGAGCACGCAGGACGCCGCCAACTGGCGCCTGGCCAATGAGCTGCGCTCGATGCTGGCCGAGGTGCCGTCTAGCAAGCAGGTTAGCCGGGATCTGCGTGCATGGAGCCGCGATCGGCTGATGGCGCATTATCAGGCGATCAAGCCATGGTGCGAGCTGATCCTCAATCAGCAAATGCCGATTGCCGTGAGCGGCGAATGGCGCGGGATGAGTCTGCTATTTCCGATGGAGAAGCTGTTCGAGTGCTACGTGGAGGGCTGGCTACGGCAACGCTTGCCGAACGGTGCAGATCTGACTTCACAAGCCAGCCGACACCATCTGTGCAGGCACGACAGCGGAAACATGTTCTGCCTGAAACCGGACTTGCTGATCGACACGCCGGAGCAGCGATGGATTCTTGATACCAAGTGGAAGCGCATCGATGTCGGTAAACCTGAGAAGAACTACGACCTGAGTCAGAGCGATTTCTATCAGCTGTTTGCCTATGGGCATAAATACCGAAGAGGCGACGAGGTGCCGCGGCTAGTACTGATTTATCCGTATTGGTCTGGGCTCCAGAACGCGCTGCCGGTGTTCGATTATGGCAAGGGCATGCAGTTATGGGTGTTGCCTTTCGACCTAGATGGCGACCATTTACTGGACGCTGAGTCTGCTGGGATCCCTTTGCGGCAGGAGCGTAGGCTCGTTGCGGAGCGCAGTGAGCTGATGGTTGTTTGAATCACCTGAATTTAGAAGAAGGCCCCGCAGAGGCCGCTGAAAAACAAACAAGGCTAGGGCTATGGACTATTCGAAGTGGTTGGACCTTTGGGATAAGGCAACACCTGAGCAACTGATTGCTCCTGTGTTTGTGTTTAGCCTTGTGACGGTGCTGTGCCTTTGGTACTTGCTGCGTTACTTCTTGCGCTCGTTTGCGTTGAGCCGGCGCTTGAAGAGGCTCGCACGGCAGGTGCGTGAACTCAAGGAGCTGCAGCCAGCCAAGCGTCGTAGCGAACTGGAGCAGTTGTTCCACGAGCATACGCTGGGGCATGCCTGGCAGGAGTATGCCGAGACGCTGCATGACCAGTTCGAGGTGCATGAGGGCGAGCAGCGCTTGTTGTGCTCCCGTGCAACTGCCGGCGCGGGGCATTTCTTTACCGCCCAAACGGTGGTGGAGACGCCACTAGGTACCGAGTTTTACAAGCACTTGCCGGGCATCCTGACGGGGATCGGCATTGTCGGCACCTTCTTCGGCTTGATGTTGGGCCTGCAGCACTTCGACCCCAGCACACCCGAGCAGGTCAGCTCCAGCGTCGATCAGTTGCTCAAGGACGTGCTATTTGCCTTCCTCGGCTCCTTCTTCTCGATCTTCGCTTCCATTGGCGTGACGCTGACCGAAAAGTGGCGCTTAGGCCGCTGCTACAAGCATCTGGAAACCCTGACTGAGAATATCGATGGATTGTTCGACAGCGGCGTGGGCGAGGAGTATCTGGCCGAGCTGGTGAAGTCGAGCAACGAGAGTTCGATCCAGACCCGTCAGCTCAAGGACAGCCTGGTTACCGATCTGCGTGAGATGCTGCAGAACCTGGTAGATACCCAAGTGCGTGAGAACCTCAAGTTGGCCGATTCTCTTTCGGCAAGTTACCGCGACTCTGGTCAGGTGTTGGCCGAGCAGATTGGCGGTGCCATCGAGAACAGCCTCAAGTCTCCCCTGGAGGCCATCGCCGGAGCTGTGAATACCGCCAGCGGCGACCAGAGCAACCAGGTGCAGAGCCTGCTCACCGATGTGCTCACAGCCTTTATGAGCAAGCTGGAAAGTACCTTTGGCCAGCAGTTCAATGGCTTGCACGAGATGTTGGGGCAGTCGGTAGCGGCCATGCAGTCCATGCAGCAGGGCTTCAATGAACTGGTGGGCGACATGCGCTCGGCCAGCGAGGCTTCATCGCAGAACAGCGCCAAGATGATCGCGCAGTTGCTGGCCGATATGCAGGCCGGACAAAACAGCATGCAGGCCGGGATGAACGAGATGCTGGCCAGTCTGCAGACGTCCATCGCGCGTATCGGCAGTGAAGGGGAGGGGGCTGGTGAGCGGATGGCCAAGCAGTTGGAGAAGCTGTTTGCCGATAGCGAGGCACGCCAGCAAGCCATGGCGGAGAATCTGCAGACCTTTGTCGAATCCCTGCAGCAGAGCATTGGCCAGGGCCAGCAGGAAACTATGGCGAAGATCGCCGGCTCGGTGGATATGCTGGGCGAGCAGTTGGGCGGGTTGTTCAAGCAGCTTGAGCAAAACCGTACGCAGATGGACCAGGCCAGTAAGGTCGCCCAGGTCGAACTCCACCGTGGTACGCGCGAGATGGTTGGCGGGCTGGAAGAACAGGTGAAAACCCTGCTGGATGCCGTCGCCGATCAGCAAGGCGCGATGCAGGAAAGCCTCAAACTGCTGGGAGCGCAAACCGAGCAGCACCTGCATAGCATGCAACAAGGTGCCGAGAAGATGCGCCTGGCAGCCGAGCGCTTCGACAGCGCCGGGCAGAGCGTGAGTAAAGCCGGGGAGGCGACTGCGGGCGTACTGGGTGCGCTGCAGGGCACGAGCGGCGATCTGGTTGGCGCTTCCCGCGAACTGACCAGTGTGGTGGCCGACTATCGCAATAACCGTGAAGCGCTAAATCAGACGCTTGCGGTCATTCAGGGAGTGGTCGCCACTACTCAGGGGGAGTCCGCTGGGCGCAGCCAGTACCTGCAGGATCTGAAGCTGCAAGGCGAGCGGCTGCAGGCGCTCAATCGTGAAGTGAACGACTACCTAGAGCAGATCAGTGCCGTGCTGGGCAAGGGCTTCAACGAGTTTAGTGAGGGGGTAGATCGTAGCCTGCGGCAGACGCTGGGTAGTCTGGATGCCGAGCTGCATAAGGCGATGACCAGCCTGGCCGGTGGTGTCGAAGGGGTCAAGGAAAGTCTGGAAGATTTCAGTGACATCATGGAGCGCGTTCAGCGCCGCTGAGGGGGGTAGAGCATGTTCGGCAAATCAGCCGCTCCCGCTCGGGCGCGTGACGAGGGCGAGAAGCCTTTCTGGATTTCGTTCGCCGACCTTATGACGGCGATGATGATCTTGTTTCTGGTGGTGATGGTGGCCTCGCTGAGCTCGGTGACGCAGCGTATTCAGCAGGCTGAGCAAGGTGAGAAACAGCGCGGTAAGGACATTGCTAAGCTTTGCCAGGATCTCAAACTGAGGGCGGGAGGGCTTAATTCCACCATCGTGGTGGACTGCCGGGATAACCGCATTAGCTTCGGTGAGGCTGGGCGCTTTGGCCACAATCAATACTTTCTCAACAGCCAGGGGCAGCAGGCCCTGCAGGATGTTGTGCCGTTGATCTTGGATGCCGCTGACAGCGAAGAGGGAGGCAAGTGGCTCAAGCAGGTGGTGATTGAGGGCTTCACCGATACGGACGGCTCTTACCTGTACAACCTGCACCTCTCGCTGCAGCGCTCGGAGTGGGTGATGTGCAGTCTGCTCGATAGCCGCAGCCCGGTGCAGAAAGGGCTTTCAGCTGAGCGTCAGCAGCAGATTCGCTCCATGTTCCTGGCTGGTGGTGTGTCGTTCAACAATGCCAAGGAGAGCAAGGAGGAGAGTCGGCGGGTGGAGCTGCGCATGCAGTTCTTCGGGCTTAAGGACCAGGAGCATGAAGGTCAGGAACCGGCGCTTGAGTTTGCTTATGCGGCAAACGAAAAGTGCCAGTTGGAGATGCGCTAGATGAGCCGGGCTCTGTCGTCTCTGTCGGCGGCCATCACTTCTGGCTTGCAGCGCCAGAATGAGCGCAGCGGCGATGCCGGGTTTAGTAGCATGGTGGCGCTGAAACGCGTCAACACTGAGCTTTCTCGGCGTTTTGACCAGGTCGAAAAAGCCCTGGCACCGCCCCGCGAGAAACGCTTGCTGGCTCTTGGCAAGTTCAAGCGTGAGCAGGCGCTGACTTCATCGGAGTGGCGCCTGGTTTTTGCCGGGCTGGCTGATGACGATGAAGTCAGTGTTCCGGTGCTGGAGGACGATCACCTGTTCGACCGTGTTCATCGGGAGGTGGCTGGCCGTATCGAGCAACGGACACTTAGCCGCCGCGACTGGCTGGCGCTGTGTTTCAGCTACTTTGCCTACGATGAGCACAAACCTGACGACAACGCGAACTGGCGGGTGCTGCGTGACGATATCGATCGCGGCTTCGATGCTGTCAGGCAGCGTATCGGTCGTGAAAAAGAGTGGATGCGCATTGTTGCCGAGCATCGCGAACTGTTCGGCGCTCAGGCTGGAACCCGTCTGGCAGAGGAGATATTCGAGGGCAGGGCGCGTGATCTTTCCTCACTACAGGCCATTGCCCAGGTGCCGGATGGTAGTTGGTTGTGGCAGCGGATTTTTGCGGTTCTGCTTTCGCGCATTTTCCTGCTGGATGACGAAACCTTCCTGAAGCGCCTACCGGAGTTGGTAGCTCTGGGGCAGCTGAATACGCGCTATCTCAATCAGGTGCTAAGTGCCTGCCTGACTCGTTATCACCTTTCGCGGTATCGCGAGCAGTCGTCCTCGCTACTCAAGCAGGCTGCGTTGGAGCACTGGGGCAGCCCACAGATGCGTTCCAAGCAGAACGCATGGTTGCAGTATGTGGAGCAACCTGTTTGCGCGATGGTGGTTGCCTGGTTTGCCAAGGAGGATCTGGAGCACTTCTTCACCTTGCTCAAGGGCGAGGCAGAGGTTGACCAGTCGCGCCTGTTTTACTGGCTACGCTTTGCCAACCAGATGAGCTACACGCGGATTGTGATGGGAGGCGATGCGTGGCATGACCGGGGTAGTGATTTCGTGGCTTTTCGTGAGAAGAACAAAGGCCGCTTAAGTCAGCTCTCGGGAGGGCCTAGTCACAACAATGCCGTGGTGATGCAGATCGGCAATTACTTCTTTGTGGAGTTCTCAGGTACCGGCAATGCTTGCTACGTCTATCGTGCCGATGCCGCTCCATTCAATCCTGATAAACCGGTGCTGGGGCTGGCAACTGAGCTGAAGCAGCAAGGACGGGCACTGAAGCGTATGTCCCACTCTCCAGCTCCGCGGCGACCCAGCGTAGTCGAAGGGTGGCTGGAGAAGTTTGATGATGAACTCCGGACGCTGGGAATCGTCGCACAGCATCCAGCGTCATTTACGCAACCCCGCCTTTCCGGTGACAAACCCGCTGTTCATACGGCTGCGTCTGCACCTGGCACGGGTGATTCGCTGGACGTGCAGGTTAGGTCAATGTTGGGCAGTGTGCCCTATAAGACCTTCGACCATCGCTCGAAAAGTGGGGTCTACCAGGTTTTGCTTGCCAGGGATGATGCAGCTGCCAAAACAGCGCTGCTGCGCCTCGGCTTCAAGGCTGTGAAAAACAATGCACTCATGTTCTGGAGGCTTTGATGCTCGGCCGATTTTTTTCCGGGAAGGACCGTTCTCAGTCTGCCAAGGGGGCAGCGTCTGGTGCTTACCAGATTGAGGAACAAGGTATTTGTTATGCCTTGAGTCTGGCCGATGACGATACAAGCTGGCCCGTTGCTGCCTACCTGGACCAGCTCTTCGAAGAAGACTATGCCAGCCAGCTGAGTGATCGCTGGCTGTTGCCTTGGGAGTCAATCTATCAGCTCTTGGATGATCCGGAGCACGCTAGCAGCCTTCCTTTGCTTGGCTTGCCCGCGATTGCCAAGCTGCAACCGCAGTTGGCCAGTACCGGCGGATTGTCGGATCCGGATTTCAAGGTGTTTGTCCAGTCCTGGCGCAATTCGGAGACGGGCAGCCCGGTTACTTTCGAGCGTGTTGGCGCCATGGCGCGCCATGCTGCAACCACTGAGTTGTTGCCGCGAGCTGTCTGGGAGCTGTTAAAGGCCATTCGGGATTTGCATGCCGCTCAGCAGCAGGTTCCGGGAGAGGTCACCAACCAAATCGGCTGGGCCAATATCCGTAAGTTGGCCAAACGTGCTGGTGCGGTATTGGACGGATTTCTCGACAAGACCGTGGTGGTTAGGCCTGAGCACTTGAAGCTGAGACCACGCAAGGCCGTAGTATCCGGTACGCCGATTATCGAGTTAGATGTCGCGTTTGACGGGCAGCCTGACAATTGGCTGGCCAGTTTCGATGGTTACAAGCAGGTGCAGGATAAGTACCGGGTGCCGGGCGCCGATGGATCGGTGACGCACGTACTCATTGAGCCGGATGTAAAAGCGGTGCTTGAGTCTGTACGCTCATTACCGGGTCGGCGTGTGGCCGGTGATGAAGCGCTGTCACTGGTGCGCAACCCCTACAGCGTGATCGGGGATGCAGCCGAGAAGGTTGTTGATGCGGACGAATATGAGGAGCAGCTGGCCGATGCGGGCATCTACTTCCATCGTTTTCGCCTGGAACCTTGTCTAGGTGAGGACGGCAAGCATATTCGGTCGATTGGTCTGTTCCTTGAACCTATCTCGGCCAAGCCGCTACCTGAAGTTGAGCTGCGCTTCGATTTTGCCCATGAGTTCGCGCCATTCGTGAATGAGCTGCAAGTGAAGTTAGCGGCTGGTATGCCCGCGGGATTCTGGCAGGGCTATGAGCTGGAGCTGAGCGACTTCGATCTCGCGCAGTTGGCAGGGGTCAATGAGCTTTTGCGCCACTGGCAGCGCCAGGAGGCCGGGCAGACGTTTGAGGAGGTGCTGGATTTGGCCTCGTATGGTGATCGCGTTGTCGGTATCGGTGAGGCGGAGCGCATTACATCTCCATTTTTGGTGAAAGAGGCAACGGAAAACTGGTTGCCGGTCGATGTGAAAGAGCTAGGGGTGGATGGCGATCTGCTCAGTCAGTGGGATCCTGCTAGCCGTGAAGATTTTGAAGAGTTTGAGCACCGCATCGACCAGGCGCGTGTGGCGGGTGATGAACAAGTATGTCTACCGGGTACTGAAACCCCGCTACCTTTCCAGGTCGCGGAGCAGCTTTATGAGGCCTGGTCGAAGAAGCTTAATCCGGTCGAGCCTAAATCACCTGTTGTGACTGAGCCCGTAGCTGGTCGTGCGGTGCTGCATATCGAGCACAACATTGAGGAAGCGACCTATGCCCAGCGCCGGGAGGCGGCTCTGTTGGCGGGGCGGCATGCCAATGCGGATATTCCAGAGCTGCTTCGCCCCGAAGTGCAGCTGCGCGATCATCAAATGAAAGGTGTGGCATGGATGCAGCACCTGTTTGGCTTATCACCGGATCATGTCGCGGGTTGCTTGCTTGCCGATGACATGGGCTTGGGTAAGACCATCCAGCTGCTGACCTTCGTCGTTTGGTATTTGGAGCAGAATCCTCAGGGTAAACCGGTCCTGATTGTTGCCCCCGTTTCCCTGCTGGATAACTGGGAGCGTGAGCTGCAGCGCTTCTTCTATGCGGATGCATTGCCGGTACTGAAGCTTTATGGCGGCGCGCTCAGCGCTGTTAAGTTCAAGAGGGACGAGATTCCGGAGGATCTGCGGGCCAAGGGGATAAAAAACCTTCTGCGGCCGGGGTGGATGGGCGATGCTCGCATCGTGCTGACCACCTATGAGACCTTGCGTGATCAGGAACTCTCCTTGGCGCGGCAGCAGTGGGCGATCGTGATCTGCGACGAGGCGCAGAAGATCAAGAACCCGGCGGCGCTGATCACGCAAGCGGCGAAAGCAATCCCTTCTCGATTCCGTATCGCCTGCACGGGGACGCCTGTGGAGAACACGCTGATCGACCTGTGGTGTCTGTTCGACTTTATTCAGCCGGGCTTCCTAGGGGGGCTGAATCAGTTCGGGCGGGAGTATCAACGCCCCATTGAAGCAGGCTTGGAGCGCGATACAGCAGCGCTTGAGCGCTTGCGTGGGCTTATCGAACCCCAAACATTGCGGCGTACCAAGCAGGATGTAGCGAAGGATCTACCTGCCAAGATCGAGGACCAGGAGTGTCGTAAGCTGCAGATGCATAGCTTGCAGCGCAACCTCTATTTGTCCGAAGTTGCTCAATACACACAGAAGCAGCAGATGCAGGAACAATTGGAGCAGCGAGAGAGCGGCATGCTCGGTTTGCTGCACAAGCTCAAGTTGGTGTGCGCGCACCCATTCAGCGTGCAGCCTGATCCACGCTTGAGGGAACACTCGCCGAAGCTGCAATGGCTTTTAAGCACACTGGATAATATTGCGCGTTTGGGAAGCGGCGATAAGGTCATCCTTTTCACCGAGTTGCGGGACGTCCAACGTGAATTGCAACATGCGATTCAGGAACGCTTCGGCTTCAAACCCACGGTGATCAACGGCGATACCAGCACCAGCAGTCAGAGTGCACAGAGCCGGCAGCGACTTATCGACCATTTTCAAGAGCAGCCTGGCTTTTCGGTGATCATCCTCTCCACTGTTGCGGTTGGATTTGGTGTGAACGTGCAGGCAGCCAACCACGTTATCCATTTCACTCGCTGCTGGAATCCGGCCAAAGAGGATCAGGCCACCGATCGCGCTTACCGGATTGGTCAGGAGAAGGACGTGTACGTCTATTACCCGACTGTGCGTGATGCGAGGATACCTACATTTGAGGCGACGCTGGATGAGCTGCTACAGAAGCGACGCGCGTTGGCGCGGGACATGCTGCAGGGGGCATCTGAGCTTCAGGCATCTGAGTTTGGGGAACTGTTAAGGGCGCAAGGATGAGATTGAACAATGACTGAAGATCAGCTGGAGCAGGAAACCCTCGGCTGGCTCAGTGAACTGGGATACATGCATCTGTATGGCCCGGATATCGCCTGCGACGGCAGTAATCCCGAGCGCGAGAGCTATCGCGATGTGCTGTTGACCATGCGCCTGCGCACGGCCATCGCCCGGCTCAACCCGCAGGTCCCGCTGGCGGCGCGTGAGGACGCCTTGCGCCAGGTGTTGGAGCTGGGCGTGCCGGTGCAGCTGTCGGCCAACCGCTTGTTCCATCGCCTTCTGGTCGGCGGCGTGCCGGTGCAATACCAGAAGGACGGCGAGACCCGTGGCGATTTCGTGCGGTTGATCGACTGGGCCGATGCGCGAGCCAACGAGTGGCTGGCTATCAACCAGTTCAGCATCCAAGGGCCGAAACATACGCGCCGGCCGGATATCATCCTGTTCGTCAATGGCCTGCCGTTGGTGCTACTGGAGCTGAAAAACTCAGCTGACGTGCATGCTGATCTAAATAAGGCCTTCAACCAGATTCAAACGTATAAGGAGCAGATTCCAGACGTTTTCCACTACAACGAGATTCTGGTAATCAGCGATGGCAGTGAGGCCCGCATGGGCTCGCTGTCGGCGGACATAGAGCGCTTCGCGCGTTGGCGCACCATCGATGGTGTAATGGTCGATCCGCTGGGCGAGTTCAATGAGCTGGAGACGCTGGCGCGTGGTGTGCTGCAGCCGGCGATGCTGTTGGATTATCTGCGCTATTTCGTACTGTTCGAGGACGACGGCCAGTTGGTGAAGAAGATTGCTGGCTATCATCAGTTCCATGCGGTGCGCGCGGCCATTCAGCAGGTGGTCAGCGCCTCGCGTCCGGGCGGCACGCACAAGGGCGGAGTTGTTTGGCACACCCAGGGCTCCGGCAAGAGCATCACCATGACCTGTTTCGCCGCGCGGGTGATGCAGGAGGCGGCGATGGAGAACCCGACCATCGTGGTGATCACCGACCGCAATGACCTGGATGGCCAGCTGTTCGGCGTGTTCTCGCTGTCGCAGGATTTGTTGCGCGAACAGCCGGTGCAGGTGGTGACGCGTGGTGACTTGCGCGAGAAGCTGGCCAACCGGCCCAGTGGCGGCATTTTGTTCGCCACTATCCAGAAGTTCATGCCAGGCGAGGATGAAGACAGTTTCCCGGTCTTGTCCACGCGTTCGAATATCGTGGTGGTAGCCGACGAGGCGCACCGCACTCAATACGGCTTCAGTGCTTCGCTGAAGGTACAAGACGTTAAGGTGGCGGAGGCCAGTGCCCGATATCAGGTGGGTTATGCCCAGCATCTACGCGACGCTCTGCCCAACGCTACCTTCGTGGCCTTTACCGGTACGCCGGTGTCCAGCGAAGACCGTGATACTCGTGCGGTGTTCGGCGACTACATTCACGTCTACGACATGCAGCAGGCCAAGGAAGATGGCGCCACGGTGGCCATCTACTACGAGTCGCGCTTGGCCAAGCTGTCGCTCAAGGACAGCGAACTGGCGCATATCGATGATGAAGTAGATGAGCTGGCGGAAGATGAGGAAGAGGACCAGCAGGCGCGGCTGAAGTCGCGCTGGGCGGCGCTGGAGAAGGTGGTGGGGGCCGAGCCGCGGATCAAGAGCGTGGCTGCGGATCTGGTGGCGCACTTCGAAGAGCGAAATTTGGGCCTGGTAGAGATGGGCCAGATGCCGGGCAAAGCAATGGTTGTGGCCATGAGCCGTGAGATTTGTGTGCATCTCTACGACGCGATCGTCGAACTGCGCCCCGAGTGGCACCACGAGGACCCGGAGCAGGGCGCGATCAAGATCGTCATGACCGGGAGCGCCTCGGACAAGGCGCTGCTGCGCCCGCATATCTATCCCAGCCAGGTGAAGAAGCGCTTGGAGAAACGTTTCAAGGATCCGGCCGACCCGCTCAAACTGGTCATCGTGCGCGACATGTGGCTGACCGGCTTCGACGCGCCCTGCGTGCACACCCTGTACGTGGACAAGCCCATGAAGGGCCACAACCTGATGCAGGCCATTGCCCGGGTGAACCGCGTGTTCAAGGACAAGCAGGGCGGCCTGGTGGTGGATTACATCGGCATCGCCAACGAACTCAAGGCGGCACTCAAGGAATACACCGCCAGCAACGGTAGGGGGCAACCCACCGTGGATGCCCACGAAGCCTACGCGGTGCTGGAAGAGAAGCTGGATGTGCTGCGCGGCCTGCTGTATGGCTTCGACTACAGCGACTACCTGATCGGCGGCCACAAGCTGCTGGCCGGCTCGGCCAACCACGTGCTGGGCCTGGAGGATGGCAAGAAGCGTTTTGCCGACAACGCCCTGGCCATGAGCAAGGCGTTCACTTTGTGCTGCACCTTGGATGAAGCCAAGGCGGTACGCGAGGAGGTTGCGTTTTTCCAGGCCATCAAGGTGGTGCTGACCAAGCGCGAAATCAGCGCCAAGAAGAAGACTGACGAAGAGCGCGAATTGGCCATCCGCCAGATCATCGGCAATGCCGTGGTCTCCGGCGAGGTGGTGGATGTGTTCGAAGCGGTGGGTCTGGAGAAGCCCAACATCGGCCTGCTCGACGATGAATTCCTCGCCGAGGTGCGCAACCTGCCGGAAAGGAACCTGGCGGTGGAGCTGCTGGAGCGGCTGCTGGAGGGGGAGATCAAGAGTAAGTTCGCCAGCAACCTGGCCCAGGAGAAGAAGTTCTCCGAACTGCTAGATAGTGTCATCAAGCGCTACCAAAACCGCTCCATCGAAACCGCCCAAGTCATTGAGGAGCTGATCGAGATGGCCAAGAAGTTCGCCGCTGCCAGCAAGCGGGGCGAGCAACTGGGACTGAATGACGACGAGCTGGCCTTCTACGATGCCCTAGCCAACAACGAGGCCTCAGTACGCGAACTGGGTGACGAGATCCTCGCCAAGATCGCCCACGAGCTGACCGCTAGCCTACGGCAGAACGTGACGGTGGACTGGAGCAACCGCGACAGCGTGCGCGCCAAGCTGCGGCTGATGGTCAAGCGCATCCTGCGCAAATACAAATACCCGCCGGATCAGCAGGAAGAGGCAGCGCAACTGGTGCTTGCGCAAGCTGAAACGCTTTGTGCTAGTTGGTCGTAGGGCATGCCTGAGTTTCCGGGGGGGGGGGGGCTTCAAATCGACGAGTCCCCTGCGTTGTCGCTAAGGTGCTGCTGTGGGGAGTGGCGCGTTGCTTAGCGTAATTGCGGCTGCTGAATGGAGACCGACATGACAATGGCGTGCGAGCGGACAAAGGCGGTAGTTGAGACTCGACAGTTTCTCTTGCAACTCAAAAGTGATCCCGCTTTACCTGTGATGATACGCACGCAGGCTAAGGCGCTGCTAAGGCATTACCCAGAGCCTGGCCAGATTGCCCAGCTCGCATTGCTGGAAAAAGCAGTGACAGCGTTGGAGGGTACTGACCTACCGCCACTAATCTCACTGTGGTCACCGGTTTTCGAGTAGGTGCCGCGCAAGTTCTCTGTGACCTTTTCTAAGCTGGTCCTAACGATCCACGCAGGAACACGCCTTCTGACTGCTTGCTAGAGGGTACAAAAGTGGTACGGATTTTCTTGCTTCGTCCTGTGGGCCTCTAAAAATCAGGCGGGCCGCGAAAAGCGATCCGATCCATCATGGGTGCGACGGAGAACTTTCTACTTGCAACAGACTGATTCGAACGAGGACTTTGCACTATCGGGCCGGATAACTTGGAGAGTCGGTGCAGGCGCACACGAGCGGTAAATGGGGGCAGCATTATACAGGATGCTGCCCATGCGCCAGCGCCCGGCTTGCAAGCCTGTTGTCCGGTCCAGATCAGTGGCGGCTGCCTTTTCCAGGTGCCCGTCTTGCGGACCAGCCAAAAACCGTGCGGTCACCGAACGACGGGGTGTCGTTCGTTGGTCGAATCTCCTATGCTCGAACGAAGCGATAGTCTTGACGCAGATCAAGCCTGAGCATGCATGTGCGTGGCAGGAATCGCCGCCGGCGTCGTTGACGATGGACCGGCCGACTATAAGAACAATGCGAGTGCCTGGTGATGGAACGACTGCTGAACGAAAAAAGCAG
>JBLXCH010000035.1:10555-28550 GCA_048265065.1 Motiliproteus sp. | reverse complement strand
GGGGTTAGCTTGATGGTGTTAGTTTGAGTTCGGTTTGTTGCTTGTGTTGTAGTGAGTTTTCTTTAATAAAGTCTAAGCAGGCTTCACCACTAATCGCCTTGGAATAGAGGTAACCTTGGAACATGTCGCTGCCTAAATAACCAAGTAAATCTCGTTGTTCTTGGGTTTCCACGTATTCAGAAACAATTTTTATCCCTTTGCTATGACAGAGCGTAGCAACGGCTGAAATAATGTCGCACGCACTTTGGCTTCTGATGGCATCGCGAGTCAAACTGCCATCCAATTTAATCGTATTTAGGGTAATTCGGCGCATATAAAGCAGAGATGAATAACCCATACTGAAATCATCCATGGCGATTTTGAAGCCCATTTTGGCCAATTGTTCTAACGTTGATACTGATAGCTCATCATGGCCTAATTCCATGGATTCCGTGATTTCTAGCTCAATATCTGAAGCCTTAATCCCCGTGATTTCTAAGGACCTTTCGATACTCGTAAACAGTTGAGGGTCATTGAGTTGCTTCGGCGACAGGTTGATCGACATAGTGATGTTGTTAATGTCGTCGTCTTGCCATGTTTTTAATTGTTGGCAAGCCAGATGAAAAATGCGTTGCCCAAGCGGGTAGATCAAATCAGATTCTTCGGCAATCTGTACTGCAATGATCGGCGGAATATTATTGAAAATTCGATGGTTCCACCTCAGGAGAGCTTCAACACCGACTACATGGCCTTTAGCATCCAATTGAGGCTGATAGTGAAGGTACAGGCGCTCAGACAGCAAGTCGTCGTTAAGCTCAATACTCAGTTGGCGGCTTAAACTGCCAATTTTATCAGTGCGATGAGTCAGGCGAGGCGTATGAATAGACTCGAGCTTTTCCATTTCGCGCACAATACTTTCAAAACTTTGTTGCCTCGCACGACTAAATTCTTGCTTAAAATGTTGCACAAAAGGTGAGTAAATCGCTATGGCCACGAATAAATTGAAACACTGAAGAATCACCCCGTTGATGTTGCCGTTAGCAAGATAACCTCCAATAACCGGCGGTGTTGTCCAAGGGATCGCCACACTAATTGGTGTTATAAAACCAATGCTCATTGCCGCATATGAAGTCAGCACCAAAACAATAGGGGTAATTATGAAGGGAATTAAAAAGATGGGATTTAGCACGACCGGTAAAGCAAAGACCAGTATTTCACTGATGTTAAAAATAGCAGGGATTAAGCTGATTTTTGCAAGGTGAGCGTGATTTCTATGACGGCAACCGATGATGACCGCCAGTGCGAGGCCTAAGATGGCTCCAGAGCCGCCAATATTAACAAATACATCAAGTAGCGGTTTGGTAACTTCTTCTAAGGGTGGGAGCCCTTGTCCTGCCCGTGCAATGTTTTCTTCTGTTGCGGCAACGAGGTAATTCTTTTCTACGCTAGAGAGCACTGCGTTCCCGTGAATACCAAAAAACCATAAAATCTGGCTAACCAAGACGAATAAAAATAACCGTACGATAGGGGAGTCGATTGACTCAAAAAGTTGGTCTATGGATAAAGTGATAAATCCCGCCGCATGTTGCCCACCTAAACCAGCAAATAGTTGGAAAACAAAGAAACAGAAAATAGTCAGCCCAGCGGGAATTAACGCTCTTAATAGTCCGGATAGTACAAAGTCGGATTCATTGTAAATCTTATACAAAACAAGAGAGGGCTTACGACAAAAATAATAGAAAAGCTCGGTGGATATCAGCGCTGTTAACACCGCGGGAAGTACTGATTGCATTCCTAGTAGGCTGCTTTTAAGGGCTCCATCGGGAGGTAAAATGACAGCGATGAAAGACAGTAGTGCGATCAGTGGAGTAACAATCGGGTTTAAATCACTGTTGCCGTTTTGTTGGCGAAGTTGGCTGAGTGAATAACTAATAGTGATGGTGATGAAAACTGAGATTATGCCGAAACTTGCGCTGCCGGCGGTTACAAAGAAAGCTTGAATTGTATTGATGGCGTGGTTTTGCGCCCAAGCAAGAGGAAGGTGGCCAAGGGCGGTAGAAAAGGCAGCAAACATCACGATTGGTAAAGAGAGGGTAAAGCCTCTTTGAATCGCCGTAGCCCATGCGTTTGAGGTAACCGCTATCATTTATTATCCTTAATCCCTTTGGTTTTTTCTCCATCAAGGGCATTTTTTATTGTTGTTTTTGTTAAGGTATCGCAATTCACGGAAACTACAAGCAAAAAGCGCCTGCTGAGCTGTTGTTCAAAGGCTATATATGGGCATGCATTAAGGTGTGCTGATGTGCTCGGTCCTCTTTTGCTGTACTAGAATCTTAACTGTTGCTGTACTTTATGGTTTTTGCCAATGTCAGAACTATCGTCAAGATTATCGTCTAAACAGGCTTACTCCATTCTTATTGTAGATGATGAGCCAGGGATTCGTGATTTTTTAACACGAGCACTTGAGCGTGAGTACACCGTGGTGGTTGCTGCTGAGTCAGCTGAACAGGCAGAAATACTTCGTTACCAGCAGCATTTCGATCTGCTGATTGTCGATATTTGCATGCCGGGCCAGTCAGGAATTGAGTGGCTTGGAACCTTAAATCAGGCAGCGCCTAGCGCGGTAATTGTAATGACGGGTTACGCAGAGCTAGACCGAGCCATTGACTCCTTAAGGCTGGGTGCGTGTGACTTTATTCATAAACCCTTCCGGCTGGAGCAAATGCTCGGCTCTGTTCAGCGGGCCTTTCAGCAGCTTAGCTTAGCCCGTGAAAATGTTGTTTTACGCCGCCGCCTTTTTGGTGCAAGTAAGGCCGTGCGTATGGTGGGTACTAGCCGTGCGATTAATGAGCTTACGCAGTTAATTCAGCGTGTAGCGCCATTACCTTCTGCGGTACTCATCGAGGGTGAAACGGGCACAGGGAAAGAGCTAGTCGCTTCTGCACTCCATGACCTCAGTCAGCGAAGAGGGAATTTTGTCCCTTTAAACTGTGGTGCTATTTCTTCCGAACTGATTGAATCAGAGCTTTTTGGTCATGTGAAAGGCGCTTATACGGGCGCTGGAAACTCACGCCAAGGGCTGTTCAGTCATGCCGATGGTGGAACCCTGTTCCTTGATGAAATCGCTGAAATGCCAATGAGTTTGCAAGCTAAGTTGTTACGAGTGTTGGAAGAAGGGAAAATTCGTCCCGTTGGATCTGAGCAAACTTTTGCGGTTAATGTGCGGGTCGTCGCCGCCTGTAACCGGTCTTTGCAAGCATCTGTGGCGGCGGGCGAGTTTCGTGAAGATTTGTATTACCGGTTGAATGTGTTACCGCTACAGCTTCCACCCTTGCGTCATCGACCCGAAGATATTGCACAGTTAGCAAGCTATTTTAATGAACGTCTGGCTAAAGAATTGGGGCTGGGGTTATTGCCGTTAAGTCATCAGGACTATGATGCGATGCAAAATCATTCGTGGCCTGGCAATGTTCGTGAGTTACGTAACCTTATTGAGCGCTGCATGTTGCTTGATACATTACCGGCGCAATTGCTCGACACCAGTGCTGGGCCTACAGTCACAAAGCAAGGCTATCCTGTTGATTGGACCTTGGAGCAAGTTGAATTTGCGCACATGGAGAAAGTGCTTGATGCTTTTGAAGGCAATAAAACGAGTGCGGCTCGGCAATTAGGCATCTCGAGTAAAACCTTGCAGCGACGCTTCGCTTATAATGGCTAGCTTGCCATTGATCAAAACGATCCGTCACCGACTATTATTGTTGGCTTTGTTGCCTGTGGTCCTGGTGATTCCCATCGTAGTGGCGATGGCTTATTGGTGGAGTAGTGCCATCGACTTTCGTCAATTACTGATGAAGGCGAACTCGGATCTTTCTGTCGCTGAAGAAACATTGGTCAATACTCGCCAAAAGTATTTGCTGCAGTTAGCGCTCTACGCTGAGTCCTTAAATATCCGTCAACGACTTGATATAACACCCTCTCAATCAAACGCATATAAACTTAGTTTAGACGATCAGCTAGAGCAGCTTCGTATTGAAACAGGCTTAGATTATGTGCGTTTACTCACCCCTGATGGGTGCCAATGGCAGCAACTGCAAACATGCAGTTACCCTTCGTCTGCATTGCTGGCAGAGGCGCGAGAAGGCCGAGCACAGAGCGCCATGAGCGTATTTAGCGCGGCACAATTACAGCGTTTGTCCCCATGGCTAGTTGAGCGAGCAAACATCCCATTGATTGCTACGGAACATGCGAGCCCGACGCAACGTCAGGTCGAAAACCGAGGCATGGTATTAGAGGTGGCTTATCCCTTACAGAATAATGAACGGAAAACCCAAGCGATAGTCGTTGGTGGTGTCCTGATGAATGGCAACATTACCTTTGTCGATCAAATTAAGGCGACAGTGTACGGCGAAGGGTCGCTTTTACCTGGCAGTTTGGGAACGGTCACGTTGTTTCTCGATGATGTCCGTATCAGCACTAACGTTCCCGGTCATCAGGATGCGTATCGTCGTGCGCTCGGGACAAGGGTATCGGAGGAGGTAAAGAAAAAAGTCTTAGAGAATGGTGAAACATGGCTCGATCGCGCCTTTGTTGTTAGTGACTGGTACGTCTCCGCCTATAAACCTATCACCGACGTGAATAATAACCGTATTGGCATGCTGTATAGCGGTTTTTCAGAAAAACCCTATCAAGAAGCCTTCTCTCAGTGGATGTATTGGCTACTCCTATTTTTTACCGCAATCCTTTTAGCCACAGGCGTTTGGGCGGTGATCAGCGCGAGAGGTATATTTAGGCCCGTTGAAGCCATGGTGGCGGTAATTGGTCGCATCAGAATGGGTGAGCGTCTTAGAATGAAAGACGTGAAGTCTGCTCGTGAGCTTAATGTGCTGGCATTAGAGTTTAACCAAATGCTGGATCAATTAGAGTTGCAGCATGATCACATTCAGCAGGCGGCGGAGCAGTTAGAACTAAAAGTGGTTGCCCGCACTGAAGACCTTCAACAGCATATACAGTTACTGCAAAGCACCAGAGAGCAGTTGGTGGTTAAGGGTAAACTTGCCGCGATTGGAGAATTAACGGCGGGAATAGCTCATGAAATCAATAACCCCACAGCGGTGATTCTTGGCTACTTAGACTTGATGATGACAGAGCTTGGCGAGGCGGGGAAACAAGTGGAGCCTGAAGCTCAACTGATCATTCAGCAAGTTGACCGTATTCGTAATATTATTAATAACCTGCTGCAATACTCACGTACAGAACTGCATCATACACCTGAAAATCCATTAAATATTAATCAGCTAATCAAGGACACTCAGCCTCTAGTTCGGCATGACTTAAACAAAAATAACGTCCAGCTTCGTTTGCATCTTGGTCAGGTCAGGGAGGTGCAAGGCCATAAGCAGCAGCTTCAGCAAGTACTGATTAACCTGATTATGAACGCCATTAATGCCATGCCCGAAGGTGGTCGTCTGTCGTTAAAAACCTGTAATTGGGGTGATAATGGCGTACTGCTAATCGTAAAAGACACTGGCAAGGGGATGGCAGAGGATATATTGGCGCGCATCTTTGATCCCTTCTATAGCCAAACTCAAGGTGGAACCGGGTTAGGCCTTTCGGTGAGTTATTCCATATTGCAGCGGTTTCAAGCTGAAATTAGCGTTCGTTCGCGTGTTGGTCACGGTGCTCGCTTTTTTATTCTTCTAAAAGCCATTAACCACTAATCATCAGTTCTCAGTTCTCAGTTCTCAGTTCTCAGTTCTTAGTTCTCAGTTCTTAGTTCTTAGTTCTTGGCCGTAAAGGACTTATTGTCCTCGTGCTGTCATGAGTATTGGACTTATTGTCCCTCTCTAGTCCGTTTTTTTAGAGTTTTTCAACATAAATAAACGCAACCTTATGATAATCAATGAGTTTCAATTGGTTGGTCTTCGTTTTGCTATTACTCCCGACAAATAAAAAAATCGGCCTTGATGCGCCGCGTTGTTGTTAGAAAAAAATGAGGAGTAAGACATCATGTCACAGTCATCTGGATCTTTGGGGTTTCTCCACAAAGATAGGATCGTTGCCAGCGAAGGTTTTAATCGCTGGTTGGTACCACCCGCAGCAATAGCTATTCATTTATGTATAGGCTCCGTTTATGCGTGGAGTATCTTTAACCCGCCGTTAGTCAAGCAGCTAGGGGTTGTTGCCAGTGCGGCTGATGACTGGGCATTAAGCTCTGTTGTTTGGATTTTCTCTACGGCGATCGTTTTTCTAGGACTTGCTGCTGCGCTAGGCGGTAAATGGCTAGAAGAAGTGGGCCCGCGAATGGTGGGGTTCCTTGCAGCAATTTGCTGGGGCGGTGGTTTTTTAATTGGCGGTACAGGTATTGAAACCGGCCAGTTATGGATGGTCTATTTAGGCTATGGTGCTATTGGTGGTTGCGGCTTAGGTTTGGCCTATGTAACGCCAGTCAGTACGTTAATTCGTTGGTTCCCTGATCGACGCGGAATGGCTACAGGGATGGCAATTATGGGCTTTGGTGGTGGCGCTATGATCGGTGCTCCGCTGAAAACCTGGTTGCTCTCTTTTTACTATGAAGCCCCGCAGTATTTGGGAAAAGTAGCAGATGTTTCCTTGGTTACCGAAGCAGGACGTCGTTTCGCTGAAGTTGCCGGTGATAAAGTGGAAGTTGTCATCGCGACCGTAAGTGATATGAACAAAATGCCAATCCCAGGGCCTGAAGGTGTTTATGTTGTAGGCACCGGCGAAACAGGCGTTGCTTCGGTCTTTTTTACACTAGGTATCGTCTATTTTATCGTTATGACGATTGCCGCGTTCTCATTTAGAGTGCCTGCTAAAGATTGGAAACCCACAGGTTGGGAACCAAAGGCAGATGCTGCAGGTGAGAAGAAAAAATTGGTTACGGATAACCATGTACATATTGATCAGGCACTAAAAACACCACAGTTTTACCGTATGTGGTTGGTGCTTTGCTTAAATGTAACCGCAGGTATTGGGGTTATCGGGGTTGCAAAAACCATGATGACAGAGATTTTCGGATCAACTTTACCAGGCGTTGTCGACGCGAGTTTTGCCGCCACTTATGTGTTGATGATTAGTGTCTTCAATATGGTGGGGCGTTTCTTCTGGGCTTCGGCTTCGGACTTTATCGGCCGTAAAAACACCTACCACTGCTTCTTCTTGTTAGGGATGCTGCTTTACCTGTCGATCCCTTATGTGGCGACGCAGGTAAGCGTTTCGCCTTCCATCATGTGGTTAGTGGTCTTTTACGGTGTAACAATGACGATCTTCACCATGTACGGTGGTGGCTTTGCAACAATCCCGGCTTACTTAGCTGATGTCTTTGGTACCTTGCATGTTGGTGGTATTCACGGTCGTTTATTGACCGCATGGAGCACTGCTGGCGTTTTGGGACCTTTTGCCATCACCCAACTACGTCAGAACTCGGTTGAGAACGCCATTAATTCGTTAGCGAATAAAGTCGATCCAGCCCAGTTTCAGCAGGCATTTGGTGCAGGAATAAACCAATTGCAAATGCTGATCGAGACGAAGACGGTAACCATTGCACGACTTATGGAAATTGCTCCTCCAGGTACTATGGACCCGACCTCAGGGTTGTATAACAGTACGATGTACGCGATGGCCGGTTTGCTAGTCGTGGCATTTTTTGCCAACTTAGGTATTAAGCATGTTGATGATAAACATCATGTGGAAAACACGCATCCAGAGCACGCGCCCGCTCGAGGATAAGTGACTTAAGAAGGTAAGAGGGCCGGTTATCCGGCCCTTTTTTATGCGCGTTTATTTATTCTTAGCCAGCCATTTATCTAATTGTGCAGCAAATTCCTTGCGGTCGTTCTGATTCAGCGCCGCAGGTCCACCGGTTTGTACACCGCTACTGCGCATTGTTTCTAAGAAATCTCTCATTCCAAGCCGCGCTTTAATGTTCTCTTTGGTAAACAGCTCGCCACGAGGGCTTAAGGCAAGGGCGCCTTTGGTGATCACTTCATCCGCTAAAGGAATGTCGCTGGTAATGACCAGATCTCCTGGGTTTGATTTCTTGACGATCTCATTATCGGCAACATCAAACCCTGCGCTCACTTGTATGCTGCGAATATAAGGTGAGGGTGGCGTATTGATGTATTGGTTAGCCACTAAGGTTACGTTGGTCTTGGTACGATCAGCGGCGCGAAAGAGAATTTCTTTGATGACGACAGGGCAGGCGTCTGCATCAATCCAAATATCCATGATCAAGTGCTCTTATCTACTATGAGTGGAAGGTGACTATTTTAACCTTAACTAGGGGCATTATTACCTGACACTACTCGATTTCGTCCTGTTAGCTTAACACCGTAGAGGTACTGGTCGGCTGCGTTAAGCATGGTATCTATATCTTTTTCAGTATCGAGACAAACACCGATACTCATGGTGATTTTTATCGATTGCTGGTTGCAACGGAACGTATGATCTTCGATGGTTTTGCGAATTTTCTCAAAAAAAGCTTGGCACTGATCTTCTGGAATGTGTGCGAAGAACAAACAGAACTCTTCTCCGCCGAAGCGGGCAAGAACATAGTCATCGCTGTCGTGTTGATTGGCTAGCACTTGTTGCAGCAATTGTGCGATTTGCTTGAGCACTTCGTCGCCGACCGCATGTCCGTGGGTGTCGTTAATCTTTTTGAAAAAATCGATATCCAATAATGCCATTGCATGCGCAGAGCTATCGTCTTTGACGGTGAGTAACTGCTGGACTTGATGATAAAAATAACGACGGTTGTAGAGCTGAGTTAATGGGTCTGTATTCGCCGCATTTTCCAGTGTGCTGTACATATCGAGTTGCGACAGGTTTTGACATATTCGGCAAAAGAACTCTTCGGGAACAAAAGGCTTGTTAATAAAATCATTAGCGCCTGATTTTAGGAAGCGTGTGGATACACTGGTGTCTGTAAATGATGAAACACCAATGATAGCAAGCTCGTGAATGGAGCGGTGAACGCGAATTCGGCTCGCAAGCTCAAAACCATTCATCATCGGCATATTGTAGTCAGTAATGACTAATCGAATACCTCTGTCTTTTTTTAGAATTTGCAGTGCTTGTTTGCCGCTTTCTGCTTCAACGGTCTCTAATTGAAAATGATTTAATAATTTCGATATCGCTAAGCGTGATGTTGATGAATCGTCAACTACGAGGACTCTTTCATGTTGATTTTTCAGAATACGATGAATGATGTCGACAAGGTATTTTAAACTACCGGGGTTATCTTTAAGAATGTAGTCAACAATGTTGTATGAACGAAGGAGCGTGCCTAACTCGTTGCTGAATGTGCCGGTGTAAACGATGACTGGTAGGCTCGTTTTTTTGGAAAAATCTAAGGATTCTCTACGCGTACTGCCGGGTAAGCCTAAATCCAATACCATGATGGCGATGTCGTGGTCGGGATCGTCAAGTACACGTTGTGCCTGAAAAAGGTCTTCGACATGCACCACACCCCAAGGCAGCGTTTTTCTGATTTCTGCGTCTATCATCGAAGCGAAAAACTTAGAGTCTTCCACAACTAGAATTTTTTTCATTAAATGACCCAACAGCTTAGATGATACTGGTTATCGGTTTACCAGCCGAGAGCAAGAGTCCTTTTGATCTCAATTATGAGCGGATAGTTAACGACTTCACGCTGGAGTTACTCCCTGAAGAGCCGCCGCTGATAGTTTAACAAATCATCATAGTAAATAGTGTTGATTTTCGAGTAGATGATTATTCCTTTAGCATAGAGTAGTTTATCCTCAGTGTTATTAACACATAAGGGTTAGCCAAATAGCGGCTAGCCAAAATGTTAGGTGTTAGCTATGTTACTCGTGGCCTGTACCTTGTGTCCTGACTTATGATCAATGTCGTATTCATTCTATTCATACCGTTTATATTTTAATGAGGGAATAATCCGTGACCACTACATCTCAAACTATCTACTACACGCTGACTGACGAAGCCCCCTCGCTTGCAACGTATTCTTTCTTACCGATCGTCCGTACATTCACCCATGCTGCTGGTATTACAGTTGAGCTGAGTGATATTTCATTAGCGAGCCGAGTGCTTTCGACATTTCCGGACAAGCTGACGGCGGATCAACAGGTTGAAGATGGTTTGGCTTTTTTGGGTGAGCTAACGCAAGACAGTAATGCGAACATTATCAAGTTGCCAAATATCAGTGCTTCAATCCCACAGCTAAAAGCGTGTATCACAGAACTTCAGCAACAAGGCTATGATATTCCTGATTTCCCTGATAGTCCGGCAAATGCTGAAGAACAAGAGACTCGAGACCGTTACGGTAAAGTGCTAGGTAGTGCGGTAAATCCTGTATTGCGTGAAGGTAATTCAGATCGACGTGCACCTGGTGCTGTTAAAGCGTTTGCCAGAAAGTTTCCTCACTCGATGGGCGAGTGGAGCAAGGCATCCTCATCGCATGTTGACTGTATGCGCGACGGTGATTTTTTCAGCCATGAACAATCAATCACTGTTGATACTGAAACCAATGTGACGATTGAGTTTGTTCCAGCGACCGGCGGCACCGCTGTTGAGAAGAAAAGGTTATCGCTGCTCGCAGGTGAAATCATTGATTCGGTTTTCATGAGTGCAGACAGTCTTCGCGCCTTTCTTGCTGCGTCGATGGATGATGCGAGAGAAAATGATTTGTTATGGTCTATTCATCTGAAAGCGACCATGATGAAAATTACTGACCCGATTATTTTTGGTCATGCAGTGATGGTTTATTTCAACGAAGTTTTCGAAAAACACGCTGCTTTGTTCACCCAAATTGGTGTGAACCCGAATAATGGGTTAGGTAGTTTGTTTGAGAAGCTAGGGACCTTGCCAGATGCTCAACGCGCGGAAGTTGAACAGGATATTGAAGCGTGCTTTGCAAAACGACCTAAGATTGCGATGGTTAATTCTGACCGTGGCATTACGAACTTACATGTCCCTAGTGATGTGATTGTTGATGCTTCAATGCCTGCGATGATTCGCAATTCAGGCTGTATGTGGGGGCCGGATGGTCGTGCGATTGACACCAAAGCAGTGATTCCTGATCGTACCTATGCTCGTATTTATCAAGAAGCGATTAATTTTTGTAAAATTAACGGCGCGTTTGATCCAACCACTATGGGGACCGTTCCTAACGTCGGTTTGATGGCTAAAAAAGCCGAAGAGTACGGCTCTCACGATAAAACGTATGAAATTGAAGAAGCTGGTGTCATGCGGGTGGTCGATGCTGCAGGAAAGGTGTTAATGCAGCATGAGGTGCAGCCGGGAGATATTTGGCGCGCGTGTCAAACCAAAGATATTTCTGTGCGTGATTGGGTGAAGTTAGGCGTGACTCGTTCACGTTTGTCGAAAACCCCAGCTGTCTTTTGGTTGGACTCTGAACGTGCCCATGACCGTGAACTGATCAGAAAAGTCGAAACTTATTTGCAGGACCATGATACGCAAGATCTGGATATTCACATTATGTCTTACACCGATGCCATTCGATTTACGATGGAACGTGCGGTTCGAGGGCTTGATACCATTTCTGTGACGGGTAACGTACTGCGTGATTACTTAACTGACTTGTTCCCGATTATTGAACTGGGGACATCGGCAAAAATGTTATCTATTGTGCCAATGCTAAATGGCGGAGGCATGTATGAAACCGGCGCTGGCGGATCTGCACCAAAACATGTGCAGCAGCTGCAAGAAGAAAACCATTTGCGCTGGGATTCCCTCGGTGAGTTTTTAGCTCTAGCCGTTTCTCTTGAAGAGCTAGGCCTTAAGCAGGGTAATGCTAAAGCTAAAATCATGGCGAAAGCTTTAGACGAAGCCACGGGGGAATTGCTGCAAACCGGTAAGTCTCCTTCACGTAAAGTAGGGGAGTTGGATACTCGTGGCAGCCATTTCTACGTCGCTTTGTATTGGGCGCAGAAATTAGCAGCGCAAACTGAAGATGCTGCACTAGCGGCAGCGTTTACGGATATCGCTAATGCATTGACTGATAACGAATCAACTATTGTCAGTGAGCTGAATGGTATTCAAGGTGGGGCTGCTGAGCTAGGCGGCTACTATCATCCTGATGCTGCATTGGCAGAGAGTGTTATGTGCCCAAGTAAAACATTAAATGCTATTTTGGCGGCTATTACGGTTTAATCTTAGGGTTAGTCATTAAAAGGCAGCTTGGCTGCCTTTTTTTATGGGTTATATATTCGGGCATTTTGGGCTAATTATCGGTTTTTGGGTCGTTTTCTATATCGACTCCGGTACCTGTTTGAGTCGTTTGTGTATCGGACAAGTCCTCAATATTAGGTAAAATTACCCCTAGCTGTTTCGCCCTTTCTTCCCAGCGCTTTCTCGCCCAAAGGCGCATATCATTGGTGTCGTCAGACTCATCGACAATATCCAATCCAAGCATCGTTTCTATTGTGTCTTCTAGGGTCACTAACCCTTTGGTGCTGCCATATTCGTCAACAACCAATGTGATGTGTTGGCGCTGTTGTAGTTGCACTTCAAAGAGCTTAGGCAGGGACATTGAATCAGGTACAAACTCTACCGGTCGCCGTAACGAACGAACCAGTAGCTGTTGTTGCCCATCACTGGTGTGCTTGAGTAAGTCGCTTTTTAAAACGAAGCCAACCACATCGTCCAGATTGTCTTGGTATATAAGAATTCGTGAAAACGGTAAGGGTGATGTTGCTTCAATCGCTTGCTGGATCGTCATGGTTCCAGGCAGGGCTGCAATAACTGAGCGTGGAGTCATAATATCTACAACTCGCAACGAGCGGGAGTGGAAGACGCTATGGATGATACCGAGCTCTGTTTCATCAATTTCACCACTTTGTGCACCCAGTCCAGCCATGGCGATAAATTCCTCACGACTGAAGCTAGAAATTTCGTTGTTGCGCGTGATTAGGCGAGTCACAGCTTGAGACGCATGTACCAGAGGGTACATCAGCACAATAAGTATGCGGATATACCACAAGGTTGGCGTGATTAATTTGCTCCAGTGGACGGCGCCCAAGGTTTTAGGAATGATCTCCGAGAAAAACAAAATCATTAAGGTCATTACTGCTGAAAACAAGCCAACCCAACTACTGCCAAATACCACTGCTGATTGGGCACCTGCCTCTATTGCTCCGACCGTATGAGCAATGGTGTTCATGGTTAATATCGCTGCCAAGGAGCGGTCTATATTGTCTTGGCGTAATTGCTTCAATAATGCTGCGCGAGCAGGGTGTGTTGTCTTTAACTGAGCAATATAGGCGGGGGTGACACTCAACAACACGGTTTCTGCAACCGAGCACAGGAAAGAAACGCCCAACGCCAGTGTCACAAAACCCACCAGCCACCAGAGCGCTTCGCTGTTGTCAGCAGTGACACTGGCTTCTTCAATGGCAACGGCTGATTGACTGAGTAATAAACTACTCAAGATAAAAATGATTAATCCAATTGGGCGTGTTTGCACAAAGTATCCTTAGAGAGCGCAGGCGATAAGTAGCGCCTTCCTTGTTGGTGACGAAACCGCTATTGACCTTAAAAGCGTTCTCTTTAGAGTAAGTTGCTCTAGAGGTCTCTGCTCTTAAATAGCGAAAATTTAACTGCTTTAGTTTCTCTTAATAACAGTTTGTTGCAAGTCATTCCGTCTAATTTTAATAAGAGAACTTTTGCTGAAGCATACAAAGTGGCTGCATTAGATACATGGCACCGCCTGCGGGGGTAATGTGAAAACGCGCAAAAAATGCAAACTGTGTATACTTCGCTGAGTGTTGAACTGACTTGAAAGGTGAACCGTGGATCAGGATATTGTTTGGACTCTCTCAGCGTTTGGCGTGCTTGCTTTTGCGATTATCGGGGTGAAAATACTGGTGCATACCAAAGCGCAAAAACTCGAAGAAGCGCGTAAAGCCAAGGCTAGCGAACAATCTAACGACGATTAGCGGGCGTTTCTACAGTGAGAAAATGCCACGGCTATCCGCTATCAAGTAACCGTGGCTTTGTTGACTGGTTGAGTTAGCTTTTTTGTGTTTTCTGCTGAGCTTTGATCGTGCTTAGCTTCTTCGCTTTGTTATGTTTTAACTGAGTTTTCGCTTCTAAACCGATATGCTCCTGACCGCGTAAAGCAGCCAGATCGATCTGACGTTGACGCTCAGCAAAACGCTTTTTCTGCTCAGGGCTTTGTTTGTCGTAACAGCGATGACAACTAACGCCCTTCATGTAATGCTCGTGTTGTTTTTCTTCTTCCGTAATCGGTAATCGGCACGCATGGCACTGGTCGTAATGCCCCTTTTCGAGCTGGTGATTAACAGAAACACGCTCGTCAAAAACAAAGCAGTCACCTAACCAAAGCGAGTCGTCTTCTGGCACCTCTTCCAAATATTTAAGAATCCCGCCTTCAAGATGGTAAACCTCTTCAAAGCCTTGTTCTTTGAGGTAAGCCGTTGATTTCTCGCAGCGTATACCTCCTGTACAAAACATCGCGACTTTTTTGTTCTTGGTCTTATCAAGGTGTTGATCAACGTATTCTGGAAACTCTCTGAATGAGTCAGTCACCGGGTTGATGGCATTTTTGAACGTACCGATCTGGACTTCGTAATCGTTACGGGTATCAACCAGCGTGACATCAGGATCACTGATTAACGCATTCCAGTCTTGAGGCTTAACGTAAGTACCCACCACTTGGTTTGGGTCGATACCCTCAACGCCCATGGTGACGATTTCTTTCTTTAACTTCACCTTACAGCGTTTGAACGGCAGCTCGTCAGTGAAGGATTCTTTATAGCTTAGATCGCTGAATTGCGGTATCGCTTTAAGCCATGTGAGCAGGTTGTTCATCGACTCTCGCTCACCGGCTACGGTGCCGTTAATACCTTCTTTGGCGAGCAGTAAGGTGCCACGGATGCTATTGTTTTCCATGACTTTCAAGAGTGGTTCACGAAGGGTTTCAAAATCATCAAGCGTGACGAATTTGTAGAGTGCAGTAACTACGATATGTGGCATTTTGTATTCCGGTAGCTAACTAGATCGCAAATCTAGTGCGTTAATGGAGGCCGAAATTATACCAAAAAATAAAAAATGCACTACATGCTTTGTTTTTTTAGAGTATCTGAGGGTTAGGTCTGTGTGGGTCTTTATCTCGGCGAACATATAGAGATTTCAACCAGTGAACACTAGGCAATAAACAGCCAGATTGCCACAATCTGTTCGCGTAGCGATCAGTGATAATTAGGCATCAAAAAACCCCGAACTACTCTATGAACGGGGCTTTGAATTAGATGGCTAAGGGTTAGTCATTAACCTTCTTTGTAGGTTTGCCTTAGGCCGATAAATAAACTCACGGTCATCGCTAACAATACAATAGTGAAAGGAAAACCACTGGAAACAGCCATCGCTTGTAAGGCGTTAAGCGCTCCTGCGCCACCGACAAGAAGTAGGGTGGCTGCAACTGCACCTTCAAAAACACACCAGAAAGCACGTTGCGCTACAGGCGCATCGGTTTTGCCACCGGCGGTAATGGTATCAATCACTAAAGAGCCGGAGTCTGATGAAGTTACAAAGAAAACTAAAACGAGGAATATGCCCAACACTGAGGTAATCGTGGTGAGTGGCAGGGGCTCCAACATCACAAATAGTTTTAGCTCAAGTGCGGCATCCTTAACTGGTGCTGCAGCATTGGCAACGACTTCGGCAATAGCTGTTCCGCCAAAAGCACCCATCCAAACGATAGAAACCAGTGTTGGAATAATGATCACGCAGAAAACAAACTCACGGACTGTTCGTCCTCGTGAAACGCGAGCGATAAACATACCGACAAAAGGAGACCAAGAAATCCACCACGCCCAATAGAACGATGTCCAACCTTGTGAGAAGTTTTCGTCTTCACGACCAAAGGGCATCGATAGAGGAATGATTTCTTTGGCATATGCTAAGCCGCCGGAAAAAATAGTATCGAAAATGGTCATTGTTGGGCCAACGGCAACAATGAATAGCAGCAGTAGCGCAGCTAGTCCGATGTTAATTTGCGAAAGTACTTTGACGCCGCCATCAAGACCGCGCAAAACAGAGATAAGGGCCAAGCCGGTGATGACTGCAATTAACAGTACTTTTGCACCGTTACTATCAGACCAGCCAAATAAGAAATTTAAACCGGCAAGTGCTTGCTCTGTACCGAAGCCGAGTGAAGTCGCTAAACCGAACAAGGTAGCGAAAACAGCTAAAGTATCGATGGCGTGCCCCCACCACCCCCAGACGCGTTCACCAAGGATAGGGTAGAAGGCTGAACGTAAGGTTAGGGGAAGACCACGGTTATAGGTGAAAAAGGCTAGAGATAGAGCCACAACTGCATAGATCGCCCATGGGTGTAGCGCCCAATGGAATATCGTGGCAGCCATTCCCAAGTCCCTAGCCGCATCGATATTACCTGCAGCAGCACCAAGCGGAGCCCAGTCAGTACGAGCGCCGTTTTCTACTGAGGTGCCGCCCATTGATGAGGCAAAGTGAGACATCGGCTCTGATACCCCAAAGAACATCAAGCCAATACCCATGCCAGCAGCGAATAGCATGGCTAGCCAACCGGCGTAGGAGTAATCAGGCGTTGCCTCGTTACCACCCAGCCGAATACGTCCCAGAGGACTAAGCATTAAGTACAGGCAGAAAAGCACAAAAATATTGGCGGCGCTGAGGAAAAACCAATCAAAAGTCGAAGTGAGAAACGGGCGCAACCAGCCAAAAAATGCGGTTGCTGATTCTTGAAATAATAAAGTGATGAGAACAAATGCGACAATCGAAACACTAGAAATAAAAAATACTGGATTATGAATATCTAGCCCGAACGGGGTGACATTATCTTGTCCAGTATCGAAATCAGTATCAATGGGATGGGGCACTTCCTCTGTCGTTTCGGGTTCAGTTGCAGACATAGCGTGTTGTTCCTTTATTAATATCCTTAACTACCCTAAAGACTTTAGCTTATATTATCTAGGGTAGTACCGAATATAGCGGGTTAACATGCGCTAAAAGAGGTCATCACCAATACTGAGTTCAATTTACGATTCCTCAAGGCCAATGAGTACCTTTGCCTCTTCTAATTGACCTTCAGGTAATACCCAAACCGGTTCTGAGAAATGACTGATCTGGACTGAGCCGTGAGGTGTCTTGAATGCCAATCCCCGTCCATAACTCATGGGTACTCGCCGACCACCTGCTGGATTTAAGCCAGGGTTTAGGGGGTTAACTCCCCACTTTAAATGGTGGGCTAGATCCCAGAAAAGTGGTTCGCCGTCGGCCAGAAAAGCCAACCAACAGTGCATGTCGGCGGTTTCAGTCTTTTCGGGATGAAACCAATAACCGGCAATGTATTGAACAGGGATATTGAGGCTACGCGCGGCAGCAATAAGATAGGTATTAATATCGACGCAAGAGCCTTTGGTCGTACCACAAAGACTAGGCACTTCGTCCATGGCGTCGTTAAACCGTTGATCTTCATGTCCGTAGCTAAAAATTTCTGCAGCATGTTCTATCAGCGCTCTGATCTTTGCATGAGTAGGTTTTTTATGAGAACTCGTTGGTGGATGACTTTGCGATGGGTTAGGTCGCTCTTTGAATAATGATCGCACCAGTTCAACAAGATCGGCAGAGGCTGTGGTATAGCGGTTTTCTTGTATATTCCAAAACCCATCGGCAGGTGCTTTTTGTGCGCTTTCAGAAAATGTATAGCGAATCACTGGGTCAGTTTTTAGGGCGTCAGCTTTTGCTAAATAAGCCGTTTGATTGGCATTAGTCGCTTGAATTTCCTCAACCGCTATCAGGTTTTTCAGCTCAACAGCTGTGCACTCTTCAACCCAGTCATCGAAAGGCTTAGGGAACAACAAATAGGCGTTTTCAGCATGCTTCGTGGGTAGAGAAAGTACATGAACGCTAACATTTTTCATGTTGATCGGCTCTTTATCAAGGCTGTTATTAGAAGACAGTTATTAGAAAACTGTTATTAGAAGACTGTTATTAG
>JBLXCH010000035.1:0-10545 GCA_048265065.1 Motiliproteus sp. | reverse complement strand
TGTATGCGTTGAGGTAGCGCTAAGTAATAAGGGTGTTAGTTGGCTAGCGACAAAGATCGATGTAACGACCTTGTGTCAGTGATAGCAAGTCATCAGGTGCTAGTTCTATTTCTAAACCTCGGCGCCCAGCGCTAACAAAAATGGTTTTGTGATTTTTAGCTGAGGCGTCGATATAGGTTTTTAAACGCTTCTTTTGTCCTAACGGACTGACACCACCGAGTACATAGCCGGTGGTCTTTTCAACCAGATTGCCATCAGCCATACCTGCTTTTTTCGTGCCTGCTGCCTTAGCGATAGATTTAAAATTAAGCATGTTGGCCACAGGTACCACGGCAACGGCCAGTTCATTACTGGCAAGCAGTACGACCAGTGTTTTAAACACTTGCTGTTCAGCTACGCCCAGTTTCTCTGCAGCCTCAAGCCCATACGCTTGGCAAGAGGCATC
Source organism: Motiliproteus sp. (assembly GCA_048265065.1). Lineage (GTDB taxonomy): Bacteria > Pseudomonadota > Gammaproteobacteria > Pseudomonadales > Balneatricaceae > Motiliproteus. The sequence goes on along the minus strand of JBLXCH010000035.1, from coordinate 10,100 downwards.
ATGAGCATACTCATGGACGTTGAAAGAAAGCTTGGATTTTTTTGCTTGGTTAATGGCCGGTGTCATTGCTTGTATTGGACTCGTCGATAAGTAGGCCGCTTTAGCTGCAGTGACTCAATTATTCGCGATTTGTTAATCGCTTTTCAAGTGATTGATGATCAGACTAGCAATCAGTAGAGCGCCAGATAACCAACACACACCTAACCAGCCAAAAAGCGCGTAGACTTTTACACCACTCATTGAACCGATTGAACCGCCTAAATAATAACCTAGCATGTAAACACCATTAATACGGCTCTGCGCTGTTGGGTTAATAGAGAATACACGGACTTGGTTCGCCACCTGTGCGCTAAATACACCAAGATCGATAAGCACTATGCCGATGATCAGAGCCCATAGTTCATTGCCCCATATCGCGGAAATCGTAAATCCTAGCAATATAAGAAGGACTGCTGAGCTAATAGTGCGCTGAGCACCGATTTTATTGACCCATACAGCTGAAAGCTTGGCGCCAATAATGCCGGCTAATGCAACAATGCCAAACAGCCCTGCTTGCTGCGTGTTGTAATTGAATGGCTCGTCGCTGACATGAATGGCTAACGTTGCCCATAAAGCGTTGAAAGACGCGAACCAGAACAGTCCGCTAAACATCGACTTTCGTAAGATCGGGTGTGCTTTAAAAAGAGTCCACAGACTCAGTAATAGTGCCCCGTAAGACAGCTTTAATGTTGGTTTTTTGTTAGGTAGAGCAACATGCAAGGCCCAACCAAACAATGCTGCTAACACTGCAGACATGATAAAAACCGCTCGCCAACCGTAGTGCTCGCCAACAAAACCACTTACCACTCGTGACAGTAGTATGCCGGTAGTGAGTCCCGTCATTATGGTGGCAATGCTTCGCGCTTTTTGTTCACTTGATACGAGACTCGCAACGAGTGGCAGTATCTGCTGAGTGATATTGGCGCTTACCCCGATAACTAAACAAGCAAGACCTAGTAGAATCATGTTGCTGGAAAAAGCCGCCAGCAAAGACCCCAGTACTAAACATAATGATAGTAGATCTATTAAGCGGCGGCGTGCGATAACATCACCTAATGGAGAGATGAATAAAATTGCAGCGGCATAGCCAAGTTGGTTGAGTGATGGAATAGCGCCAAGCTGGCTGACATCAAGGCCAAAATCTTGGCCAATTAATGGAAGAATGGGTTGATTGTAGTAAAGGTTTGCAGCGGTAGCAGCCACTGCGCAAGCCATTAAAAAAATGAGCTTATTGCTCAGCTTTCTTTCATGGTCTGTTTTCATAATAAGCTCGATACAAAAGAGTGAGCGTCTAGTGTATTGAGTGTTCTGTGATCTTTTAAATGATGGTTTTGTTCGGTAACTATGCTTTTTTGCGATATATGGAAGGCGAGTCTTACTGCAGATAGGTCATATCGTTGATCAGCTTTTCATGGCTTTCACACCAGTTAAGCCAGGTTTGTACTGTGGCTATAGGGTTGGCTTGCCAGTGCATTTCTAGCGCGACAAAAAGCGATTGCTTTAATGGAATAAACTGACAGCTTTGTGTTTGCAGATTACGAACGCAACTAGGCACCATAGCCACACTTTGGCTGCTTGCCACCTGCGTTAACAAGGCTTGCATCGTTGTCGGTTCGCTTTGTACAAAAGGTTGTATGCCTTGTTGATGAAACGCGCTAACAATACCGTCAAAGAGACTTGCTGCGTGAGCCCGTGAGAATAAAGTGAGCGCGTAAGGTGCTAAATCATCGAGATCGATTTCTGTGTAAGTCGCTAAAGGGTGTGTATCGGCAACGACAACGCAAATAGGATCGTTGCTCAGGTGTCGACGTTTAATGAGGCCATCATAACCACCTTCAATGGGTCGTGAAAAACCAATATCTATGGTTCCTTCACTAAAAGCATGCAGCTGCTGAGCGGCGGTCATTTCGTTAATTTGGACATCAATATTGGGTTCTTGTTGAGTAAATTGACGAAGCAGCTGTGGTAAAAAATGAGCGCAAGCAGAGCTCATGTAGCCTATCCGCAATAACCCTTGTTTACCGTTGGCGACGAGCTGAGCGTCATAAGCTGCTTGTTCGCAGTGCGCCAAAATGGCCTGTGCATTTTTTAAAAAAACGACACCAGCGCTGGATAACTCAACGTGTCGCGTATTGCGCTCAAGTAAGGTGACACCTAAGTCCTCTTCTAATGAATTAATGTGCCTGCTGATGGCACTTTGCACCGTGTGTAGGTGTAAAGCGGCGGTTGAAAAATTACGGCAGCGGGCAACCTCAACAAAGGTAGTAAGGTGTTTGAAATTCATATATATGCCAAAAGTGGATTAATGCTGTGTAATTAAATCATTTAACCTATTAATGGTCTGGCAGTACAGTCTATTTTCAACTTTTTAGGAAACAGACATGTCGTTATCCAGAACTGGCGAGTTCACGCTATTACTGGTTGCAACGCTAACCATCATGGTTGGTGCTGCTCTGGCACCAGGCTTAAATCCAATTTCGGTAGCGTTGGGTGTCAGTGAATACGCAACGCTATTAATTACATTACCGGCACTAGGAGCGATTATTTTTGCCCCTTTCTTTGGCCGCCTTATTGATCGTTATAGCGCTAGAAGTACCTTGTTACTGAGTTTATTGGGATATTTTGTTCTTGGCGCGGGCGGTGTGTTTTTAGACGGTGCATTTTGGGTAGGTATTGATCGTATTCTATTAGGTGGGTTTGCAGCTGGAGCCATGGCAGCCGGCACTGCGATGATCTCGCTGTGGTACACCGGTAAGGCTAGGTTGGGAATGATTGCGAAACAAGGAATGGCGATTGAGCTGGGTGGTGTGGTTTTCCTATTCGCAGGTGGGTTGTTAACGGAGTTAGCTTGGCAAGCGCCTTTTGTACTCTATGCATTAGGTTTTTTGTGTGCCATTTTGGTATGGTTTTTTGTCCCTGCAACCGTGATCGATAACGATGAAAATAATCTACAGGCTGTGCCAGTAGGTGTTGCGTCTATCCGCTCAATTGTTGTTTGTTCTACGTTAGCGATGGCGCTGTTTTTTAGTATGTTTATTACATTGCCTCAGTTACTGACGTCGTTAGACTTTAGTGAATCGCAAATTGGCTATTTATTGTCATTTATCTCTTTGGTTGCAGTTTTTTCGGCTATGTTAATGCCCAAAGTGGTGGCACGAGTCTCAGAGCGTATGACGCTAGTTTTGGCTTTTTTGAGTTACGCGGTCGCACATGCTGTGTTTGCTAGTAGTGCTTTACTTGCTCCGTTGGTTGCTGCCCCTGTGATTATTATATCGCTAATTGTTGCATCCACTTTTGCGGGTCTTGGATTTGGTTTATCCATTCCGTTGCTTAACCACGCCACGGTAGAAAGTAGTAACAGCCAAAACTTGGGTCGAAATTTGTCATTTTTTGCAATGGCGGTATTCACCGGGCAGTTCTTAACCTCAGCCATCGAGTTTTTACCTTTGCCGCTGGGCAATATTCTGTACTTATGTGCTTTATTAGCATTGGTTTGCGCATTGTTGCTGATGTTTATGCAGCCTAAAAAAGTCTTTTCTACCGTTTAAAGGGAAACCCTGCACGTTTAATGACTAAAAGGTTGGTAATTAATTCGTTATTTGAAGGTTTTTAGCCACGCATAGTGCGAGGAATATAATCAAAATATGATGTAGCAACAGGCGCAGTGAAGCGATCTCTACTAGAATTAGTATTCAAGTATTCATCAAACAGTTGTTATATGCGCCTTCAAAAACCTAGCCTCATCACCGCAATCATACTGCCGCTAACGCTGGTTTTTATCGGGGCAGGTTCATTGTCAGCTTATTTGTGGATTAAAGCTGAAATAAGTTACTTTGAATCCGAATTAAACCAAACGAGACAGAAGCTAACCGACTCCTCCGAACAGTCGATCAAGTCTCGGGTTCTCTATGCAGAAGACCGAATAATTAGTGAAAGAGAAAAGTTTAAGGAGCGCATAGAAGTAGAGGTGGTGAATGCGTTAAATGATGCATATAACCTCCTTGATCTTTATTCCACTTTTAACTCGCGGGTTGTCGGTGAAGAAAAAACGTTAACTTTATATAGCAACCCGCTAGATACCTATAAAAGCATCGTCGACCGTATTTACTATTATGAACATAAAAAGCCATTGGACGTAGCTTACTTTGATGGCGAGGATTTTTTAAATTTAACTAATGCTTCTGTCTTCTCTGATTCCATTAAAGAAAGCTTTTATCAGCTGATCATGGATAATAAAAAAGAAGGTCATTTTTATTCAGACGATGGATATTCTTCTTTTTATTATAGATATCATGATGATCTTAATTTATTAATCTATGGAAATATTAACTACGATGAAGTTGAACAAGATCTAAAGAAGTCAGTATTAATTGAATTTAGTAAAGAGAAACATGACGCTACAACAGAAGGTTATTTATTTGCCACTGATTATAAAGGTGACGTCTATCTAACTGAATGGCGTTATTTTGGTGGTTCCAAAAATATTTGGGACTTGCAGGATAGCGATGGCCTGTATTTTGTCAGAGAGGGCGCCAAGGTTGCAAAAGAAAAAAAGGAAGGCGGGTTTCTTTATTATGGTTTCAGGCGTGATGGGGAAGAAATAAGAAAAGTCGCCTTTGTTAAAGCTGTTGATGAGTGGGGTTTGTATATCGGTTCTGGTGTGTCCCTTAATGATGTTGATGAAATAATAAAAAAGAACATCGAAACATTAAGAGAAAAAACGTACCAAAAAAGTATTAAAGTCGGTTCGTTATTGCTTTTTGCGATTCTTACGGCAGCTTTAGTTATTTTTGCTTTTGGTAAAAGGTTAAATAAGAGTATTGAAGAGTTTAAGGACTCAATTAAAAATGCAGCGGTTAAAGAAATAGAGGTAGACAATAATAGCTTCAAGTTTAAAGAATTTGATGAAATTGCCAATTTCTCTAATCTGATTATTAAGCGGCTGCATGATCAAAACCAACGTTTGGAGTTTAAGTCTCGTCACGATGATTTAACCAGCCTGCCAAATCGAGTCAACTTCGAGACCTTCATCGATGGTCTCATTACACGTTCAAAAAATACTGATGTTCAGTTTGCCGTATTTTATCTGGACTTAGATAACTTCAAAGAGATTAATGACACCATTGGGCATCATGTCGGGGACTTGTTGCTAACGATCATTGCTGAAAGGTTGAAAAACCACCTAGGTAGCGAAGACATGGTGGCGCGAATTGGCGGCGATGAATTTCTCATTGCCAGCCCAGGTATTAATTGCACGGAGGATGCAGAGTTAATTGCGGCTAGGATATTGAACCAATTTGAAGCGCCTTTCGATCTTGATGGCGCGCTTAAGCAAATCAGTGCAAGCGTAGGAGTGAGTCTTTTCCCTCTTGATGCCAGCACTTGTTCCGAGCTGCTGGCTAATGCCGATATGGCCATGTACGAGGCTAAGCGCATGGGTAAGAACTCGTTCCGGCTGTTTAATCCTGATCTATTAAAAGCCATTGAGTTGCGAATCGAGTATTCCAATAGCATTTCGGATGCAATCAACAACAATGAATTTAGTTTGCATTACCAGCCACAGTTTAATGTGAAAACTGGGGAAATTTGTGGTGCCGAGGCGCTGATACGTTGGAACCATCCGGTGAAAGGTAATATCCCCCCCGGAGATTTTATTCCTTTGCTAGAAGAACTTGGTCGTATGGACGACTTGGGAGCATGGATAATTAATCAAGCCTGTGAGTTTCTGGCTGAGTTACATCGGCTCGAGGGTTATGAAGAAACACTAGCGATTAATATTTCTAATTCTCAAATGGAGCATCACTCGGTAGCTGTCATCATTAAAGAAGCTATTGAGCGCTTTGGTTGTAACCCTAAACAGCTTGAAATAGAGATTACTGAATCAGCGTTGATGTTCAATACTGATTTCACTCGGCAAGAACTCAATGATTTACGTGAAATTGGGGTGAGTGTTGCGATTGATGATTTTGGTACCGGCTATTCATCACTGGCGGTGCTCAAAACATTGCCGCTGGATAAGTTGAAAATAGATCGTACCTTTATTCGTGATCTTTGTACTCATGGTGATGATAGAGACATTATTAAAGCGATTATCTCTTTATCGCAAACACTTCGTTTAAAAGTTGTTGCTGAGGGTGTGGAAGACAAGTTGCAGCTTGATGTGTTGTTAAGTGAGGGATGCGATATCGCCCAAGGTTTTTATTTAGGTAAACCGATGCCTAAGGATCAGTTTGTTGATTTAATAAAAGAGCTAAAGAGCTAAAGAGCTAAAGAGCTAAAGAGCGTAGCACTGGGGCTAGTTAGCCAGAAGTTAGCTTACGAAAAACTTGCCGGTACTGCTTGCGAGTGCTGTAAGTGTTATGACATGTTCTATTTAGATAATAATAAAAGGCTTTTATATGACCCACCCTAAGGTTTTTGATTGCCAGCAAACAGTGGGCAATTTTATCAATGGTCGGCGGTGCGACACTCATAACATGACCACCCAAGCCGTGTATAACCCTGCGACCGGAAAGGTGTCACGGCAGGTCGGTTTGACCCCATTAGAAACCGTTCATGAAGTTATTGCAGCAGCGGATCAAGCCGCAAAAAGTTGGTCTGCTGTTCCTCCTGTAAGACGGGCGCGGGTGCTTAATCAATTCTTACAGTTAATGAATGCCCATAAGTCAGAATTGGCCGCAATGATTACGGCGGAGCATGGCAAAGTTTTTGATGATGCCCTGGGTGAAGTCGAGCGGGGCATTGATATCGTTGAATTTGCCTGTGGTGTTCCGCAGTTACTCAAAGGGGGATACACCGAGCAGGTGTCGACAAATATGGATAACTGGACCCTGCGCCAACCTTTGGGTGTAGTAGCAGGCGTCACACCGTTTAATTTCCCTTGTATGGTGCCTTGTTGGATGTTTCCTGTGGCACTGGCAACCGGTAATGCCTTTATCCTCAAGCCCAGTGAACGTGACCCTAGTGCATCGTTATTAATGGCGGAGCTGTTAACTCAATCAGGCCTGCCTGATGGCGTGTTTAGCGTATTGCAGGGCGGTAAAGAAGTCGTTAATGCACTGATCCAACATCCAACGATTAAAGCGCTGAGCTTTGTTGGTTCAACGCCGATTGCTAAACATGTTTATCAACAGAGCGCTCAATACGGTAAGCGTGTGCAGGCCTTAGGCGGGGCGAAAAATCATTTAGTGGTGATGCCTGATGCAGATATGGATAAAGCGGTTGATGCGTTGATGGGGGCGGCATATGGCTCAGCGGGAGAGCGCTGCATGGCCATCTCTGTTGCGGTGTTGGTCGGTAGTGCAGCAGAACAGGTTATCCCAAGGCTGCTGACACGCATAGGAAAACTAAAAACCGGCAACGGTATGGATGATGTGGAAATGGGCCCTGTGGTCTCTAAAGCGGCGAAAGAGCGCATAGAGGCAATGATTAGTGAGGGTGAAGCAGAAGGGGCTAGCTTGTTGGTCGATGGCCGTGATTACCAGGTAGACGGCTATGAGGAAGGTTTTTTTGTCGGCCCAACATTGTTTGATCAGGTCACCACGGATATGACTATCTATCGTGACGAAATATTTGGCCCGGTATTGTCTTGTGTACGAGTGGCTAATTTTGCTGATGCGCTGGCTTTAATCAATCAACATGAAATGGGCAATGGCGTTGCGTGCTTTACGTCAGACGGCCATGTGGCTCGTGAGTTTTCACGGCAAGTGGAAGTGGGAATGGTCGGGATAAATGTGCCTATTCCTGTTCCCATGGCGTGGCATGGTTTTGGCGGCTGGAAGTCGAGTATGTTTGGCGACATGCATGTTTACGGCGAAGAAGGTGTTCGTTTCTACACGCGGCAAAAATCGATCATGCAGCGCTGGCCAGACACCATGGATAAGGGGGCAGAGTTCGTGATGCCTACCAGTTAGCACTTACACTTTTTATCTAGAAATTATCGTCTGCGATAGCAAGAAACTTGTTTAAAAAATGACGATTGGGGTGCTCTTTTAGCGATTTATCCCAAATTTTTAACGCAAGGTGGGTTTGTCCCAATTTCCAATAAACCGTGCCTAAATGCGCAGCAATTTCTGGTTCAGGATAGATGTCGTAAGCTTTTTTAAGGTAATAAAGAGCGCCTTCTAAATCACCTAAGTTGTGCAACACCCAACCCATATTATCGAGAATCGCGGGGTCGTTCGGCCTAGTCTCTAACGCGGAACGAAAAATCCCCGCCGCTTCATTGTGGCTTTGAGGTTGATCTGTCAAACGGTAGCCCAAGGTATCTAGTGGTGAGAGGTTGTTTGGATGTACTTTGAGCAACTTGCGTAAATCCATTTCCATTTTTAGTGGATCGTTAAGTTTTTCCCATAGCATCGCTCGGTTGTGTAATAAACGAACATCGTCCGGGTAATGAACCAACGCTTCGTTCAGCAAAGTTAAGGCAGAATCGCTAAGCGCATGCTTGACTAGCCAGTGGCTTTCGATGCCATAGAGCAGCGGCGCATAGTTAGGGTGTTCGCCACGAACCTGTACAAATATTGAGGAAAGTTGTGTGTGATCTGTGGCTTGGTCAAGCAGATTACTGACCTCGTTAAAACTAGCGACAAGGTAACGAGGATCGTCCACCGTGGCGAAATAATCGAGAGCTTGCTGGCGATGCCCACGAAGTTGAGCAATACGTCCGAAATAATAACGTAGCTCTCCTGTAAGGCCTGTTAAGTCTGGTAATAAATTGAAATAACGCTCACTGGATTCAAGGCGGCCATAGTCCAACATCAATACACCAAGGTAATAGAGGATGTTTTCATCATGTCGATTCTTTAACGCGATTATTTCGGCTTGTTTATCGGCTTGCTTAAATTGGCGCTTCTTCATCAATAAGCGCGTGTAAAGGAGACGGAACTCTTTGTGATTGCGATAACGTCGTCGTTCTATCTCAGGGAGGTAATCTTCTAAGTGGCTGACTGCTGCATCCAAATGCCCAAGTTTGTCCTGTAACTCCGCCACTAAAATAACCGCGTGAACATACTTAGGGTCACTTATTAGTGCTTTTTGGCTAGCTGCCAAGGCCGCTTCGTATTGCTTATTGTGTGTGAGTAACGAGGCTTTAACAAACAGGTAATAAACATTGTCTGGTGCGGTTTCTAGCAGCTCGTTGAAAAGAGTTAGATACGCTTGTCGATCTGTAGCCTGCATCGTGCCAGCATGACGGACTAGGGTATTAATTACGTCAACACCATCAAGCCCGCCAAATTCTAATGTTCGTCGTAAAAACGGTTTGGCTTCTTCAAACCTTTCTAGCCGAATAAGAACGTTCGAGGCAATACTAAAAGGTTCGGGGTCATCAGGGGCTACTTTCGCCCAAAGCAAAGTGGCCTGTAACAAGCTGGAATCATCATCGAGATAGTCAGCAATATTAACCGCACGTTTAATAATGCCTAAGTCTTCAGTATTTTTCGCTTCTTGAAGGTAATGGAGCAGAGTGACTTCTGGTAAGCCTTGATGCCCAGCAAGTTCAGCCACAAGCAGAGAATATAGCGTAGAACGCGCAAAGCTGCCTTGGTCAGACGATGGGCTGCCCTCAATAGGATCTACTGACGTGAGTATAGTAATCTGAGCTGTAGAAGCTAATGGCGGTTTGGAAGGAGATCCCGCACAACCTACCAAAAACACAGCTGCCAGAACTAATACCATGTGACTGCGAGGTATAGTCATACGATCATCCAGCCGTTCATGTGGTTGCTCGTTTGGACTAAACAAGAGCAGGACCACCAGTTAAGGATAGTCGATTCTTTACCGGCTGCCAAAAATTAAACGCATTGCCAGCATCAGTGTATTTAAGCGATCAGAAATTTATCGCTCGGTTTGTCAGAAAACATGGCTCGAAAAGCTGTTGGAAATATAAGGTAAATCGTGCAATATCAAAGAATTAATGGATTAACCGTCTGGGATACTGTGCCAGACATCCTAGAAATATGAGCCAGTTCGTTTTTCTGGGAGGAGATCATGGATGCATTCTTATTTTCCCTTACTCTTCCTGTAGTTACCTTTCTTTACTAGGTATATCTAAAACGACA
>JBLXCH010000034.1:20279-28950 GCA_048265065.1 Motiliproteus sp. | reverse complement strand
TGCTGTGGTGCTGACCGAATCTAGCGGGCTAACGCTGCTATTCGCTAAGTCATTTGCAAATAATGGTATCTCACTGTCACTACGCTTTTGCTTTAGCACTGGCTTGTCAGGCGTATCGAGCAAGGAACGTGTCAGAATACCTTGAAGCGCGTCAGGGATAGCGCTTGGTGTAGCTTCTGTTTGTTGGTCGTCTTGTTCAAGCGTAGGGATGGATGACTCGCCTGAGGCCTGCTGCCCGATCATGTCCTCAGTGATGTTGGTTTGCTGGGTTAACAGGCACTGTTCAATGGCATGCTGTAGCAGAAGTTTTCCTTTCCGTAGATTGCCGGCGCTGCTCATTAATAAACTGAATTCGGCATCTTCGGATAATGTTAGATTCTTTTTATTGGCTGTAATTAGGTGCTGGAAAAAGTGCCGCATATCGGCTTCACTAGGGCGCGAAATAAGTAGATGCGTGTGGATCAACCCTTCAGTAATAAATTGCAGATCTAAAGACGACTTCAGTGACGCATCGCTGATTAGCACTCCGTAAAGCGCAAGAGGTTTGCCGTTGTCGCCTTGAATAGCGTGCTTAAGTGCCTCAAACGTTTCGCTGGGCATGTATTGTGCGTCATCGATTATAACGGCTAATGGCGTTCCATTTTGCAGGCGAATTTGACAGAAACGGGTGAGTGCTTGAAGACACTCGAGCGGATTCTCAAGGTCACATTTGAGTTTTAGCTTTTCTGCTAGGGTCGTGACAAATTCGTCAAAACTATAGCGGCTGTAAGCAATATCTACGACGAGTACTTTATTGCGAAGGCCGTTAATTAGCTGGCTTTTAATAAATGTTTTACCACTACCTGGTTCTCCCTCAATTAAGATAAAGCCGCTCTTGAGGCGAATGCTATCGATGACCTTTTGCTTAATCTCTGCTTGCGAAGCTAATTCTTTGGGGAGCATAGTGGGTTCTGTTGCCTCTAGTTAGCTTGCATGTAGGAAGATAATCGTCGATCAGATAAGTACCGCGGAGGCGATTCAATTTGAAGCAATTGCCGACGGATAAGGTCGAGACCGGTGCCTGCAACCATTGTTTGGAATAATTGACGGTTGTGAGGGAAGTACAAGCAATCCGTATGCAGTTCATCAGCGGTGCCCCAAGCAATCCAGACTGTACCTACCGGTTTTGCTTCGGTGCCGCCGTCTGGGCCAGCGATGCCCGAAACGGCAATGACGTAATCAGCACCACTAGCTGCAAGGGCGCCATAAGCCATTTGTTGAACAACAGTCTCACTGACAGCGCCCTGCGTGTCTAAGTCATTTTTAGAGACATTTAATATCTTGGTTTTGATACCATTTGCGTAAGTGACAAAGCCCGCCTCAAAGACCGCTGACGCACCGGCGACCTGTGTCAGCATTGATGCGATTAGTCCGCCGGTACAAGATTCCGCAGTAGTGATTTTTTTTCCTTGAGATTTTAGGTGATCCACCAAATAGGCGGCGAGAGAATCACCTCCTTTGCCCACTATATAGTCACTGATTAATGCCTCAATGGCGCTACAACTTTGCGCATGAAGTGATTGTTGAGTAGAGGGTGTTTGAAGCTTTACTTCAAGCATGGGCGCACCTGCCCGAAAACCTAATTCAACCTCGCTTGGCCAATTAGGGAGCTCATCATTGACCCATTGCTGCAAGGTTGATTCACCTAAACCAAAAACTTGATAGCGCTGTCTTAATTGCCGAGTCGTTGTGCCCATTTGCTGCTCAATACGAGGAATTATTTCTGCATCGAGCATGGCTTTTAACTCACTAGGAACGCCGGGTGTAGCGAAGATGTCGCATTCGTTATACCGCACGAAAATGCCTACAGCGGAGCCTTTGTTGTTTGGGATAACATGAGCAATTTCAGGTAGCTGCGCTTGCTTTAAATTAGCGGCATTCAGGCCATGGCCGCGACGGTTACACCAGTTTTCTAAATGGTCTAGGGCCTCTTGGTGTTGGACGAGAGGGCTTTTGATGAGTTTAGATAAAGCTAGTGCAGTTAAATCGTCTTCTGTGGGGCCAAGGCCACCGTTAAGAATGATAATATCAGCCTCAGCTGTCATTAGTTCTAGGTTGTTGATTAAGGTGTCGATATGGTCGCCAACGGTAATCTTTCGACTAATCTGAGCGCCAAGAGGAAGGAGTTGCTGGGCAATCTCTGCTGAATTCGAATCAACAATATCGCCGGTCATGAGTTCATGACCCGTCAAAAGCACTTGGATGTTAATCATTGATAGCAGAGGCCTTATTATTCATCAACCCAGACTTCTCGTAGCGGCTCACCAAAATCATCATAAATAATCTTTTTCTTGGGTCGCTTTTTGATTTTTGTCGGGGTTTTTTTATCGTTAGTTTTGGATGTGCGGCGTGCATCAATGGCGGCAACGACTTCGGGCACGGGAGTCCGGTCTTGTTTGGGTCTGTCGAATGCCATTGACGGATGGGGTTCTCCGTCATTTAAACCGCTGGTTCCCGTACGCACCTTTTTGACTTCTCCGCCACGACCTAAGAAATCTTGAATCTGTTGTTCAATTTCGTCCCGTACATCGGCTTTGCTGGGCACATGCTTCATTGATGTTCCTAGTGTGGTTTCGAACGTTAAAGCAAATCATGCAAAATGAGTTTAGTTTAGAGTGAGTCGATGTTAGGTAAAAGGCCTAGGAGTGACGGAATATTGATTATTGATGAAAAAAATGAGCGCTATCAACAAAAGCCAGTCGGTTTAGGCTCGACTGAGCATGCCATAGGGATTTATATCGGTAACCGGCCTAATTATCCTTCTATCAACGAACTACAGTCTTTGCGTTTAGCAAAAGGGGCGGAGGTTGAGCATATTATTGCTCAGACGGGGAACCACTGGCGTAAGGTTTTTAGTATTTGTGCCAAAATTGGATTTTCATTGTGGCCAGAAGAGGCTGCTCGCTGGCAGGATTATCGTGATCAGATATTGTTTCGTCGAGAAGATCAGTTAGCGTTGTTATTCTCTGCGCCGCCACTGGGAAATAGTCAAACTGTGAAGTTAGTTTTGGGTAAGCAATATGCAGAACAATGCGTTACTAACGCATTATGTACTAAGGCGCTCAATGGTTTCCTTGTTAATCCACAGCAAAAGATCATTCAAACGCCATATTTTGACTACAGACAGCTATCAAATCAGCGGTTAGAGGAATTGTTAGCTACGATTAATGCGTTGTCGAAAATTGAAAAGCCCGTGTGCTGAAGCATCCAATATCCTGATAAATCCATGTATAATCGCCGGCCTTACCTACGTAGGTACCTCAGTTTTGGATAATGGAGTCGTTATGACTGGAAAGATTCTTGATGGCAGTGGTTTTTCAAAGGCCAATGAAGAGCAACTTAAAGGTCGCGTGCAAGCGTTGATCGCCGCTAATGGCGGGCAAGTGCCAGTACTGGCAACGATTTTAGTCGGTGAAGATCCTGCATCAGCGACTTACGTACAAATGAAAAGTAACGCATGTAAGCGAGTTGGCATGGAGTCAAAGCTGGTTAAGCTTTCTGAGTCTACAACCACAGAAGAGTTGTTGGCCGTTATTCAACAGTTGAATGAGGATGCTGCGGTTAAAGGTATTTTGTTACAGCACCCTGTACCAGCGCAAATAGACGAGCGCTCATGCTTTGATAGCATCGCCTTGGAAAAAGACGTAGATGGTGTGACTACGCTAGGTTTTGGTCGCATGGCGATGGGCGAAAAAGCCTACGGCTCAGCAACGCCGGCTGGCATTATGCGTTTATTAGCACATAACAATATTGAACTTGCGGGTAAAAACGCCGTGGTAGTGGGCCGTAGTCCAATTTTGGGACGTCCTATGGCTATGATGCTAATGAACGCCGATGCGACAGTGACAATTTGTCATTCAAGAACCAAGGACTTAGCAGAGCATGTACGCCGCGCTGACATCATTGTTGGTGCTGTGGGTAAGCCGGAATTCATCAAGGCAGAGTGGATCGCCGATGGCGCGGTTGTTGTTGATGCAGGCTATCACCCAGGTAACGTTGGCGATATTGAACTGGCGGGCATTAAGGATCGTTGCAGTTGTTATACACCGGTGCCAGGTGGCGTTGGTCCAATGACAATAAACACGTTAATTAATCAAACATTAGAATCTGCTGAAGCGGCGCAATAAGTCGTTCTTAGCTCGAAAAAAGCACAAAGGAAGAGGTTATTTGTAATGTCTGACGCAAGCAAGCCAGCCGTGCCAAGCGATATTGATATCGCTCGTGATGCTAAAAAACTACCCATTGCACAAATCGCTGAGCAACTGGATATTCCGCTAGCTGATATCGAGCCTTACGGTCACGATAAAGCAAAAATCAGCATGGAGTTTGTTAACAGTCTTGCCGGAAAGAAAGAAGGTAAGTTGATTCTTGTTTCAGCGATTAACCCAACGCCTGCTGGTGAAGGCAAAACGACGACGACAATTGGTCTTGCTGATGCGCTTCAGCGGATTGGTAAAAAATCGATTATTTGCTTACGCGAACCGTCACTAGGCCCTTGCTTTGGTATGAAAGGTGGCGCTGCCGGTGGTGGTTACTCGCAAGTCATCCCTATGGAAGATATCAATCTTCACTTTACGGGTGATTTTCATGCCATTGGTTTGGCGCATAACTTGTTGTCAGCAGCGATCGACAATCACCTGCATCAAGGTAACGAATTAAACATCGACCCGCGTCAGATTTCTTGGAAGCGTGTTGTTGATATGAACGACCGCGCCCTACGTAACGTAAATATCGGTTTAGGCGGCACAGCGCATTCTATTCCACGTGAGTCGGGTTTTGATATCACGGTAGCTTCTGAAGTGATGGCAATCCTCTGTTTGGCTGGCGGCATTCAAGAGCTGAAAGAGAAAATTGGTCAAATTCAAATTGGTTTCACTTACGATGGTAAGCCAGTTTTAGCTAGTGATCTTAATGTTCATGGTGCCATGACTGTCCTATTGAAAGATGCGATTAAGCCAAACTTAGTGCAGTCTCTAGAACACACACCAGCGCTGATTCATGGAGGGCCATTTGCTAATATTGCTCATGGTTGTAGCTCGGTGATGGCAACTAAATTAGGGATGAAGTTAGCGGACTATACGGTAACAGAAGCAGGTTTTGGCGCTGATTTGGGTGCTGAAAAATTTGTTGATATTAAGTGCCGTAACGCTGACCTTCAGCCTGATGCCGTAGTGATCGTTGCGACTGTGCGTGCTCTTAAATGCCATGGCGGCGTAGCGCGAGCAGACTTAGGTGCGGAAAATGTTGATGCGGTTTTGGCTGGAATTGAAAACTTGCGTAAGCACATTGAAAACGTTCAACAATTTAAATTGCCTGTCGTTGTCGCGTTGAATCGTTTCATCACCGACACCGATGCTGAAATTGCGTGCATTCAAGATCAATGTGATTCCCTTGGAGTTAACGTTGTGACTTGTAATAACTGGGCAGAGGGTGGTGCAGGTGCTGAAGCCTTAGCGCAAGAAGTCGTCAAGTTAGCAGAAGGCGAACAGCAGGAAATGGCAATGTTGTATGAAGACGAAATGCCGCTGTGGGACAAGGTTCGTACTATTGCTCAAAAAGTTTACGGCGCTGCGGATATTGACGGTGACGCTAAACTGAAAAAGAAATTCCAGCAAATCGAAGAGGCGGGTTATGGTCATCTACCGATTTGTATGGCTAAAACGCAGTACAGCTTGTCCAGTGACCCTACGTTAATTGGCCGTCCGCAAGGGTTTACTGTCAACTTGTCGGATGTGAAGTTGGCTGCCGGTGCCGGTTTTGTTGTCGTTTTAACCGCGAATGTTCTAACGATGCCAGGTCTACCTAAGAAACCAGCAGCAGAAGTGATTGATATTGATGCTAATGGGCAGGTGGTTGGGTTGTTCTAGTGGGTTTGTTCTAAACTCTAGTAATAACTTGTTAGAAAATAGAAGACACAGGCTGTACTCGTGGTCTGTGTCTTCAGTGATTAGTCGCATGCAAGGTTGGAAAGGAAGTCTTTAGAGGTTCTTTTTTACCGTTAGGTGGTTTAGTCTACAATCATCAGTGACTGACTCGATTTTGTTGCATCATTGTTTTATAGCTATGGCTGATCGTTTTACCGAACAGCCAGCGGCGACAGTTCCATGGAGGGAGCATGCACACACCAAAGTACCCACTTTTATCTACTGTTGAATATGCCAACCCTTTGGTAGCGGATGAAGACCGTTTTCAACAATTCACACATCTCGTAGATCGCTGCCTCACTCTGGGCGTTAGTTTTGATCGCTTCTTTGTTAACTATATTGACCTTAATGGGAAGTATTTGTTTTGGAACCCGTTTTGGCGCCATGGTGATAGCTATACCCCGGCAAAAATATTCCATTTACTCCGCGCTAGGGGCTATGGTTCGGTGCCTGAGGCGGCGGTGAATGTGTTTTGGCAGGTCAGAGCAGAAGAGCTGCATGTTATGCATTAATAGCTTGTTAACCTACTAGCCTTTTAACCTACTAGCCTAGGTTAACCTAACAGCTTGAGGTTCTAGCTAGCCTCGCTCTTTTTAAAATACCTATCATGAGTTATCCCTTGATATGTCTCAGTATTCTTTTCTTGCGCCTAAGGAGCGACTGAGGGAAGATCTTTTAATGTTGAAAAAGATGAAGAGAGTAGGTCTTTCGCAATGAGAAATATCTTTCCAGGTGTTATCGCTTCGGCCCTTACAAGCTTTACTGTCCTTGGCAGTACCAGTGCATTGGCCGATGTGGTTCAGTTGCGCTGTGCGTACACTGAGGTGACCTATGAGGCGCCGTTCATCGAGCCGAGTCAGCGTCAGTGTCCAGAACAGCGTTGCAGTTACGACCTATCATGGGATGTTGCAACCGGCGAAGCATTTGTTGACGGTTTGGTTTATCAGCTTGCGGCTGACGCTGAGCGTGTTCTGTTGACGCGGGAGACACCGAACCCGGTGATGGGAGGAGTCGATAAAGCAACGTTTAGTGTAACGCCAGACTCATTAGAGTTTCGTGCTATACGACACACCTCACCTGAGGTAAAGCTAAGCTTGCAAGGGCTGTGTGTCGCTTTTTAAGAGGCTCAATCTCCACGCTGGTAGTCATTTGTAGGCTACTATCGTGCAAAAAATTACTGCCCGGAAAGGTTATAGCTGGGCTTCATCAAACATTTTCTGAGCTTGCTTTTTCCAACTATCGATATGGTCGTCGAGCTGTAATGCTTTCACGTAAGAGGCATGCAGCTGGTTGCCGATTAATGCGCCAATTTCAGTGGTTATTTCTGGGATTAATGCATCAGCAATATGAACCGCAGCGAGAGGGGATAGCTCTTTTGAAATGCCCAATTGCGGGGTGTGATGGAGTAAGACCGCTTCCGCAACCGCGGGAGGAAGTTTCCATTGTGTGAGTAGGTAAGCGGCAATCTCACCATGAAAAATCCCAAGCATTTCTTTTTCGACGATACAAACATGAGTTTGTGTTTGTGCCGACTTGACCATAATCTTTCGGTAGCTGTCACTGTCTTGTGACGCGAAAATCAACATCCCTAAATCATGCAATAAGCCGCCAATAAACGCTTGGTCAGCAACGGTCGCGTCTTGTTTGAGATCGAGGCAAATGTGCTGCGCTAAACGAGCGACAATAACCGAGCGCTTGTTCATTGCTTCAAACGAAAAATAAGACCAATTTCGATGTTGAGGGTATTGGTTAAGGAGCTGGCCGGAGATGGAGAGTGAACGCAGCGTTCGTACACCCAGTAACGTTACCGCTTCTTGAATGTTGCTGATTTGTCGGCCTAGGCCGAAATAAGCAGAGTTGACGACCTTAAGAACTTTAACGGCTAACGCAGGGTCTTCGCTGATGATTTTGCCAATTTCTTTTGCATTACTGCGCTCTGAACTTAATGCAGTAGACAGCTCTTGGTAAACTTTGGGCGGCGATGGAAGTTTGCCTAGGGAGTTTACATATTCACGGGTTTTGGTTTTATGCACGAGGCGACTGAGCTTAACCATGCGTGTGGTTTTTTCTGTAAATGAAGCAATAGACTCGGTGGAGCCTAGCCAGTAATGGGCTAATTCAGCGAGATGGTTAAGCTGGCTGTTTGGTCGGCGTTGGCGATCGACAATCACTCGAATAGATTCAGGTTGTTGGGTTGCCGTTGCAGTAAAGGCGCGATTGCAACTCATTGCATCCGTTGTTGCGATCAGCGCAATATCGTATTTCTGCTGAGTAATTAGCTGAATAAACTGGTCAGCACTCGTTGTTACAGTGAGCTGCCAGCCACCTATCTTACGAAGGTCTGTCGATAGCTCAGTGAGTTCGCTCTGCGTGTCGAGCAATAGGCAGTGGGCTATGTTGGTATTAGGGTTTATGGCCGGAACAGACACTCAAAATCCTTTCGTTAAATAGTGAGGATAGACTCGATGTGCAAGATTGGACGTCTTATTCTGTATTTTGCTCCCACAAATTAGACGAGAATAGCGATAACTAAAATTATGCTGATATACATCAATTCATCGCTTCTGTAATTCATCGCTTCTGCAATTCATCGTTTCTACAGTTATCGCTTCTACAGTTATCGCTTCGGAGTGTTGTATGTAGCACCTCTGATCGCAAGGAAGGGCGCTTCAACTATTCCGTAATAGATAAAGAAAAAACTCGCTATC
>JBLXCH010000034.1:0-20179 GCA_048265065.1 Motiliproteus sp. | reverse complement strand
TGTTGTATGTAGCACCTCTGATCGCAAGGAAGGGCGCTTCAACTATTCCGTAATAGATAAAGAAAAAACTCGCTATCTGCTCACCTCATGATCACTTTCTTTGTTACAATGTCGCCCATTTTTTAATTTAAGATCGCTTGTTGTAAGCGGTGCTTACTTTGTCTGTCAAAGGTTTGATAATGGGTTTAAAACCAGTAAACGTCGGAATCTGTGGTCTTGGTACTGTCGGTGGCGGTACTTTCAATGTTCTGAAGCGTAATGCGGAAGAAATACAACGCCGAGCAGGCCGTGAAATTCGTGTATCGCATGTTGCTACGCTGCATGACAATCCTGAGTGTGATACCAGCGAAGTGGTTGTTAGCCGCGATGCGTTAGAAGTGGCTCGCCACCCTGAAGTTGATGTCGTGGTCGAGTTGATCGGTGGATACACGCTAGCTAAAGATGTTGTCATGACGGCCATTGAAAACGGCAAGCATGTGGTTACGGCCAACAAAGCGCTGATTGCCGTTCATGGCAACGAAATTTTTGCCGCTGCCGAAAAACACAATGTTAGCGTAGCGTTTGAAGCTTCTGTTGCCGGTGGTATTCCTATTATCAAGGCGATCCGTGAAGGGTTGAGTGCCAACAAAGTTGAATGGCTGGCGGGTATTATCAATGGTACCGGCAACTTTATTTTGACCGAGATGAAAGAAAAAGGTCGCGCATTTGAGGATGTTCTCAAAGAAGCCCAAGAGCTTGGTTATGCTGAAGCAGATCCCACTTTTGATGTTGAAGGTATTGATGCAGCCCATAAGTTAACCATCATGGCCTCTTTAGCATTTGGTATTCCTTTGCAGTTTGAACGAGCGTACACCGAAGGTATTAGTGAAATTTCGCCTGAAGATGTTTCGTATGCTGAAGAGTTAGGTTATCGAATTAAGCACTTAGGGGTTTCTCGACGGACTAAACAAGGTATTGAGTTGCGCGTGCACCCGACGTTGATTCCTGAAAAACGTCTGTTGGCGAATGTTGATGGTGTGATGAATGCCGTATTGGTACAGGCTGATGCGGTCGGTCCAACACTATACTATGGCGCAGGGGCTGGCAGTGAGCCAACCGCTTCTGCAGTCATCGCTGACTTGGTTGACGTTGCGCGTAGCCTGTCTGCTGGTCAAGAGAACCGTGTGCCGTCGTTAGCATTCCAACCCTCTGAAATTGTTGATACACCCGTAATGCCAGTGGAAGAAATCACCACAGGGTATTATTTGCGTATGCAAGCGGCCGATCATCCAGGTGTGCTTTCAGATATCACTCGTATTCTTTCTCAGCAAGGTATCAGTATTGACTCAATATTGCAGAAAGGAACACGTGGTGACTATGTGCCGATTATCATCTTGACTCATGAAATTCAGGAAAAATACATGAATGCAGCGCTTGCTGAAATTGAGCAGCTTGATGATATTTGCGGAAAAGTGACTCGCATCCGTGTTGAACAGTTGGATGCTAACTAAGTTTTATTAATGCCAGTAGATCCGAATTAAAGGGATTCCCATGCGTTATATCTCTACACGGGGCCAAGCGCCCGCGTTGAGTTTTGAAGAAGTCTTACTTGCCGGTTTAGCGTCAGACGGTGGCCTTTATGTGCCAGAAGAGTTGCCGAAGTTTAGTAAAGAAGAAATCGCCTCATGGGCCGGTTTGTCTTATGCAGAACTGGCAAAGAAAGTGATTACTCCTTTCGTCGGCGATTCAATTCCCGAGGCTGATTTTCATCGTTTAATTGATGAAACTTACGGTGTTACTGGTGAGAACCCTGTTTTTGCGCACAACGCTGTTGCGCCCTTAAAACAGTTAGATACTAACCTTTGGGTGATGGAGCTGTTTCAAGGGCCAACACTGGCGTTTAAAGACTTTGCCCTGCAATTACTCGGTCGTTTATTGGATTACGTTCTGAAAAAGCGTAATGAGCGTGTGGTTATCATGGGGGCCACTTCTGGTGATACTGGCTCTGCCGCTATTGAAGGCTGTCGACGTTGTGATCAAGTTGATATTTTTATTCTGCACCCTCATGAGCGCGTCTCAGACGTGCAACGGAAGCAGATGACCACCATCTTTGGCGAAAATATCCACAACATTGCAGTCAAAGGTAACTTTGATGATTGCCAGCAGATGGTTAAGCAAAGCTTTGCTGATCAGTCGTTTCTAAATGGCCGACGCTTGGTCGCTGTTAACTCGATCAACTGGGCACGAATCATGGCTCAGATCGTTTATTACTTCCATGCCTCACTTTCGTTGGGTGGCCCTAATCGTGAACTGGCGTTCTCAGTACCGACTGGTAACTTTGGTGATATTTTCGCCGGGTATCTTGCCAAAGGTATGGGTTTACCGATTCAGCAGTTAGTTGTCGCAACAAATACCAATGACATACTGCATCGCTGCATTAGTCAGAATGATTACTCTAAGCAGCCTCTGCAACGTACTTTGTCGCCAAGCATGGATATTATGGTGTCCAGTAACTTCGAGCGTTTGTTGTTTGATCTTTATGATCGCGACGGTCAGGCGATTAGCGAGCTGATGGATAAAATGAGCACTGAAACGGTTGCTCTTGACCCTCAACGCTTGAGCAAGGCAAGAGAGCTGTTTGATAGTTATGCGGTGGATGATGCGCGTTGTTGTGAAGTGATTGCTGAAGTCTTTGACCGTACTGAGGAGCTGCTTGATCCACATACGGCTATTGGTGTTGAAGCTGCGATTAAGTGTCGCAGAGACGCCAGTGTGCCGATGGTGGCTTTAGCAACAGCACATCCGGTGAAGTTCCCAGAGGCCGTGGTTAAGGCTAACTGCGAAGCGCCGGAACTTCCGCATCACCTTGCGGATTTATTCGAGCGTGAAGAGCGCTGTGAAGTACTGGATAACGATCTCAGTCGAGTTCAGCGCTATATTAGTGACACGCTAGGGTAGCTCACATTATGGACAGTCTCTTTTTTGTTCTGTCCAAACTTTACTGGGTATTTGGGAAGCCAGATACCCTGTTATTGATCTTATTAACCTTAACAACGCTGGTTATTGTTATAGGTTCTCCTGAAAAGAAATCGAGCCGTTTTCTTGCGCTGATTGTCTTTGTTCTTTGGCTGATTGCGACCTTACCTTTAACTTCATGGCTGTTTGGTCCTCTTGAAAAAAGATTCGAGCGCCCGCAACTCCCGGCAGAGTCGGCGATAGGTGGCGTTATCGTATTGGGTGGTGCGGAGTATTTGGGGCGAAGTTCAATTTGGGGCAGTTTAGAGTTAAACGAAATGGGTGAGCGGATTCTAGAGATGAACCGGCTATTGCATCACTATCCAACACTCCCGTTTGTGTATTCTAGTGGTTCAGGTTCAGCGCTGGAGCAAGGTAAAAAAGGCGCTGACTTTGTTGAAGCGTACTTCGCTAAAATTGAATTAAGTGAGCGGGTTATTTTTGAGCGTGAGTCACGAAATACCTACGAGAATGTACTGAACTCAAAACACTGGATCGCGAAAACCGACAAGCCATGGCTGTTAGTGACTAGTGCATTCCATTTGCCCAGAGCGGTAGGAATTTCTTCTAAACAGGGTGTGAGCGTTATTCCATACCCTGTTGATTATTGGTCCACTCCAGTAAAGTTTGATTCGTTATACATAGGTCTGGCTGATAATTTGGTGAGTTTAAATATGGCCATCCGTGAATGGACAGGGCTCACGGTCTATTGGCTAACCGGAAAAACGTCGTCTTGGTTCCCATCAGAAAAAGATTTATTAGAGACTACACGCATCAATAATGAATAGCCCACAGATACAACGCCGAAAAACTGTAGAGTTTCAAAGTCAATTACACCCTCTGCTTAATCGAATTTATGCCGCAAGAGGTGTGCAATCAGAAACCGAGCTTGAGCGTTCGCTAGCGGTACTCACGCCTTACCATGCCCTTAAAGGTATTGACGATGCTGTTGCAGTCATCAGTCGCCATGTGATGAAAAAACAGCGAATTTTGATTGTGGGTGATTTTGATTGCGATGGGGCAACGAGCAGTGCGTTGGCCTTGTTGGCGTTTAAAATGATGGGCGTCAATGACGTTCAGTATCTAGTCCCTAATCGGTTTGAGTATGGCTATGGTCTTAGTCCAGAAATTGTCGATGTCGCTAAGGGCTACCAGCCGTCGCTGATCATCACGGTAGATAATGGTATTTCAAGCATTGATGGTGTTGCTGCGGCAAAAGCAGCAGGGATTGATGTGGTCGTGACCGATCACCACCTGCCTGGGGAAAGCACGCCTAACGCTGATGCCATCGTGAACCCAAACCAAAATGGTTGTGAGTTTCCCAGTAAAAGCCTGTGTGGTGTCGGTGTTATTTTTTATGTCATGCTGGCCCTTCGTCGTCACCTGAAAGAACACAGCTGGTTTTCATCGCAGCAATTAAATGAGCCTAACTTGGCCGTTTTGTTGGACTTAGTTGCGCTGGGAACCGTGGCCGATGTCGTACCGTTGGATCACAATAACCGAATTTTAGTCGAGCAAGGTTTACGGCGTATTAGAGCAGGTAAGGCGCGGCCAGGTATTTTAGCGTTGCTGACTGTTGCGGGTCGCGACCATCGAAAAGTTAGTGCAATGGACATGGGATTTATTATTGGCCCGCGTTTGAATGCAGCAGGGCGCTTAGATGATATGTCCATTGGTATTGAGTGTTTATTAGCTGATGATGAGTCCCAAGCGCAAGCTTATGCGTATCAGCTTAATGAGCTGAATCAAGACCGTAAGTCGATTGAGCGTTCAATGCAGGACGAAGCCCTTAAATTGCTGGACCAGATGGAGTTAGGGGATCAACCACCGGCGGCTATTTGCTTGTTTGAGCCTGATTGGCATGAAGGGGTGATCGGTATTCTTGCTTCTCGGATTAAGGATCGTTTACATCGCCCTGTCATTGCCTTTGCTAAAACCGATAACGGCCAGCTTAAAGGCTCCGCACGATCAATTCCTGGTTTACATATCCGTGACGCGCTGGATGCGGTAGCAAGCCGTTATCCGCATATTTTGACCAAGTTTGGTGGCCATGCGATGGCAGCAGGACTTTCTCTTGAACTAGAGCACCTGAGTGAGTTTTCGAAAGCTTTTGAATCAGAAGCTAAACGTCAACTTTCTGAGGACGATCTTCACGCAGTCATTGAGTCTGATGGAGAGTTACAGCCTGAGGAGGTCACGTTGCCTATGGCTGAAATGTTGCGGGATGCAGGGCCTTGGGGGCAGCATTTTCCTGAACCACAATTCGATGGTGAGTTTGAGATTCGGTCACAACGAATCGTTGGTGAGCGTCATCTGAAGTTGGTGCTTGCATTGCCCAATAGCTCGCAAGAGTTGGATGGGATCGCATTTAATGTGGATTTAAACCGATGGCCTAACAATGCGCCAAAAGCAAACGTAGTTTATAAACTGGATCTCAATGAATTCCGTGGCCGCGTTAGTGTTCAACTGCTTATTAGCTATATTGAGCCTATTACGTAACTGAGTGATCATCTTTGCGTTTTTAATGATCCTGCTTCAGTTTGCTTCTCACGATTCTACCAAACACTATCCATATCGCTTTCTGACAGGCTGCTCGCTTGGCTAGTTGGTATCTTAATAGTGAAGTGGCTACCTTCGCCTCGTTCACTCTCAACACTAATTTCGCCATTCAGCAATTGGGTGACGAGGTTGTATATTAGGTGGGTTCCAAGCCCGCTACCTTCGCCGGGTTTGCCGGTAACAAAAGGTGCAAAAATACGGTGCTTGATTTGTTCAGGGACCCCTTTCCCGTTGTCGTGGTATTTGATCTGAATGGTCCCTTGTAGGCGGCTGATTTCTATATTGATGCGATTATCAGCTGTACGGCCTTCAAAGCCATGCAGTAAAGAATTGGTAATTAAGTTTTGGTAAATCTGGGTGAACGTTGCAGGATAGCTCAGCAGCTCAAGCTTTGCAGAACAGTCAATTTGCACGTGGCAATTGGCTTCTTGCAGCTCACTATCCATCGTCGAGATCGCGTTTTTCAGGTTGTCGAGTAAATTAAACCGTTGTGCGGTTTGTGCACTGTGATCAATAGCGACTTGTTTGAACGTCGTAATTAGTTTGGCGGTTTTTTGTAGGTCATGCTCAATGCTTTGAGTGACGTTGGAAAGTTGTGACTGTATTTCTGGGTGATGATCAGCTTGTTGTTGAGTGCCGATGGTTTCACAAATGCTTTTAAGCTCTTCCAGCGTTGCCAGAGTGCTGTTAACGGGAGTGTTCAGCTCATGAGAAACCGTTGAAACTAATTCGCCAAAGGCTGCCATTTTCTCGGTTTCGACGAGCTTGTCTTTGGTTTCTGTAAGCTCATTTAATACTTCGGTTAGCCGCTCGTTGGTGTGCTTGAGTGTCGCGGTACGATAAAGCACGCGTTGCTCGAGTTCTTCGTTGAGTGCTTGTAGCTCGCGTTTCGCTGCTTTTTTAGCGGCCAGTTGGTTGTTAATGTTGTCCCGCATTTCATTGATACTATCGACAAGTTGATCAATGGCGTCGCCTTGCTCTGCCGATGTACGAGATTTATTGAGATGCAGATGCTCATCTAAGTTGTTTAGGTCTAATCGACTTGTGAATTTTCGTAATTTATTTAAATGCTTAACCACTAAGTAGTGCACGATCAGCAGAATAAATATGGAGACAAGGAACGTTTTTATCGCTTGGCTGGCAAGAATAATTAGAAAACGGTTGAAGAGTCTCTCATAGACATGGTCCAGTGTGGCAGAGATGTGTAGCTTGCCAACGAGATTGTCTTGGTAGTATAGGTCAAAGTTGTTGCTGATCGGGTAATCATCGCGCTTTATTCCCCGTTCATTGATGCTCCCCGGTTTGTTCGCAACTATTTCAGTAATCGATGCATAGCCAATATCAGTGACCTTCATGATGCCATCCATTTGGATGTCGATCTGTTCTTGATCAAGCTTCCATAAGCTAGAGGACAACGAGTCTAAGTAAGCGACTTCAATCGAGTTTATCTCATTTTGAATGTCTTTAACGTCACTACGATAGTCCCAATAAAGTTGGATACCACTACTTAGTATGGTCAGTAAGGTACTGCAGACGAGAATATAGACAAGCAAGCGGTAGGACAGCAAATTACGCCGTTGGTGCGCTTTCCATTGAGTCAGCCATTTTTGCATTCAGCGGTTCCGAAGGGGGCCGGATTTTCTGCTACAGGTGGTGCACGGTAACAAAATTTCTTTTTAGCTGGCAAGCAATGACGTGAAGAATTTTAATCAGCTACCCAGCAGGTTGATCAGAGGATAGCTGATTAATTCAAAACTGCCTTACATTTGTGACTGTAAGTAGTTTTCAAGACCGATTGTTTTAACTAAACGTAGCTGTTGTTCTAACCAGTACATGTGGTCAACTTCGGTGTCTGAAAGCAGCTTTTCTAGCACTTCACGGGTTTGGTAATCATTTTCGCTTTCGCAAAGCTTAATGGCTACACGTAGTTTGTCAGCGACCTGATATTCATAGTTTAGATCACTTTGAAGCATTTCGGGCACAGTCGAGCCGATATTTAGGGCATGGCGAGGACCCATTTGGGGAGTGCCTTCGAGAAATAGAATTCGTTCGATCAGTAAGCTGGCGTGATCCATTTCTTCTTCCGCTTCATGCTTGATGCGTTCATAGAGCTTGCTGAAGCCCCAGTCTTCATACATGCGAGAATGAATGAAGTATTGGTCAGATGCTGTTAACTCCTCTTGGAGTAGCTCGTTCAGCATATCGAGTACTTTTGCGTTACCTTTCATGTCATCCTCCTTAGTCTTCAATCTGCGATTGTAGGTATTTTTCAATGCCAATGCTGTTGATCAGCGATTGCTGAGTTTCGAGCCAATCGAGGTATTCTTCAGCGTGTTCAAGAAGCTCTTCTAATAAGCTTCTGGAAATGAAATCACCGCTCTCTTCACACTGTTGAAGCGCAGAGCGGATGAGCTGAATTTTTTCTTGTTCAAATGCAAGATCGCACTGTAGGCATTCTTCAGGGCTTTCGCCGATGGAGAGTCTTCCAAGTTGTTGAAGATTAGGGAGACCTTCAAGGAAAAGGATGCGTTCAATGAGTTCGTCGGCATCTTTCATTTCTCGGATAGAGCGTTTGTAGGCTTTTTCGTTTAACGCCGAAAAGCCCCAATTTTTTTGCATCCGAGCATGTAAGAAATGTTGATTGATACCTGTAAGTTCACTGGTTAGGACTTTGTTTAAAGTGCCACAGGTATTGGGGTCCAGTTTCATCAGGCTCCTCCTATCGACGTTATTTATGGGCGCAAAAATGCACTCACTAAAAGTTAGATAGTAAGGATAGGCTTATTTTGAAAGGAAATAAAATTTTTTTTAAAACAAGGAGTTACTAGGCTTTATGATTCTAATTCGCCTTTAGTTTTTGCTTCTTGAACCATCTGCTTGATACTTGAACGACAACGGCCACAATCACTACCACAACCTAATCGCTCATTGATTTTTTGTACAGAGCATTGTTCCACATCGATCAATTCTTGCTCGATCTGGGAACTGGTTACTGCTTTACAAATGCATATGTACATAATGGTAACTCTGAAGGCATATTCAGGATCGTTAAATTATGCGGGCATTGTAGATGTAATAGTAACGATTCGCAATAAGATTTAAATTGATTTTAATAATCAGGAAGCCATATTTTGTAGCGTTAAAACTATTGCGTCGCTAAGGAAGCTATCGCCGTAGAGACTATCAAGAAGGCATGACGATATAATGGGCTCTTTTTTATAAACTCTTGAATCGCAAATTCACCGGACTAAATACAGTCTGTAGTCATACAGACCAGTAGCAAATATAAGCCTGTGCAAATAGCTGGAGTAATCATGGCAACGAAACCACCACTGAGTCACCTAGGAGATCTATCCATCGCTGACTTTATGGCTGACTATTGGCACAAAAAGCCGTTATTGATTCGCAATGCTTTTACTGACTTCGAGCCTCCTATTAGTGCGGATGAGCTGGCAGGTTTGGCCTGTGAAGAGCTGGTCGAGTCACGTTTTATTTGTGTTGATAATGATAAGCAGCCAGATTCATGGCGTTTGGAAGAAGGGCCGTTCGATGATGATTTCTTTGCGAGGCTGCCAGAAAAAGACTGGACTCTGTTAGTACAGGCTGTCGATCACTGGGTGCCTGATGCTAGTGATTTTCTTGAGTTGTTCCGTTTTATACCGCGCTGGCGCATGGATGATTTAATGATCAGTTACGCAGCGAAAGGTGGGGGTGTTGGGCCTCATTATGACAACTACGATGTATTCCTTCTGCAAGTAGAAGGGCAGCGTCGCTGGGAAGTCGGCGGTATCTATGGTGAGCACAGTGATATTGAGGAAGGTAAGCCGGTACGTATTTTATCGGATTGGCAGCCTGAGCAATCATGGGTACTGGAGCCGGGTGACATGCTGTATTTACCCCCTTGTGTGGGCCATAACGGTGTTGCGGAAACCGACGGTTGTGTTACTTACTCGATTGGTTATCGAGCCCCGCAGACCGGTGATATGTTGGCCGATTTCGCAGCAACCGTTGCTGACAGTCTGAATCAAGAAGACCGGTATGCCGATGCCGATTTAAGCTTGCGGTTGAACAGCGGTGAAATTACGCAGTCGGATTTATTGCGAGTACAAAGTTTGTTTCGTCGATTTATTGATGACCCAGAACGAGTAGCGACTTGGTTTGGTCAATTGATGACGCAACCAAAGTACCCCGAGCATGAATTTTTTAACGATGAGCCGTTGGTATTACGAGAGCTGCTAGATGAGATCGATGGTATTCGTCGAAATGAAGGTGCTCGGTTCGCCTATTGGCAAAGCGCTGACAATGTTCATTTGTTTGTAAACAGTCAGTCTTGGGCTTTACCTATTGCGCTGCTGCCAGTCGTACAGCTATTGGCTGAAGGTAATGAATATCCACTGTCTGTCTTTGCGGACTACTTAGCCGATGAAGACGTCTTAGATTTATTACAAACATTATTAGATCAAGATGCTATTTATCTTGTTTAAAAGAGAGAGTTAAGTGTCTTTGTTATTCAAAACAGGTTGGCGCCCACGGTCGTTATACCAAACCGCGATATTAGGTTTTCTGGTTGTTTGGCTACCGCTGGTGTTGGCTATTGCTTATACGGGGTATCGTTTTGATGAGCAGGCAACGCAAAGTACCCTGCAAACCGAAAAGCAGGTCTCTCTAACGCGAGTCAACCAACAGTTACAGATTACCATGTTGGAGCTAGAGCGCCGTGCGGGACAGTTTCTCGTCTTACGTGATGAGGATCTGAAAAAGCTATTTCAAGATGAATACAACCGCTTAGCGACGACAATCAAAGAGCTTAAACTGCAGTTGCCCAATGCCTTAAAATTTCAATTGTTAGCTATTGAAGATGTGGTCGCCCGCTTGCAACTTGAAGTATTGGCCCAACCCACACACTCTGACCCCGACAAAGTGAGCGACTTGTTTCTATTGCTCCAAGCGTCACTGGCAGCTTTTCAACGAGATAGTGGCTTGCTGGTCGATGCGCAGCTTGCCGCAGCTGTCGAACAGGCGGCGGATAATCGTTTTTTAATGATTGTGATGACAGCAGCTCTGGCCGTTATTACGTTGGTGGCTGCGTGGTTTTTTATCCTTTCCATTAGTAGCCCCATCCGGCAGCTCGAACGAGAAATTCAACGTCTAGGCGGCGGTGATTTAGAACAGGCGATTACTATTACTGGCCCTGATGAAATGCAACGACTCGGGCAGCAGCTTGATTGGCTTCGGACTCAATTGGCCGAGATAGACGCGCAGAAACATCAGTTCTTGCGGCACATGTCCCATGAGCTTAAAACGCCTCTTGCTAGTCTGCGTGAAGGTGCTGATTTAATGGCTGAAGAGGTGGCGGGAACTTTGCTACCAAAGCAGCATGAAATTGTCGCGATTATCAGACAGAACAGTGTCGAACTTCAGCGACTGATCGAGAACTTACTCGACTATAACCAAATGCTTCAGCAACGGCAGCTGCATTTTACACCAGTGAATGTCAGTCAGTTCCTTAGTGATATTCTACGTCGTTATGAAATTAGTATTGAGCGTAAAAACTTGCAGGTTAAGGTTGATTCTGACCCTGCAATGGCGGTGTTGCTAGATAAGACAAAAGTGACCACCGTAGTAGATAACATGGTATCTAACGCCGTGAATTACTCACCTGAGGGTGGTGAAATCTCAATCCAAGCGCACGTCAACAGTAATAAACTTTACATTGCCATAGCAAACCAAGGTGATGCCATTTCTGAGGCAGAATCTGAACAAATATTTGAGGCTTTCTATCAAGGATCGCAAACCAGAAAAGGTGCTATTAAAGGATCTGGCATTGGTCTTGCTGTAGCACGAGAGTGTGCAGAAATTCATGAAGGAAGTTTGACGTTAGTTAACCGTAATAATTATGCAGTGTGCTTTTTACTCGAACTGCAACTGGGCCACAAATGAAGTTTAAGGGTTTATTGATCGTATTATGCATGATGGTTCTGGCGGGCTGCCAAACACAGCAGCAACGTTTGCAAACTGAAGAAGCGCAAAGGCTGCAAGAGGCTGAGCGATGGATAACCGAGATGGCAACGGTCATGGCGTTTGATCAGGAGCAGGCAGAAGCAGCATTTCGGACTTTTGAAAAACCGCTTGAACAGCCTTTTGAGCTTTATCGCTATGGTTTGGTTAATCAACAGTTGGCTGACAGGTTGGGTTGGATTAGAGCAAGAGATAGCTTTCGTTCTTTGTCCTTTTACCCGCTATCCAGTGAATTGCAGACCTTAGTGACATTTTTGCAAAAACATAATCAGCGCATGATTAATGCAGACGAACGCAACAGCCGACTTATCCAAGCGATAAGTCAGAATGATGCAGAGCAAAAAAGGTTAACGGAAGAGCTCGCAGACAGCCAGCAAGCACTGGATAAACTGCAGCAACAACTTGAAGCATTAAAGGCTGTGGAGACCGCAATAAGTCATAAGCGTGATGCTCCTTTGCCTGTTGAAAAATAAGGGACTCCATTGGCTACTCAGAAACATATTCTATTGGTGGATGATGATCCGAGCCTGATTAGGTTGTTATCAATCCGTTTAGAAACAGAAGGTTACACAATCCTGACGGCAAGCTCCGGTGAGCAGGCACTGCAAGTCTTGGCATCCAATAAAGTCGATCTGGTCATCAGTGACTTACGTATGGATGAAATGGATGGTCTTGAGCTTTTCGAGCAAATTCAGCATTTCTACTCTGGGTTAGCCGTGATTATTCTGACTGCACAAGGCACGATAGCTGAGGCTGTTGCGGCCACCCAACGGGGCGTTTTCAGTTTTTTAACTAAGCCTATTGATAAGAACCTCCTATTGGAACAAATCGCGTCTGCACTAGGGAACACACAATCTTCAGATAAAGCAGAAGGTGACAGTTGGCGTGAAGATATCCTTAGTCGTAGTGACTTGATGGAGCGTGTTCTTTCCACCGCGCAACAGGTGGCAACCACGGATGTTAGCGTGTTGATTACCGGCAGTAGTGGTAGCGGTAAAGAACTGTTGGCTAACGCGATTCATAAAGCGAGCAGCAGAGAGTCCGAGCCTTTTATTGCGATTAACTGTAGCGCGCTCCCTGAGGCGCTATTGGAATCAGAGTTATTCGGTCACGTAAAAGGCGCATTTACAGGGGCGATATCCGAGCACCAAGGCCTTTTTCGTGCGGCGGATAAAGGCACATTATTTCTTGATGAAATTGGCGACATGCCATTGGCGCTGCAGGTTAAGCTGTTACGAGTGTTGCAGGAGCGTCAAGTCAGACCTGTAGGCAGCACCAAAAGCTACGCTGTGGATGTCCGGGTTATTTCCGCAACTCACCAAAATCTAACCAATGACATGAAAGAAGGGCGTTTCCGCCAAGATCTGTTTTATCGTTTAAACGTCGTTAATCTGAAGCTTCCAGATCTGGGTGAGCGTCGTGAAGATATTCCGGTGTTAGTGCAGTATTTTTTGACGAAATTCGACCCGCTAGGGCAGAAACGTTTTTCGCCTGAGGCTATGGACTTGCTGTCTGGAGCTTCTTGGCCTGGTAACGTTAGGCAGCTTGAGAATGTGGTGCAGCAAACAATCGCGCTTTCAAAAGCCAAAGTTATTGCTGCAAACCTAGTTCAACAAGCGCTAGACGAAGAAGTCGGTTTTTTACCCTCCTACTCGGATGCTAAACAGCAATTTGAACGTGACTACCTCGTTAAGGTCATGCGCCTGAGTGAAGGCAGTGTTAGTCGTGCTTCAAAGCTTGCTCAACGTAACCGAACAGACTTCTACAAACTGCTGCAACGTCATGGTTTAAAAGCAGAGCAATTCAAAAGCAGGGTGGAATCGCCCTAGTGTCGCATTTTTGCGAATCGCAACTTATTGAAATATATAAAGATTATTTTATGCTTTGAATAGTGTATTAAAAAAGCGACATCTTCTGGTCTTTGTTTGCTTGTTTCGGTTGTGGGAAATTATATATTTCTATACTATTCAATGGCTTAAATAAGTTGGTTTTATTTTTGCTCTAGGGAATCTGTCAATCACTAGCAGCTAATAATAAGGAATTTGCGTGACAGTCCGAGTTCAGCTTTGCCGACCGTATGAGATCCTTTATCTAAACGCCGAAAATACTCAGCATTCTTGTAAACCTGAATGGCTTGATCAGTATTTATCCTTACGAGAAATTAGCTTTCGTAGTGAGCTGAATATTCCCACCTTCGATGGCTCTATCGACAATTTTGACCTCTCTGGCTATTTACTTCTGTTGATTGTAAGTGACCAGTGTATTGGCGGTGCGCGTTTAAATGAATCTTCTGCTGGTGGGGATTTGCTGCCGTTAGAAAATGATCATTTCCCGTTAAGTGATGTCTTTCCTGAATTAACAGAGCAGCGTGCACGTTATGCACAATGGACACGATTAGTGGTTGATGAGCGCTTTCGCACCCCTGGCTTATTAAATTTGTTAGCCGCCTCAATGGCGGAACTTTCCGCTGAGCGACAGCATGACTATTGCTTTAATGTTTCAGGGGCAGAGCGTGCTCGGCTTTATCGTCGGCTTCATCTAAGCCAAGGTTTCAAAAGTGAAATTCGCCGTGAGATCGAAATTGAAACATCAGGTGATTTTTCCCATTTGGAGCATTTGCTGTCTGTTGCTTATCGGGATCGTACAATGGCGTCATTGGTTTATCAGCCTCAAGATACCTGTGCTGAAGAACTTATTATGGCCGTAGCATAGCCAGTACTGACGCTTAATATCAGGTGGTGCAAGGCGATAGCTATAGTCAGCTTTACCGCCCTTGGTTCTTTTCATCATTGAACCCTATTCATCACCGAGCGCTATTAAGCTCCGGGCTCTACGCATAACGAGCTCTATAGATAAATAGGCGCATCGTAGTTATGCCCTTCATCACTGTACGCGGTGACGATAGCATCCGCGACTAGCCCCGTTTCTGCTTTTACCTGTGTTTCAAAAAAATGTTGAATTTGCTGTCTACGCCCGTGTGCCGACCACGCTTCTGCATCTTCCCAAATTTCATTAAAGACAATGGTGTATTCATTATTGGTTGCACTGGGATGCTCAATCTGTCGAGTTAGCATGTATTGAATACAACCTTCTTCGCGGTAAGAATCAGGCTCAAGTGCTTTAAGTACTTCAAATAACTCGGCTTCTTTGCCAGCCTTAGGTTTAAACTGAGCTAAAACATAGACGCGATCTGTCATGGGGGACCCTTAAAAACTGATTAAATGATTTTTGCTGATTAACGTGACTAGACAAACATTCCCGCGGTGTAGCCAGAAGACCACGCCCATTGGAAGTTGTAGCCGCCTAAGTGACCAGTAACATCTAAGGCTTCACCAATAAAATAAAGCCCAGGATAGCTTTTTGTGGCCATGGTTTTCGAGCTGATACTGTCCGTATCCACTCCGCCTAAAGTGACTTCAGCCGTGCGATACCCTTCCGTCGCTGAGGGCTTTAATCGCCAATTATTCAAGTGATCACCAATAGTGGAGAGCTGTTTATCAGCAAATTCTGCTAATGGTTTTTCCTTGGCGTTCGGCCACCAAAGTGCTTCAAGCTCACTCACTAGCGACTTAGCAAGGTGTTGGTTGAGAAGGTTCCGTAGTAAGCCTTTGTATTGACGTTTGCTATTGATTAGCCAGTCGGCGGCGTTCATTGCTGGTAAAAGGTCAATGCAAATTTCATCGCCGGGCATCCAATAATTGGATATTTGTAAAATGACCGGACCGCTAATACCACGGTGGGTAAAGAGAATGTTTTCCGTAAATTCATGGTTATTACAGCTGACCGTTGTCTCTAAGGCTAAACCGGACAAACGTTCGCAAATTGGTTTGAGAGCGTCACTAAACATAAAGGGAACTAAGCCTGCCCGACGCTCAACAAGTGGTAAGTTGAATTGGCTCGCTATGTCATATCCATAACCGCTACCACCAAGCGTTGGGATAGAGAGCGCACCGGTGGCAATAACCAGCGAGTGACAGTCAAAAATATACGATTGCTCTTTATCATTAAGGCTCACGCGGTAGCGTATCACTGTGGTTTCTGCGTCTGGATTAGTCTCTGTTATCGTTTCTGCGGCGTTACTGTCATCGCTAAGGCCTTCAGGTCGCTGTATGGCTTTGACCGTATTTATTTCGCAGCGTGTTTTTATTGTTACGCCTGCTTGTTGGCACTCATCCAATAACATATTCAGGATGTCTTTAGCGGAGTTTAAGCAGAATAGTTGGCCGTGTTTTCGCTCTTCGTAGGCAATGTGGTGTTGCTCCACCATCGCGATGAAATCCCATTGGTTGTAACGCTTAAGTGCGGACTTACAAAAATGAGGATTGTTCGAAATAAAGTTGTCTGGCTGCACGTCATAGTTAGTGAAGTTGCATTTGCCACCGCCTGACATGAGGATTTTCTTGCCAACTTTATTGGACTTTTCTAATACCAAAACACGACGGCCACGACGTGCTGCCGTCATCGCGCACATCAGACCAGATGCCCCAGCGCCTAAAATGACGGTGTCGAAATACGCAGGAGAGCGATGAGCTGGCTTGGGAGATGGTTTGGTAGATAGGTTGGAAGATGTATTCACAGACGTGTTCACAGCGTAGTTTATCGGTAGTAGAGATCGCCTATGGTATCAGCTAAGCGCTGGTCATAGGCGTTTCAATAATGAGGCGAAATGTTGATTATTGCTTCTTTACCAGTGCAATGCCCTTATCGGTAATCTCAATTTTATTGAGTTTATAAAGGCGCCCAATGGCTTGCTTGAAGACCTTTTTGCTAATCTTCAATGTGCCCTTAATGGCTTCTGGTGAGCTTTTATCATTCAGGTGAGAGCGACCGCCGACACTTTCCAGGTGTTCTAAAATCGTGTCAGTTACCGATTTAACGTGCTTGGTGCCTTGAGGGCGAAGGGAGACATCGATCTTGCCATCTTCACGGATGAGCTTTATGTAGCCTTTAAGCTCTTGTCCTTCGTAATAATCGTCATAGATTTCACTGGCATAAACCAAACCAACATAATCATTATTAATGGCTACGGTCATACCCAGTTCAGAAAAAGAATAGACCTCGATATCGACTTCTTGCCAGAGAGAAAACACGCCTTTTTCAACGGTCTCTTTTAAATATTCATCTTCATCGCTCATTGGTGTGCCTTAATCTGTATTGTCTGGGTGCGTTTACTTACTATAGCTGAGCTGTGAGTGTAGCCTCGATCAGCTAATATCGAGCTTTTGTTTATTGGCAACGGTGGCTTTGTTGCTACCTCAAAACGTCTCATTAATCGACATCCAACGACTGCTGACCATCAAGCTCGTCGAACTTGGCGGCCATTGTTGGATTACGTCGAGTGAGTTTTTTAATCGTGACATCTTGCGCTTTATTGTTAGCAAGGCGAAGGTTTCGATCGGTACCTAGTAACGCATCTTTGGTTTTTTGGAGATGATCAATGGACTTGTCGATTTCATCAATCGCCGTTTGGAACTTCCGCGAAGCAAGATCATAGTTCTTCGCAAAGGCTGTTTTAAAGCTTTCTAAATCATTCTCAAAGTTAGTGATATCAACGCTTTGTGCTTTTACCTGCGCGAGCTCGGTTTTGTACTCGAGCGATTTCATTGCCGCATTACGCAGTAGGGTGATGATGGGAATAAAAAATTGTGGGCGGACGATATACATCTTCGGAAAACGGTGAAAAACATCCACAATCCCTGAGTTATAAAGCTCACTTTCAGGTTCGAGTAACGATACCAAGATGGCGTATTCGCAGCCTTTTTCTTGACGGTCTTTATCCAGCTCTTTTAGAAAATCTTCATTCTTTTTCTTGGTTGCGGTCGTGTCGCTTTCATTTTTCATCTCAAACATGATGGATACGATTTCGGTGCCAGCTTCATCCACATCACGGAATATATAATCGCCTTTGCTACCGGTTCTGGCGTCGTTGTCTTTCTCAAAATAAGCACGTGGGAAAGCGGTAGAGCGGAGGCGGTTAAACTCTGTTTCGCAATGCTGCTCCAGTGTTTCACCGACCATTTTGGTGGATAAGCGCGCCTTCATGTCGCGTAGTCGTTCGATGGCGTCATCACGATCTTTTATTTGGGTTTCGTACTTATCTTTGAGGGACTTTTCAGCCAGTTGTTTTTCCAGCTCTGCGTGCTTTAAGCCATTTTTTAACTCATCACGTTCTTTTTCAACGGCGCTTAGGGCGTTGGTCATTGCAACCTGTTGTTTAAGCTCTGTAGCGTCAAGTCGTGCTTTTAATTCTTGTATTTCTTTATCTTTTGCTACGGCAGACTCTTGGAGTTCTTTGGCGAGCTTTGCGTCGGCAAGATCAGATGCCGCTTGTTTGTCACGTTTGATTTGCTCCAGTGCGTTGGCTAAAGCGTCTCGCTCTTTTTCGACGTTACTCAGAGCTTCTGAAACGGCCAGCTGCTTGCTGACTTCACCATTATCAAGTTTAGCTTTTAGCGCTTGGATTTCTGCGTCCTTTGCCGCCGCTGCTTTTTGCAGATTGCTATCGGCCTCGCTTTTGGCAAGTTTTAGCGCATTGAGTTTTTCCGCTTCGGCAATTTCTAAACGTTCGCGAACCTGCTGTTCAAATTCGTGGTTATGCACCTGTTTAAGAATGTCTGCATAGCCAGCTTCATCAACTTTAAACGCTTTTTTGCAGTGAGGGCAGGTGATGTCATGCATGTCTTGGTTTATCCCTGTTGACGAAAATCGATAAGTGTTTTGGCGATGGCTACTAGCGTGGACTCGCTAATTTTAGCGGTCATTGTTTAGGTCTTTTTAACGTCAGTTTTCTGTTCAGCCTCAGCGGCTAACTTAGCGCGCTCTGCTTTGCTGATGTAGCGAGGCTTATTCTTCGGCGCTAGTTTAGCATTCGCCTTTTTATCGCGGGCCATTAATATGGCGCGGCCTTTCTTACGACGGTTCATATGAGCTTACTCAATAGGTATCTGCGCTTATTCTATCAGTTTTGGAGCAAGAACTAGATTGCTATCCTTTCTTTATCTATAGGCTGTTTGCCGATGGCTTGCTTGATTCTGTTGCTTGTCCGCCGGGTTCAGATTCGTTCCGTTCCATTCCATTCCACTAATTTAGTTGAATTCAATTCTATGCAGTCATGAGGCAGCCATGAGGCAACCTTGTATCGCCGTGATGACGGTTTTCACACTATTGGCGGTGAAGGCGGTGGTGTGGGTTCCAATGAATAATGTCTCACTAACCCTATGGGGTAAACGATGGATTTTTACGGACTCAGGCGAGGTGAAAGCTCCAACGGCGTACCGTGGTAGCACTGTAAATCCAAGCCCCATGCTTACAGGCTCTAAGATTAGATTAATCTGATTGGAAAAGCCGGACCGCTTAAACTGATCACTGTGTTTAAACGCGGGGAAGTTCACGCTGAGTAATTGCCGCGCATGATACGACCCATCAGGATGATCAATAAAACCTAAGGCCATGAGCTGCTCCCAAGTAGGTCTGGCTACGTTGGCCGGTGTGATTAGCAGAAGCTCTTCCTCGGCCACAGGGGCAAGGCTAACGTCATTGCTGGTCGCTAGGCAGGTCATTAAGCCGATATCGAGCTGGTGCTCCGCAATGCGCTTTTCAATTTCGCTATTGGGAGCAAGGCGGTAATCGATAATGAGTTTGGGATGCCGTTTTTGTAACTCCAATAAATACGGATACAGTTTTAGGCCTACGCTTCCAGGGGAAGCGATTTTTACCGTTCCCTCATGAGTTGGGTCCTGAGCAACGCGCTTTTCAAGATCATCCAATGACTGAATGATTTTTTGTCCTTCTTGGTACAGTCGTGTGCCGGTGGTTGTTAAGGAAAACTTCTTACCTTGCCGAATCAGCAGCGGCTGCCCTAACAGGTCTTCAAGTTTATGGATGTGTTGGCTCACACCGGATTGCGTCATGTGTAATTTTTCTGCACTACGAGTGAAGTGCCCCACTTCTACCAGTGTGCAAAAGCTACGCAGCCAAACAGGATTTATCATTACATTATGTACTCATTTGTATTTCAAATGATAATTTTTATTAATAATGTCTGTTCTGTAATCTGTTTACAACACTAATAAAGGCCTACCTAAATACGGGCCTGTAGCATAGAGGCTTACAGATTATGAGCACGCCATATCCACGGAATTTTTCACACATTGGTATTTCAGTGCCAGACCTTGAAGCGGCGGTAAAGTTTTATACCGAGGTAATGGGCTGGTACTTGATTATGAAACCTACAGAGATTGTTGAAGACGATAGCCCCATCGGAGAAATGTGCACCGATGTCTTTGGTAGCAACTGGGACCGTTTTCGGATCGCTCATCTATCGACGGGTGATCGTATCGGCGTTGAGCTTTTCGAATTTAAAGGGCAGGTCAATCCTGAGAATAACTTTGAATATTGGAAAACAGGTGTCTTTCACTTTTGCGTGCAAGACCCCAATGTTGAAGAACTCGCTGAAAAAATCGTTGCTGCAGGAGGCAAAAAGCGAATGGAGAAGCCTCGTTATTATTACCCAGATAGCAAACCTTACCGAATGATTTATATGGAAGATCCGTTCGGCAATATTCTAGAGATATACAGCCATAGTTATGAGCTAATTTATAGCGAAGGG
>JBLXCH010000033.1:24225-29368 GCA_048265065.1 Motiliproteus sp. | reverse complement strand
ACCAAGAGCGACTCAGCGTTATTTCTAGCATATTCAGCGGCATGATATAGCGCGGGGTTATCGCGCAATCGAAGATCGTTACGAATCCAAACAATATTCATTAGATAGCAAGCTTAAAGGGTGAGTGAGTGATGCGTTAAAGTTGATTCCGTAGTCCCAGTTCGTTGGGGTAAGGTTCCCAATAACGCTGCATACGGGCGTATTCGCTGCCTTGCTGGTCTATATAATGGCGCAGCAACGTTAACGGCGTTATCAGCGGAATCTCACCTTGTCGATAACGATCAACAATACTTGCAATATCTTGACGAGCTTCACCGGCTACAGACTGTTTTAAATACCCTAGAAGATGCAGTAATACATTGGTGTGGCCTTTTCTATCTGCTGGTTTCGCCAACGCGGCCATAAATTCCTGCTGGTACTCTTCTAGCAATGCTTCTAGGTTACGGTCGTGACTGTCGGCAAGTAATCGACCTAAGCTTTTGTATGCTGGCTGGCTTTGTGCCATCAACACATACTTGTAGGAACTATGAAACTGCAAAAGATGGTGATAGCTCGGCTGGTTTAACACCTCATTACGGAAACGGTGATGCGCAAACACACGCAGGATAAAGTTCTCGCGCAAAGGTGCATCATTTAACCGGCCTTCTTCCTCTATCGGTAATAACGGATGTTTATCCGTAATCGCTTGTGCAAACAGACCTCTAACTCGTTGATCATAAGGGTAGCCATTGTCTTGATAGACCTTAATTCTTTCTAACCCACAGCTGGGAGAGTTTTTCATCAAGATATAGCCATCAAGATGGGCTAACTGGTCAACCTTTGCAGTAAAGCCTTGCGTTAATTGCTCAGTGAGATCTTGGTTGGGGTCATCTGAAAACGTTAATGTTGGGTTTTCCGGTGAACCAATTAGCCGCATAGTTGGCCTAGGTGTGCCAAAGCCTGCTGCGACTTCGGGGCAGAATGAGTCAAACTCGAAGTAGTCCTTCAAGGTGTTAAGGCACAGTTTAGATTGGCTATGGCCGCCATTAAAACGCACTGGCTGACCAAGCAAGCAGGCACTAATACCGACATGGATAGTAGATGGTTGCTGGTTCATAATTCACCCCCCAATAAAGCGTAGCACTAGATTTTCTGTGCCGCTTTATTACAACGAAGGAATGACCGACCTAGATCAGTGGTGCCAACAAAAATGAGCAGCTAAAAGCTCAATAACCGCTTGATTAAGCGGTTATTTCGAGATCTTATGTTTAAACTCCGGCGTTACTAAAGGTTTGCTGCACAATTTGTTGTGCCTCGCCGAGTATTTGCTCCAAGTGCTCCTCACCTTTGAAACTCTCTGCATAGATTTTATAAATATCTTCAGTCCCGGACGGACGGGCCGCAAACCAGCCGTTTTCTGTCACTACTTTGAGTCCTCCAATGGCTGCATCATTACCCGGTGCGTGTGTTAGCTTCGCCGTAATCGGCTCGCCAGCTAGGTTAGCTGCTTGTACATCCTCAGCACTCAAACCTTTAAGTACCGCTTTCTGCGGACCTGTCGCCACGGCGTCTACGCGTTTATAGACAGGTGACGAAAAACGCTCGGTTAATTCTTGGTAAAGCTCACCAGGATCTTTGCCGGTAACCGCGGTGATCTCAGCCGCGAGTAACCCCAAAATAATGCCGTCTTTATCGGTCGTCCACACACTCCCGTCACGACGAAGGAACGAAGCGCCGGCACTCTCTTCTCCACCAAAAGCATAGGTGCCAGAGTGCAAGCCATCAACAAACCATTTAAAGCCCACAGGCACTTCTGACAATGTACGCCCAAGAGCTGCCGCAACGCGGTCAATCATTGATGAGGAGACTAACGTTTTACCGACTTCAAGATTCGCCGACCAATTAGGTCGATGGCTGTAGAGATAATCAATAGCCACGGCAAGATAATGATTAGGATTCATTAAACCGACAGACGGTGTGACAATGCCGTGGCGGTCATAGTCTGGATCATTACCGATGGCGATATCAAAACGATCTTTCAATTCGATCAGCCCAGCCATGGCATAAGGGCTGGAGCAATCCATGCGGATCTTTCCATCTTTATCCAGCGACATAAAGCCAAAGGTTGGGTCAAAGGTGCGATTCACTAATTCAATGTTCACACCATAAGTACTCGCAATCACATCCCAATAGGCCATACCAGACCCGCCCATCGGGTCAACACCTATCTTCAATCCTGACTTCGCAATAGCATCCATGTCGATCACATTACAAAGATCATCAACATAAGGCTGGATATAGTCATATTCAGTAACTAGGTCACTTTCCCACGCATCATCAAAAGGAATCGCTTCTACCGCCTCGTTAAAATCAGCGATTATCTCGTTAGCTCGGTCTTGGATCTGATTAGTCACATCGCTGTCTGCCGGGCCACCATTTGGCAAGTTGTATTTAAAGCCACCATCTTGTGGAGGGTTATGCGAAGGGGTAATCACAACACCATCAGCAATACTGTCAGAGTGACTTTTGTTATGAGCAAGAATTGCGTGAGAGATAACCGGTGTGGGTGTATAGCCTCGGCCTTTTTGTACGATCACGTGAACGCCATTAGCCGTTAGCACTTCTACTGCCGTAATAAAGGCACACTCTGACAATGCATGAGTATCGATGCCAATATACAGTGGACCATTGATGCCCTTCTCGAGCCGATACTCGACTAACGCCTGACAAATAGCCGCGATATGGGTTTCAGTAAATAAACCGTTAACAGAAGAACCCCGATGGCCCGAAGTACCAAAACTAACTAACTGGTCTTCACTTGGTTCTTTTATATAGTAATCACTCACTAGCCGAGCAACATTCACCAAGTCACTTGCCTGTGCTTTTTGACCCGCTCTCTCATGTAACGCCATATCAACCCCAATCGAAGATGAAAAGATACCC
Source organism: Motiliproteus sp. (assembly GCA_048265065.1). Lineage (GTDB taxonomy): Bacteria > Pseudomonadota > Gammaproteobacteria > Pseudomonadales > Balneatricaceae > Motiliproteus. Next base: position 26,446 of record JBLXCH010000033.1, on the reverse strand, counting down.
TAGTGTTACATTATTGACCCATTCTCGCTAGCTCAGGGACCGTTGCAGCAATACAGAAAAACCTTTACACCGTAGGTAAGAAGAGGCTTAGAAAGGCAACGACAACTGCTTTAATTGCTCGTTATTGGCTAATTGAACACTGATCCCTACCAATCGAATCCGTCGCCCTTTAGCTCTTTCAAAAGCGACACAGAGCGCAGCCTCGATGACAGAAGGATCCAAACCTCTTGCTGAACCTGCTGCCGTTGTTTGCTGAAAATCATGAAACTTCAACTTGATTTGCATGCCCTTGAATGCTCGTCCTTTAAGGCGCTTCTGCAATTCCGGCAGCAACCCTGTTAGCACCATTCGGCATTGCTCTACTGTATGTAAATCTTTGTCCAACGTGGTTTCGACACCCACAGATTTACGAATCCTGTGTGTTTGCACCGGACGCTCATCCACGCCCTGAGCACGCTGATACAAAACGGGGCCAAACTTGCCTAACCATTGCGCCAACTGCTCTGGCGTATGTGCCAAAACATCAGCACCAATATGCATGCCAAGCTTAGCCATGCGCTCTGCACTCTTCGGCCCAACGCCTGGAATTTTTCGTAACGGTAATTGCGCGGCAAAATCAGCGGCTTGCTCAGGTGTTATTATGAACAAACCGTTAGGTTTGTTTTCATCAGAAGCAATTTTGGCCAAAAACTTATTGGGCGCCACCCCCGCGGAGGCTGTCAGCCCTGTTTCTCGATAAATATCCGCCCTAATATGTTCCGCTATACGTGTTGCACTCCCTTGAAATTGCTCACAGAAAGTAACATCAAGAAAGGCTTCATCAAGAGAAAGCGGTTCTGTTACAGAGGTGTAACGAGAAAAAATTTCATGCACTTTAGACGATACTAATTTATACGCGTTCATTCGACCTGGCACCAACACTAATTGAGGGCAGCGCCGCATGGCCTCTGCGGTAGACATCGCAGAACGGACACCAAACCGCCGTGCTTCATAACTGGCAGTCGCAATGACGCCCCGACGGTCCGACCTCCCACCAACGGCAACTGGCCGTCCCTGAAGCGACGGGTTATCTCTAACCTCCACCGCAGCAAAGAAAGCATCCATATCAACATGGATTATTTTTCGTGTACGTATATCCTTCATATTGACCATAATACTGTTTTTATATACAGCATTATAGATACGCACTTATCTCGGCAAAAGAAAATTATTCATAATGAAATAAAATAAGATGTACAGCACGCGAACTTTGTTGTTTGCTAACTAAAACACACGCAAAACGGATCACTCAGTTTGAACAACCTACTCGACAAAAAATACAAAAAAAGGTGGGGGTGAACACGGTGGATTCTCGATTCCCTGATAACATGTTTCATACGCTTGTTGAGCAAGCGGTGGCTGGCATTTATATATTTCAAGATGGTTATTTACGCTACGTCAATCGTCATTTCGCCAACCTATTTGGCTATGAATCTCCTGACGCTATCATAGATAAAGTGCCGATGATGGCGCTGGTTCACCCAGATGATACTACTATTGTTGCAACCAATACCCGGCTTAAGGCCGAAGGTATCGTTCAGCAAGTCCGCTACCCTTTTCGCGGCATTCACAAAAATGGCTCCACATTGCATTTAGAAGTTCATAGCCATGAAGGGGACTACCAAGATAAACCCGCAGTTGTTGGCATTATCATTGACCACACCGAACAAATAACCGCAAAACAACGTATCAAGAAACAACAAAGCAAAATAAATGCACTAATGAATTCAAGTTTGATAGATATTGGCTGCTGGGACGAAGAAGGCTATATCCGCTATGCAAACGATGCCTTAAAAGAAATGCTGGGTATTCAGCAACAGTCAATTGATGATGGCCTGCACTGGCAAGCGATTACGCCTGGAGAATACATATACGATTGTATAGAGCACATTAAAGAAATTGTTGAAACAGGCACTGGAGCAACATCTCGCAAAGAGTTTTACCACAGTGACGGGCATCGTGTGCCAACTCTAGTTAACGGCGTCCGACTAGAAAATGATGATGACTCCATTGGCCTGTCATTTGTTCTAGATTTAAGCGCCATGCAATCCATAGAAGAGGAACTAGAGCAACAGAATATTAAGTTGGGGTACCTCTTTGAGAGCAACCTCATTGCCATCGCCCGTGTGGAAAATAGTGGTCACGTTATCGAGCACAACGATGCGTTTTCAGAAATGCTTGG
>JBLXCH010000033.1:21820-24125 GCA_048265065.1 Motiliproteus sp. | reverse complement strand
AACCTCATTGCCATCGCCCGTGTGGAAAATAGTGGTCACGTTATCGAGCACAACGATGCGTTTTCAGAAATGCTTGGATATACACGCGAAGAGTTTGCCAAATCCTCTATGTGTCTATGGGATTTCATTCCTCCAGAGTCGCGAGCCACCGTCAATGCAGCGAGAAGTGAAACGGACCAAAACGGCATATTATCCCCAAAAGAATTAACCTTAACGCACAAAGACAACCATCCAGTGCACGTTATCTTTGGCGCAGCATTACTGAGCACATCAAAAACCGACATCCCCGGAGCCATTCTTTATCTTATCGATATTACTGAGCAAAAGAAGCTAGAAAAAGAAACCGACAAACAACAAAGCTTGCTCGAAAAAGCTGAATACTATGCGACGCACGACTCCCTCACCAACCTGCATAATCGCAACGTTTTAACATTTAGGATTGAGCAATTAATCATCCAAGCAACTCAAGAAAAAACAGTTTTTACCGTAGGTTTTATCGATTTAGATAACTTTAAGCTCATTAACGATACCCTAGGACATGAGACTGGAGACAGACTGCTTCAGGACATTTCCACACGCTTATCTCATACACTACGAGAGGTTGATACTTTAGCTCGAGTCGGCGGTGACGAATTTGTCGCCCTGATCAACAACTGCTATACCGATGACGAGATAAAATCAATTGAGATGCGAGTGCTCAACGCTTTAGCTCCATTAAAAACAACGGTTGATACTACTATTCCAGTTAGTTGTAGTATTGGCTGGGCAACCTTCCCTAAAGATGGCACAACCATCAGCACGCTATTAAGCAAAGCCGATCAACGGATGTATGCCAACAAGAGAACACGAAAAGAAGACCGCAGAGAGAGACCCATCTCCACACACTAAAAACCAACACCGAAAGCCTCTCTTTATTCATGACATTAGACAATACGGTAGTAAATAATAACTCCCCCATCCTCTTTTTTGGGTATCATCTGCTCCGTCAAATGACCAAGCTTTGCGATCAACCTTCGTCGCTTAACAAACAACGTATATCTATGGACAGATTTCACCACTAATGCTGACTTTCCAGAAAAAACTTTTGCTCCTGCTCTCAATCACCGTTTTATTGTTCCCTGCTCTCACCTTGTCGGTCAACAAAGGCATAGGGCTCGCATTGATACCAATGCTGCTCGTTTGTCTGGTGATCATTGGGTTAAAAAATAGAGCGTTATTTCGTTCTTGGACTCAAGCCGATTATGCCTGCCTCTTTATTCTGCTTACCTTCCCCTTAGCAGCCGCACTCTCTATGGTATTGATGGGAAATTGGCGTTGGGATTCTTTCGACAACCCCTCCCGGTTCTTATTAGCAATCCCCGTGTTTTTAGTGATACGGCATTACGGTTTTTCTCAGCGTTTTCTCTACATAGGACTTGCGCTTGGAGCCATCGGTGCAGGCGCTTTGGGTTACCATCAAAAATTCGTTCTCGGTCTAGAACACGCTGTTGGCTACACCCACAAAATACCCTTTGGCGACATTTCACTCATTCTCGGCGCGCTTGCTTCCACTTATTTGATTCGAGATAAAGACGACACCATCGATAAAAAACTCGCACTGTTAATCCTTATTGCCATTCCTTGCGGAATTGTTGGCTCGCTTTGCTCAGGGACGCGAGGAGGCTGGATCGCCATGCCTTTCATGGCATGGTTAGTCTTATCAACAGCAATCACCAACAAGCGTCTGCTATGGAGCATTTACGGCACCTTTCTTGTACTGCTTGTCTCTGTTTATTTCAGCAGCAGCTTCGTCAATCAAAAAATTGATCGAGCGGTAAGCACGACAGTCGACTACTTCTCCGAAGGAAAGGTGCAAGGTTCAGCAGGGACTCGCTTCGAAATGTGGCGCGCAGCAGGCCTGATTTTCCAAGAGCACCCGGCTTTTGGCAGCGGTTTTCATACCTACAAGGAAAATCTAACCACACTAATGAAGGAAGGCGCTGTAGACCCAGGACGACCCTATGCTCATGCGCACAACGAATTTCTAAACCTACTCGCAGAGTTTGGCATTATCGGCGGGATTATATTCTTCACGCTGTTCGTACTGCCTATCATTATTTTCACCAAACTACGTGAGATAAACCTTCGCTACGCCACCGCAGGGATTTTACTCAGCCTCGGTTATATCGAATTCGGGCTTACTCAAGTGATGCTCCATCACAACATAAGCGCAACTTTTTACGCTTTCATGCTCACCATCCTGATGGCAGGAGCGCTCTATTCACAAAGGCGATTCAAAACTGCCGATTAAACCAGAAGATAAAAA
>JBLXCH010000033.1:3736-21579 GCA_048265065.1 Motiliproteus sp. | reverse complement strand
ACCTCCAGCTTCCCAATCACCATCTTTGCATTTGTACGGATAGTGCTCAGTAAAGTGTCAAATCCTTTTACACTCATTTCGTAAAGCTATGACTACACAAATTTTGTTTCATAAAATCAACTACATGTCATTTTAGGTATTGATGTTGCTTGATTATTTTTTTGTTAGGTGGTCATGGAAGAACAGTGAAGAGATTCTTAGCTGTTTGTATTCTTTCTTTTCTTTATCATACAAATAATGACCTTCCTTTTTAGGTATACCCATATCACGTTAGAGGAACTACACCATGGGTTTTTTTGGCTGGGCTATTATCATCATTATTGCCATTGTTATAATCGCAGCAATTGTTGATTCCTCAAATGAAGCAGAGCAGCAGGAAAAAATAGAAAATGCTCCTCCGAAATTAGCAGCGATTTTAAAGGAAGAGTTTCCTGATTTCTCTAGCGATATAACCACAGTGAAATGTGGATTTATTGTTGAAGCAATCGTTTCCAATCAAAAGATATTAAAAAAGACACATGACTCAAATGGAAAGCTTAAAAGCGATAAGAAATCAATTTCAATAATTAAGAAATTATGCACTGACGAACTCGCTCCTTTAATTTCAAATGAATTTCATCAGTTTGCCAAATCAGACCCTGATTTATTTTTTAAATCATTCTATAAAGCTTTAGAGCTTTCTGGGTAAAAAGTGAGATCTCCATAAGGTCAAATTGATGCGTATGAAAAATATAGGATTACGGATCTTGGACCTGTGTGAAAGGTCGATTTTGTGAAGCAAAAGCGAAAAACAGTCGCTATAAGTAAAGCCTCCATTGTCAATCTGATCTTTTAATTAATCTAACTTGAATTTTGTGAAACAGGATTTTGAATTGAGCGAAGCAAAGGAAACCAAGGGTGATACCCCCAGCGTTTTATCAATTCTGGTTTTTATTGCCTTAATTTTATTTGGACTCCATTGGGGAGCGAATGAAGTAGTCGGTGAGGCAATTATCACTCAATGCAAAGAGGACCATAAAAATTACTTAGAAATTGGCTGTAGTTGCAGAAAGGACCAATACAAAAGTGGCTATGTAGCCGAAAATCTAGCCATGCACTTTCTCACGGATGACCCTGATTATAGGCAAAACTTTAAAAGAGTGATGTATAACGCAGCGTTCTCCTGCCCAACTAACAACAGATAGAGCCATCGTTAAGATGGTTATCACCCGGTATAGTGGTCAAGTAAAACTGGCCACGGGTTTGTATGCTGTCCAGCAGCTCCTTTCCGCCGTATTAGGTGAGGCAGCTAACGCGGCCTTATTTGGCTGTAATAGTCCATCAAGCAACCTGTGACCGATTGCCTTGCTTCAACAAATGGGCAGTATCTTGTTTCCGCACCTATTCTGTTTTTAAACTGCGGAATAATCGCTCCATCGGTTCGTTATCTCAACAGTACCACGATCACCCATGTGTACTAGTTCCGATCTAATCTGACGGACACTGGCACAAAACGGGCAACTGCCAGCTCGGTCTGAGCTAGTACATATTTCTTCTTGAAGAGTTCAGCAAATTAAGAACTACGCCCTAACTTGTACTCGGACTTTATCCTCGAAGAGTGATCACACTCAAGCGCCTGAACAAGAGCAACTTCTGGATAAGCTCCAAAACTTATATTGGCCCTTCTCTTTGTGTATGGTTTCGAATAATTAAAGAGCCCACTTTTGCTACCATTTGGCTTAATTCTTAGAACCAGCCCTTGACCATCAGAAAGGTTGTATTCACGCTTCTTGGGCTTTTAGTGCCTGACTTCCGTATCCGTTAAAGGGTGGGTATTACGAGGCATGTAGTAACACCAAATTTATGAACATTTGACAATGTTACAAAGCATGTTACTAAAAATATAGGAATTAGCAGTTCCCAGCGAGATAGCTTGAGACACAAAAAAGCCCGGATGCTCTGATTTCTCTAGCTTTCCGGGCCTTTGTGGGATCAATTAAGACCCCGTGTTGGTGGAGCTGGCGGGAACTGAACTTTTAAGCTAACTACATATTATATATAGATATCACAAAAACAAATTTACAACGGGGTTACTTACAGGGTTACTAAAGTTTTCCTTCACCTTAAAATAACGTTGAGCCATACCCGTTAATTTTTGCTTTTTGGCGCTTTTAGAACGCTAAAAACAGATCACCTTTTTTACACATCAAACCGCTAAGATGACCACGACTCCGAAAGCGCTTCTGATTGCTTTACCTATATGGCCAGAATTGCTCGATCACAACTAAACCTCCCCACCCACGCCTTTAAACTTCTCAACAAACAAAGAGATCTTTTGAAAAACGGTCTGCTTCTTAGTTTTGTATTGCGGATTAAGAGGGCTCATTTTAGGTAATGTTGAGTTCAACTCAGTGCCATTCTCGGTGGCATATTCCCGTTTCAACGAGGTTTTAATATAACGTCGAGCCGCTTCTTCATTTAAGCCCTCGGACGAAATCAGCTCATCTGCCTCGCGCTGTTGTTCAGCTTGTGCAAAACTGAAGAAGGCGTCGATTACGCTAGCCTTATCGCCAATTTGATCCAGGTCGGTCTGGTTGATGAAATCAACAACCAAACTTTCTTTGGCACGGTTGCCGAGGCTGGCACGAATGACTCGGCGTACTTCGTCAATCAAATCAGCTTTACTCTTATTCTTTTTGTTGTGTTCAAAGATGAGTTCGAGAATATAATCTAGGTTGATCTCTTGGGATTTCAGCAGATCGACTTCAAACACCACATCATCCCAGTCGATATTGGACTGCTCTTTTTCTGCCCCGGACTTTTCCCGGCGGAGCCAATCACGAATATCGTTGTAGGTTGATCGGTAATCCTGAATTCTGCGATCAGCAGGGAGGCGGATTGTTTGCAATTCCGCTAATTTCTCATCATCCAGGTAATGCTCTGCCTTAAACGCTTCAACCGCTTCAGCGTCTTTCATATCAACGCCTTGCAGTGCTTTCAGACTGGCAAATTCATCGTAGTTTTGCAGCAGGTTCTCTACCCGCAAATACTCACCAAAGAGTTTGGCGAAGTCTTTTTTCTCTGACTCTTTAACAATGTTGTCTGGATTAGGAAAGCGCTGCTCTAGTTCAGACACAACATCCATAAAACCGCGTCGTGCTTCACCTGTCACTATATCCGTGAAGCCTTCCATGTATTCCGCATAGCTTTTTTCCAGCACCACGTTTTTAGTGTTCTTATCCCCAAACAGGGTAATGGCATCAATGGTGGCTTTTTCGAGATCACGGAAGGTGACGATATTGCCAAAGGTTTTGGTGGCATCGTAAATTCGGTTTGTGCGTGAGTAGGCTTGCATTAAGCCGTGATAACGCAGGTTTTTATCGACAAACAGTGTGTTGAGTGTGGGGGCATCAAAGCCAGTGAGGAACATGCCTACAACAATCAATAAATCGATTTCCTGGTTTTTAACGCGCTTAGCCAAGTCCCGGTAATAGTTCTGGAAGCCGTTGCCATCTACGCCGAAGTTGGTTTTGAAGAAGGCGTTATAGTCATCAATGGCCGCATTCAAAAACTCTTTGGCGCTGCTGTTCATGGCACCATTCATTGCAGAAAGATCAAAGCTCTCATCTTCAATATCACCAATCGCATCCTGCTCTTCATTGGCAGAAAAAGAGAAGATAGTGGCGATTTTCAGCGGTTTGTCTTTGTATGAATAGGCGCTGTCTTTTTGCCGTTGATTCAGCGATTCATAATAGAGCTTGGCAGCATCCACACTGCTTACAGCAAACATAGCGTTAAAACCTTTATTATTTCCTTGTAAGCGATGGGTTTTTTGTCGAAAGTTTTTCAAGATGTACTGGGATATTTCGCCGATACGCTCAGGGTGTAGCAAGGCTTGCTTGTTTTCTGCCGCGCTGAGCTTCTTCTCGTCCTGTTCGGTTTCAATCGCCTTAAACTGTGGGCGCACGTCATTGTAATCGACCTTGAACTTCAGCACCTTCTCGTCACGAATGGCGTCGGTAATCACATACGAATGTAACTCACGTCCAAACACGCTGGCAGTCGTTTCCGCGCCCAGGGCATTTTGAGGAAAGATAGGCGTGCCGGTGAAACCAAACTGGTAGAACTTCTTAAACTTCTTCTTCAGGTTTTTCTGCGCTTCACCAAACTGGCTGCGGTGGCATTCATCAAAAATAAACACCACCTGCTTGTTGTAGATAGGCAGATCACCTTCGCTTTTCATCAGGTTGTTGAGCTTCTGGATGGTGGTAACGATGATTTTGTTGTCTTCTTTATCCAGATTACGCTTAAGCCCAGCCGTGCTGTCAGAGCCGTTTACGCTATCGGGTGAGAAGCGCTGGTATTCCCTCATGGTCTGGTAGTCGAGGTCTTTTCTGTCCACCACAAAAAACACCTTGTCGATAAACTCAAGCTCGGTCGCTAATCGTGCGGCTTTAAAGCTGGTTAAGGTTTTACCAGAGCCGGTTGTGTGCCAGATAAACCCGCCACTTTCAGGGTTGCTCCAGCTTTTTGCTTCGAAGGCGCTCTTCACCTTCCACAGGATGCGTTCCGTGGCGGCGATCTGGTAAGGGCGCATCACCAACAGGGTATCGCTGACATCAAACACCGAGTAATGCAGCAACACGTTTAGCAGGGTGTTTTTCTGGAAGAAGGTGGCGGTGAAGTCTTTTAAGTCTTTAATCAGGCCATTATCGGCTTTCGCCCAGTTCATGGTGAAGTCGAAGCTGTTTTTGTTGCGTGCCGTTGTGTTGGCGAAATAACGGGTATCAGTACCGTTAGATATCACAAACAGCTGCAAATATTTATACAGAGAGTCTTCGCTGTTAAAGCTCTCTTTGCTATAGCGGTGCACCTGATTAAACGCTTCACGAATCGCCACACCGCGTTTTTTTAGCTCGATTTGCACCAAGGGCAAGCCATTCACCAAAATGGTCACATCGTAGCGGTTAGTGTGACTGCCTGTTTGTTCAAACTGTTTGATGACCTGAACTTTATTGCGGGCAATGTTCTTTTTATCCAGCAAATAAATATTTTGGATACGGCCATCGTCAAAGACAAAATCGTGAATATAGTTATCATGGATTTTGCGGGTCTTATCCACGCTGTTGTCGCTGGGCTTATCGAGAAAGGTTTCAACAAAACGCCGCCATTCGCCTTCCTCAAACTGCACATTGTTCAGTGTTTGTAGTTGCTTGCGCACGTTGGCCAGCATAGCTACAGGGTTTGTTAGAGCAGGCAGGTATTCATAACCCTGATTGGTTAAATCCTCAATGAGCTCTCGCTCTAGGTCGCTTTCACTTTGGTAGCCTTCGGCGACCTGCCATTCTTTGGAGTATTTATCGAGTACGATAAAGTGGTTAGATTCGGCGATCGTTCTATAATCCGTCATGCCTTATCGTCCTTCTTAGTCAGCAATTTTTTCACTTCGCGATCAAAGTCAGATTCAATACGCTGTTGGGTGTTGAATTGGTCGTATTCAGCATGGGCTTTTTTCTCTGCCTGCTTCCGGCTAATCGCGCCATAGCCTTCCAACACCTTGTATTCATTAAAGGTAAGAAACTTGTTCACGCTCTCTGCAAAGCTCTCCATCGTGAAGGTGCTGCGTCGCTCAATAATGCCTTCGATGTAATCAAAAAAGGCTGATACGGCACGTTCCAGTTGCTTGATTTCAGCTTCACTTAAATAGTTTTTGGCGACGGTTGCGTCTGACTTTAATACTCGCCCATCGGGTGCATTTTTGTAGGTGCTCATGCCCATCAGAGGTTTGCTGGCATCGGCTTTCAGCGCAACAATTTCAGCGGCGGTATGGCCGGTAATGGCAAAGTGAAACTTATCCTGCACATGGGCGTAAAACTGTTGGGTAGTTTTTGATTTTGGATCGTAGTCGATACTGCATTCAGCAAAAATATCGGTAATCTGCTGGTAGATACGTCGCTCGCTGGCGCGGATTGAACGAACCCGCTCCAGTAGCTCTTTAAAGTAGTCCTTGCCAAAAAAGCGCCCATTCTTGAGCCGTTCATCATCCATGGCAAAGCCTTTGATGATGTATTCCTTGATCAGTTGTGTCGCCCAGATACGAAACTGAGTGGCCTGTGCTGAATTGACCCGGTAACCCACCGAGATCACCGCATCAAGGTTGTAATATTTGACGTGTTGAGTCTGAGTCTTACCTGCAATGGCGCCATGCTCAGTGGTACTTTCCAATATGGAAACAACCACTTCTTCTTGCAACTCGCCGCTTTCAAAGATGTTCTTTAAATGCTTGGAAATAGCCGGCACACCCACGCCAAACAGTTCCGCCATGCGCTTTTGCGTTAGCCAAATAGTCTCGTTGCCCAGCAATACCTCCACTTTAATCTCACCATTGGGCGCGGTGTAAAGCAGAAACTCCGTGGTTTGATCTTGTAGGCTTAGTTGGTTGGCCATAGAACGCCTTCCTTATGCATTAGTTGCTACGAATTTAATCATGGAGTTCCGATTGTTGTAAGAAGCCATAGTTGTTCAATAAATTATCCAGCAAAAGATTAACCATTTGCTTCTCGGGCTCAGTCGGCGGTGCAACTTCCTCACTAGATAATGTGCGGTGGCTGCTAAATTGAATAATGCGATTTAAGTACCCTTGCTTATCACCTGGAGCTGTATCTAATAGGTCTGACCACTTGTCATAGCCTAAAAAATTAGCGGTTTTCTCATAAAGATTACGTAACAATGTAAAGTGGTACTTTTGAATGCTGTTATCGGCAATTGCCTGCTCAAGAGTTTGTTTTAAATGCATGTGATAAGAGAAGCTTTTATTAGAGTCACCTTGTTTTGTCGTCAATGAAAATAAGCCTTCCTCATGACGTTCTAACAAATAGCATGCCTTGCTGTTCAGCTCATTGTGGAGCACGTTATAAAACAGAGGGTTGTGCGTTGTGATGATAAATTTCAGCTCAGACTCACTGGCTTTGATCAGGCCTGCAAGGGTGACAGCCAACTCAATCAAATGATTTTCATCGAGCGAACTAACTGGATCATCAATAAACACATATTCTAGCTGGTCAAATTCATTGGTCTCTCGCTGATCCGCTTCTGCTATATTGAGAATGCCAGTCACCTGATCAACTAATGTCTGAAAAATGCTCCAGATAAAATTACTTTCTTCGCCTTTGGAAATTTTAAGAATGCCTGATCCTGCATCATCACCACGTTCAAGGGTAAAGGTGACTTCAGTAAAGTCTACGTTGAAGTGTGGTGTGAGCTTTTGGTTGGCATAACGCTGGAAGCTGGTAACGATATTACGGTCTTGCCCCTGCTCCTTTAGCACCCAATCGGTAAAGGTATTGGGCTGAATCTTCAGCTTAGGTTCGGCATCAGCTTCTAAATCGTTATCCCAATAAAATAGATCTTCAGTAAAAGCGTTGTAGTAGAGGATCTTATGTCGGGATAGCTCAGTGTCATCATCACCATTCGTTGGTGCGATAAGCTGCTTGAACTCCCGCGAAAGCCGTGTTTTTCCAGAACCATTAAAGGCATAAATCAATTGCACCTTTTTATTGGCATCTACAAGCTGCTGAGCTATTTCCGTTAGCGTCTTGCTCATTTTAAGCAGCTACCTCATCAGGCTTTTGGAAGCTCAACAACAAATCGCGGTAATATTCATATTGCTTTTGGCGCAGTTCGATTTCGCGGGGCAAGCCTTCACTGATGGAGTTTGTAAGGACGTCGAACTTATCTAGAATGCTGACGATTCTTGCTTGCTCAGTCTCACTCTTTGGGATCGGTATGCTGTAATCCATGATTTTTGGTTTGTTGCCACGCGGCATTTTTGCGCCTTTTGCATGCTGCATGTTGTAATCAAAAAATTTATCGTCGGCTAATACTTGATATAAGTACCTAGGGCTCACTGTTTCGTCAGTGATATGAATTACAAGCACATCACCATTCGTTCCACCAACACGATCTGCATGCCATATCTTTTTCAAATAGGGACGGATATTACCAATTAAAATATCGCCTTCCCGATATTTAGTTAAATTTCCAGATGTTGGCACATAATTAGATTCGGTTTTCCCCGCTCTATTTTGCAGAAGGTTGTCGACACCCACATAATTAGCTTCATCAATTTTCTCAAAGCTAATCCGTTCTTTGGAATATTCGGCCACTTCCCCCAACGTCTTCCACTCAACTTCCCCTTCTTCAAAACTCAACAACTGGTCGCGGTAGTAGTTGTATTGTTTTTTGCGGGCATTAAGCTCGGTGGTCAGCTCGGTGGTCAGCTCGGTGGTCAGCTCGGTGAAGGCATCCAGAATTTGGACGATTTCGGTTTGGATTTCTAGAGATTTTTTGGGGTTGTCTGGGCAGGGAATGGGGAAAGGGATTCCAACCATATTTCCTTTAGTTAGCTTTGCCCGTCCTCCTCCCGTTAAGAACGGGATGAATTTAACAATGCATAGATAGTGATATAAATACCTAGTATTTAGCCCAGATTTGCCACAGATAACATGAACATGATTATTCGCCCAGAACTTTCCGGTGGCGTATTGGATAGAGTAATTCTCTAAACTTGCTGAACCGTCCTCAGCGATAAGAACATATTCCCCATCGTGAGTATAACCCTCGACATAATCCTGAATATTATTCGCACCATAATATGGCGTTTCTCCAGCCACACGTAAGGATGCTTTTACGGGCTTCCGTCCACTATTTGACACCTCAACAAAGTTGTCATTTCCAAGTTCAACCCACTCCACCGAAACTCCGTCCAGCAGCTTCTCCATAAAGCTCAATTCACTCATACCTCAATCTCCGCAACAATGGCATCAATGTCTGCCCGTAGTTGGTCGATCTTAGTGACAGCGGTTTCTATCTCAGCATTGAGTTCAGAGATATCAATCACTTCTCGGTTGTCTTTGGCTTCGACATAACTGCTGACAGACAGGTTGTAATCATCGGCAACTTCTTCATATGGAACCGATCTGGCGAAGTGTTCAACGTTCGCTTTGCTGTCGAACACTTGCATAATCTGCTCGATATGCTCATCTAGCAGCAGGTTGTTGTTGGTGCCTTTTTTAAACAGACCGCTGGCATCAATAAACTGGGTGTTGGTGTCAGTTTTGTGTTTGGACAGCACCAGAATATTCACAGCAATGGTAGTGCCAAAAAACAGGTTGGGTGCAACGGAAATCACCGTTTCGACATAGTTGTTATCCACCAGATATTTACGAATTTTCTGCTCGGCACCGCCGCGATAGAAAATACCGGGGAAGCAAACAATGGCCGCACGGCCTTTACTGGAGAGATAACTCAGTGCATGCAGCACAAAGGCAAAATCAGCCTTGGATTTGGGGGCTAGCACACCCGCTGGGGCAAAGCGTTCATCGTTAATCAGCGTTGGATCATCACTGCCGATCCACTTTACCGAATAGGGGGGATTGGAGACGATAGCATCAAAGGGTTTGTCATCCCCAAAGTGCGGATCAATCAGGGTGTTGCCTAGCTGGATATTGAACTTGTCGTAGTTGATGTTGTGCAAAAACATGTTCATCCGTGCCAGGTTGTAGGTGGTGTGGTTGATCTCCTGGCCGAAGAAGCCTTCTTCGATAATGTGGGCATCAAAGTGCTTTTTAGCTTGCAGCAGCAAAGAGCCCGAGCCGCATGCTGGATCAAAAATTTTGTTTACGCTGGTTTGCTTGTGCATGGCGAGCTGAGCAATCAGCTTGGAGACATGCTGCGGCGTGAAAAACTCACCACCCGATTTGCCCGCATTGGCGGCGTAGTTAGAAATCAGAAACTCATAGGCATCACCGAACAGGTCGATCTGGCTGCCTTCAAAATCGCCAAAGTCTAAACCAGCTACGCCTTTAAGCACTGCGGCTAAGCGGGTATTTTTATCTTTAACCGTATTGCCCAGACGGTTGCTGGTGGTATCAAAATCAGCAAACAGACCTTTGATATCAGCTTCCGATGGATAGCCACTGGCAGAAGCCTCGATGGCAGCAAAGATTTCGGCAAGGTCGGTATTCAAGCTATCGTTGTTATTGGCGCCTTTCGCGATATTGGCAAACAACTGGCTGGGGTAAATAAAGTAGCCTTTAGTTTTGATGGCGTCATCTTTGATGTCTGGGGTGATGATATCGTCATCTAGTTCCGAGTAGTTGATGCTCTCGTCATCCGCCTCGATATAACTGGCAAAATTCTCGCTGATAAACCGATAAAACAGTGCGCCTAAAACATACTGCTTAAAATCCCAGCCATCCACCGCACCACGTACATCGTTGGCGATAGCCCAGATTTGTCGTTGCAGGGCGGCGCGTTGTTGGGTGCTTGTCATGCTGTTGTTCCTGTTTAAGTATGCTTTAGACGATCGTCAATATTTTATCGTTTGAACTGTAACACTTTGACCTACAGATCAGCTGGGAAATTTATTTTGTTATTACCGTCATACGGTTAGTCTTCACTGAAGTAATCGGTATCTAAGGTTTTGACTTGGTAGGTCTGCTTAACGGAGACACCCAGGTTGTTTTGTACCATAAGATTGGCGAGCCGTGGTCCGTCAATTAAGACGATCTTTTTCTCAATCATGCTAACGTATTCAGTCGCGTCACGACTGAATTGTGAGGTGGTGATAAACACCCCTTTTTTTGCTCGCTTCATATCCAAGGCACCGGCAAACGATTGAACGTCTGGGCGTCCAATGGTGTTTTCTGTATAGCGTTTAGCTTGCAGGTAAATAATCTCTAACCCCAAAGGATCTTCATTAATGATGCCGTCTATTCCACCATCAGCAGAATATTGAGTGGCTGCACCTGATGTCTCACTCCAACCGCCATAACCCATGGCTTGCATGAGTTTAACAACTAAGTGCTCAAAGAACTGTGGGCTTGCTTGTTTTACCGCTGAAAGCACTTCGCTAGCAATATCGGCATTAAGTTCTTTATGGGCGTTCTCGATGGCTTCGGTAGGGGTAACATCAGTAGCAGGTATTTGAGTGAGTTGGTTAGCGGTGTCTTCAGAATCTATACTTTCAGATGATGTGTCTTTGTGTGAAAGGTTTTGAAACTCTAAAAACTCTTCAAAGCGTTTGAGATATCGAGCATCAATTCGCTCAGGGTTAGCAGCAAGAGTCTCTTGCCCCCGTGTGGTAATAACAAACACCCCACGCTTAGGTGCTTCAAGCAGCCCTGCTTTTTTTAAATAAGTTCGCGCCCAGCCAACCCGGTTAACCATGATTTCTTGATTGCCGCTGGGGAGTAATTGCTGGCGCTCTTCAGTGGAGAGGCTGAATTGGTTACTTAAGGTGTCGATGATGTCGCGTAGCTTATGTTCGTTGCCATCTGATATTGCTTCTAGAAAGGGCAGCATTAGGGTTTGGTAACCAGGTATCGACATTAATACATCCGTGTGAAGAAAGATAAACGTTTAATCTAACAGCAAAAAAACGGTAATCCTAGGCTAACAACGCCAGCTAAAGCAGTAAAATCTAAGCAGCTAATCCACCTTAAATTAGGAAACACTGCAACAAGGACATCATTAAAATATAAACCATTGATTTATTTGGTATTTATAAAAATCAGGCAAAAAATAACCCGCAAAGGCATACCCGTTAACTACCCGTTAATTCTGCTTCATGCATGCTGGATTTAGCTATTAGACTGCGTATCAGAAAGCTTAAATATGGTAAATATACTAAGGTGCCCAAATATTGGGGTATTAAACCTCTACTTAATGCACCTATAAGCCCAAATACTGGGGTAATAAGGCCCACTCAATGGGGTAATGATTTTGGTGCTACCCCCAATAACTGGGTCAATACGGCCCAGAAACTGGGGTAGCGATTTTTTAAGCGGCCTCATCGAATTTTCTATACGCGTTTGTCGTTGGCTTAAAATCATGCTTCCCACCGCAAGGGTGAATCGGCTGCCAGGTCATTGCATATAGATTTGGGCCAATTCCCCTGCCTCCTGGTTTAGTCAGAACCAACATGCCTGCATCAATAAGCTCTTTCAATGCTCGCTCTCTCGTGGCATTAGACACCCAGCCTCGGCTTGCCATTACACTCCTTGAGCACTGTAGGTCACCATTATTTCCACCGTTATATTGAGCCCCCACATCCGTCAACAATGCCTTAGCGGAATAGCTTAGGCTAATATAGTCAGGGTGGTTCAAAACACAATCAGGGTAAATAAAGTGACCTTTATACGTTATGCTCAGGGAGCCGTTTTTAGACCGCTTAATCCTGCACGCCATAAATCCAATCCTTGCTTTCTGCTGCGCTCTCAGAGATCAACACAGCAGGAATCGGTTTTAGATGTTGTGTTTGATAAGGTCTTACAGGGTAAAGACTGCACTGGCTTATCTGGCAATTACCAATTCGCCATTTTGGCGCTGGGGCAACGTTACGCCCTTGGCAATCCCAACATTTAGCATCGATTGCGGCTCTCAAGGATTTAGGAGATCGTTTTGCTCGCTGGATAGGATCATGTTCTTTGCTCATTGCACTTCCCCCTTTTCAGCTACTGCTTCAGGAAGCGATTCAATCCAAGCAAGGACGTCGCCCAAAAACCACCCCACCGAATTTGGCCCAAGTCTGCGAGCGCGCGGAAAGGTACCGTCAGCCATCTTTGCGTAAATAGCGCTACGGGAGAGCGAAGTGAGATTTTCTACTTCTGGTCGTTTAATTAATTGTTTATTCATGCATAGATCCCCTGGGTTTGTGTTGGATATATACAGAATGTGTTAGCCCGCAGCAGCTTTTTGCTATTTAGCTTATTTTGACTATTTAGCTTATTTTGACGCTGCGGTTATAAATCTTAAATCGTTACAGGAAGTACCTTTCAAACCGAGACTTATAATTCTTTAGACTGACTTTTTCATAGTCACTGATGATCAACACTTTATATTTTGCGTCATATTGAACATCTAAAAGAGTGCTATCATTTTCCAACGCACTTAGAAGCTGCATTGCCGACGGCTTACGACTATTTTTAGCATGAAATTTTTCATAACAATCAATCATAGCTTCCGCCAATGAATCAGCTCGTTGGAGGGGTTTCGAATTGATAAAAACCTGAAGAGAACCCTCAACTGATGAGTTTCTTGTTCTGTCAGCATATCCGTCATTTCTGAACGAGAAGAACTCATCAATAAACTCAAGGCATTTTAAAACTTCATCGAGATCGGCCCGTTTAAGTTCTTCATACTGATAGTTCTTAACGTCACTGATCCTGGAGTATTCTTTTTCAAGGGACGTTTTAATCTGCGCTAAGTCCCAAGAATAGTCGTGCTCATCTTCACCTAAATTCCTGTATAAAGATCTTTTAAACCCAAGCCTTTTGAGAACATCAATATTTGTAGAACGCTCTTTTGTAGCCATATAATCCTCAAATCAACGCAACACCTTCGGAATTTAGATTCACGCCCTTGGTAACTTCTCCATAGCAGAAATACTCATATTTCCAGTAGAAGCGCGTTCTATGAAATCACTCCACCAAGCCATCATTTCCCTTCTCCTTGTAAGATAATCAGATCGGTTATAAGCAGCTCTAACTTCATTGCTATCAATATGTGCCAACGCCGCTTCGATCACATCAGGATCGAAACCTCGTTCGTTTAACGTTGTGCTGGCTAACGCTCTCAGCCCATGGGATACCAAGGTTCCACTAAAACCCATTCGTTTAATTGCCATATTGGCTGTTTGAGAATTTGAATGCTTTCTTAGGTCCCTGTCTGAAGGAAACACATATTTGCTGTTGCCACTGATCGGTTTAACAACATCGAGCAAACAAAGGACCTGATCAGTAAGTGGTATGACATGAGGGCGCTTTTTCTTCATTCTTTCAGCGGGTATAGACCAGAGCTTTTTTTCAATATCTATTTCATCCCAGCATGCACCGGCTGCTTCAGATGGCCTAACCATGGTATGCAACTGCCACTCAACGAGGCATCGTGTGATGCGACGAATATTTGCGTGGTTTAATGCTTTCATAAAATTGGGTAATTGATCAGGTGGTAGTGTCGGCATGTGCTGTTTTTTAGGACTATGAAAAGCCTTACTAATACCCGTTAAAGGATTAGCTTCAACCAGCCCCGTATTGACGCTGTAAGTCATAACTTCATTAGCTCGTTGCGTTAGCCGTTTCACTGATTCTAGCGCCCCCCTAGCGGCCAATGGCTCAAGCGCTTTGATAACGGCTAATGCTTTAACCTTATCAATCAGTACTTTGCCGATAGTCGGGAAAAGGTGAAGCTCCATAGAGCGCCAGATCTTATTGGCATGATCGGAGGTAATTGTGCTGCGCTTAATGTCTAACCACTTAGCAGAGATTTCTTGAAAGGTATTGGCATTAGACATTGCTTTAGCCGATGCTTCTTCAGCTTTATGTTCTTGAGGGTCAATATTGTCGCTTAGCAATTTTCTGGAATGCTCTGCTTTACGGCGAGCATCCGCTATCCCTATCACAGGGTACTCACCCAAGCTATATTTCAAACGCTTTTTGGTAAAAGGCTGATAGTAATTAAAAAACCAGCTTTTAGCGCCCGAAGGACGAACCCGAAGCGATAAACCGCCACCGTCCGAGAGTGTATATTCTTTCTCCCTAGGTTTAGCCTGTTTTACTTCTGTATTCGTTAGCGGTGTGGTCTTCCGTGCCATTTTAGTAACCCCAGTTTAGCTCCCCACTTGCCGGGGTTACTAACAGGGTTACTAAAATCCCTGGATTTTGCAAGAACAACTTGGAACACACAGGCATAAAAAAACCCGCAACACCTTGTTTTAAGAGGTCTTGCGGGCTTTCTACGGAACCTTTCGGAACCTGTGTTGGTGGAGCTGGCGGGACTTGAACCCGCGTCCACAATGTTTCAGCACCAACGATCTACATGCTTAGTCCTGTCTATTATTTAATCTTCAAGACTCCGACGGACAGGATTCTCTCAGACTGGCCAGATTCGTTTTAACGCTTCAGCCCCTGACAAGGCCTCCGTCGCGATTCTGTATGGGATGACCTTCCGAACCCAGACGTACAGACACATACCGGTGGAAGGGCACTAAACAGGTTATTAAGCTGCTAGAGCGTAGTTTTCGTCGTTTGCATTTAAGCATTGGCAAATGTTAATTAACGTGATCACTTACCACTCACGGCATGCACCCTGGACCTACGCACCATGTCGAAACCAAATCAGCCCCGGAGGTGTTACATCCATGCTCCATACTATATAGGTAAACAGGAATTTTTCAATCAGGGAAACGTTTCTATGCAGTAAATAACCGCTTAGCTATACAGTTATTTAGAAGAGATAAGTCACTTATACAATTTCTAATTTTGGTTTTTTCGGAGGCTCAAAAACGGTGTAACAATTACGGCCACTCTTTTTGGATTGATACATGGCGGTATCAGCGTGCGCTAGTAAGGTTTCTGCATTTTCACTGTGCAAAGGAAACAGGCTAATCCCGATACTGACACCTAATGAGCAGCTTATCCCTTCAAATATAAAAGGCTGATCAAAGCTTTCAAGCACTTTGTCCGCGACAGCTTTGGCGCCGTTGGTCGAGCGGATGTTCGGTAAGATTATGATGAATTCATCACCGCCAAGCCGAGCAATTTTATCACTTTCACGCAAAGCATCGCGTACTCGTTCGGCGGCACTCACTAGAACCAAGTCGCCGTAGTCATGACCGTAAGTATCATTAGCTTCTTTGAACTTATCGAGATCAAGAAACATGACGGCCAGCATCTGATTATTGCGGCCTGCGAGCTTGATGTCTTCCATCAACTGTTCAGAAAACCATCGACGGTTCGGCAGGCCTGTCAGCGGATCATGACGGACCATATACTGTAGTTTTTCTTGTGTTTTGCGGTGTTCGTAAATTTCACTAAGTAACTGGCTGTTCCTTTCGCTTAATTCTGATGTTCGCTCTTTGACTCGCGTTTCAAGTAACCGATATGCCTCACGTAAACTCGCTGTTTTGTCTCTCACTTGTTGACGCAATATAATAGATAACACCGCCAGTATCAGCGCACCACTAAGGGCAACAGCTAACGACCATAAGATCCATGGAGGAATAATTTGATCTTTAGCTTCGGTGTACCAGCGATCAAGTGCTGCGAAATATTCAGAGCCATTCCATGATTTCAATTCTTGTAAATGATGATCTATCGCTCGCAGCCACGATTCATGCTTACCATCTAAGACAGCGTAATGGACTTCACGGGAGCAGCACACAATGGGGCTTCGATAAACTTGGTACGCGTTCTCAAGACGCTGACCATTCGAACGAGAGGTGATACCTGCATCGGCCTCACCTGACTCAACACGTTTCATAACTTCTTCGTAACTCGATACCTCGGTAAAGGCAACGGGCAATGCAAACTGGTCTAATAAGCGTCTGAATTGGATGGTGTAGATGTCGTCTTTTAAGCCGACTATTTTCCGGTTAGTCAGATCTAGTAAAGATTGTAAATTAGTATCTCGAACATAGACTTGGCCCCAGTTAATAAATACGGGTTCTGTGGTGAAGTCATAGATTCGATCACGATCAGCACTAAATGCCATACCCGCGATCATGTCTATTTCACCCGTTTCCAGACCGGTTACCAGCTGCGGCCAGGTTGCCTTGTGATAGTCAAGGGTCCAACCCTCGAGCTCGGCGATATGCTCGAGAACATCTATATAAAAGCCTTGTACTTTACCGGTATTTTCATCGAAGAATACGCTGGGAGGGTTTTGATAAACGCCGATTTTTAACGTCTGATTTGCAAAAGCGGAGGATAAGCTGACGAGCATAAGCAAAGCAGCCACTAAGCAGCTGCCAACAAGGTTTTCTACAACATTTTGCTTTGACGCCCGTTGCATTGTTCTTTTACCTGCTTGTTCGTTCCAATGTCCTTGTATAACTAGTTTTGCTAAGCACCAACTTATCAAATACTAGCCAACTCACCTATCATCCTTACAACTAGGAGCTGATTAACTCATATCGGAATAGACTTTCTAATATACCCGATTACGTATCATGAATTAAGCCCAAAAGCGTCCATTGTCACTGTTTATTCATCTGCACGTCACCGATCCGCCACATTCCAAGTAGATAGTTGCTTAGAAGAATGGAAGATGGGCTAAAGCCATGTTGCAGATTAAAACGTCAACATTTATTGGTCGGCTATATCATCATGACTTGGCCGCCTGTGAGATATCTAACCGCGTCTGTCACTACCAACATACCGAGAAGTTTTTCGCGTTGGTTAGCAAACTTGGTGACGGCCCGTTGTGGTATGCACTCATACTCATTCTCCCTCTGCTTTATGGAAGCGAAGCCATAACGACGTCCCTAACGATGATACTGGTTGGGCTTGGCGGTCTCGCTTGCTATAAATGGTTAAAAGCAGGCACGACTCGCCCTAGACCCTATACAGTGAGCCAACACATCCGTTTGGGCACCGCACCACTGGATCAGTTCAGCTTTCCATCAGGCCATACGCTCCACGCAGTGGGGTTCACTTTGGTGACATGTTCCCAATTCCCAGAGCTGGGATGGCTGCTCATTCCCTTCGCTTCATTAGTTGCTATTTCACGCGTTGTTTTGGGCCTTCACTACCCATCAGATGTATTAGCGGGGGCATCCTTGGGTGCATTATTTGCTCTACTAGGCATCTCTCTATTGTGATTTATCGTCGCCGTTCTGGCAGTAAACAGAAGCAATCAACAACCAACAAAACCGACTTTCCTAAGGCTTTATTGCTGTGCATATATTAATGATCTCCGATGTATATTTTCCGAGAATTAACGGAGTATCTACATCCATTATGACGTTTAGAGAGCGCTTACAAGGCCTTGGCCATCGCGTTACGCTAATCGCCCCTGAATACCCT
>JBLXCH010000033.1:0-3636 GCA_048265065.1 Motiliproteus sp. | reverse complement strand
CTACATCCATTATGACGTTTAGAGAGCGCTTACAAGGCCTTGGCCATCGCGTTACGCTAATCGCCCCTGAATACCCTGCCGACCAATCTCGTTGGATAGATGATGATTTAATCCGCATTGCTTCTCGGGGGGTACCTATGGACCCTGAAGACAGAATGATGAAGATGAGCGAGATACTCAACGCGTGCGAGCGTCTAGAGGGTGACCCTGTGGATATGATACATATCCAAACACCTTTCGTTGCTCATTACGCCGGTATTAAGATCGCACAGAAGCTCAACAAACCAACCGTGATTTCGTATCACACTTTTTTTGAAGAGTATCTTTTTCACTACGTTCCTTTCTTGCCAAAGAAGTTAATGCGGTTTGCCGCTAGGCACTTTACTCGCTCTCAGTGCAAAGATGTCACTGGATTAATTGTACCCTCACAAGCAATGCTAGATGTGCTTAGAGGCTACGGCGTGAAGCAGTCTGCTGAGATTATTCCGACAGGCATCGAAGAACATTGCTTTGAAATGGGTGATGCCAACCGGTTTAAAGCAGAACATAATATTGAAAAAGATCGACCAACCCTGGTACATGTTGGTCGTGTAGCGCATGAAAAGAACATTAGTTTTTTGATAAATACGCTCGTAATCATTAAAGAGTCTGTACCGAATATCTTAATGATTATTGCCGGTGAGGGCCCCGCATTACCCGCCCTAAAAGCACAAACAAAAAAGCTTAATTTAGAGTCCAATGTTAGATTTATCGGTTACCTTGAGCGACGTCATGAACTACCTGCTTGCTATCGTGCAGGCGACATATTCATTTTTGCTTCTCGAACCGAAACTCAAGGTTTAGTCCTACTCGAAGCCATGGCTCAAGGGGTGCCAGTTGTCTCTACAGCGGTAATGGGTACTAAAGACATCGTGGAGCCTCAACAAGGCAGTCGACAGGCGGAAGAACAACCACGCCTTTTTGCTGAAGAAGTTGTTAGCCTTTTAGAAGATGAACCCCTACGCAAAGAGTTATCACAAGAAGCCGTAGAATTTGCTAGACGATGGTCAGCGCCCGTATTAGCTGAAAAGGTCTTAAGCTACTACTGCAAACTAAGTAACCAGTAGTATCCAGACGAGGGTGCATTGAGGATCACAGATAGTAGATTAATAAGTAGCGCCATCAACGAATCATAGCGGAAGGTGTCCAGACGCTTACTCGATTCCGACCTTTTGCCTTCGCTTCATACATCGCTTGGTCAGCTTTCTTCAGCAAGCGATCAAAAGAATCTTCCTGCTCCCAAAAAGCGATGCCGATGCTTGCCGTACAGCTAAAACGTTGAGAGCCAGAACTTATCTCTGAAGACAACACTGCCTCCCGAATTCTCTCTGCTAGGAGCAAAACGTTGCTGTGGTTAGTATCCAAGCAAGCAATAGAAAACTCTTCACCACCGAGTCGGGCAACAACATCATCCTTACGCACATGCTGACTAAGTAGATTAGCTGTCTGAATCAACGCTTCGTCTCCAGCATCATGCCCATAGGTATCATTAATCTTTTTAAAATGGTCTAAGTCCAAGCTGATCATGGCCAAATTAACGCCTCGCCTTTCTGCTTGACCGATATAATACTTCACCGACTCAAAAAACTGCCGACGATTTGGCAAACCCGTTAACCAGTCAGTTCTCGCTTCCACTTCAGCCTGCAGCAGTGACTCATCTAATTCCTGAGTACGAAGCACAACTTGTCGCCGTAGGTGTACATTATGCAACAAAATCAAACCACCAAAAGCCAATATAAGGCCTGAGGCAATTTGTAAACGGTACTCATAGAGCGCATCCATCATATGGTTAGGAACACGATTACTATAAATAAAGTTATCGTAATTCACAGGTCCATTAAGTAACTGTTGCTGCCTAAAAATAGTTTCTATTCGTTGCCAACGTTCAACATTCATATAACCTATTGGAACGATCTCAGAGAAAACCAACTTACTGGCTTCCTTGGCCTCGAACAATAAATGGTTACGGCTTTTCTTCTGCGTATTATATTTCTCTATGATAACGTTAACGGCTTCTTCTTGATTATTAACGGCATACTTCCAACCTTTCAAACTGGCCTCAAGAAAAGCATCAACCATATCAGGATCTTGTTCTATCAACCCCTCAGTGGTAGTTAAAATATCCCCATAAAAGTCCACACCAAAGTCTTTAGGTCTAAACGAGTTGAACTCTAAACCGTGCTCTTTAAGAACATAGGGTTCATTAACCGTATAGCCATTATACGCATCAGTAGTCCCATCAATTAATGAATTTACGGAGGCTATGGTTGGAATCACATCAACATCATCAATGGAAAGACCGACTTTTTGCAGCATAGTGATCAGTTCAGCATTCATATATCCGCCACTCATCATGACCTTTTTTCCGTCTAAATCATGCAGCTGTTCAATATCTTTACGAGTAATGACTATCGAGGGGGAATGTTGAAAAATGGCAGCAAGAGCAACGAGCGGCGCTCCCGTAGAACGATAAAGCAGCGCGCCGGAATCAGTCACAGCGAAATCCACTCTACCTCCCATCAATTTATCTATGGAGGTAGCCTCACCCTGAGAACCTCGCTCAATCAACTGAACATCAAGGCCTGCTTTTTGGTAATAACCAAGCTCCTTTGCCATATAGTAGCCGGCAAATTGGAATTGATGACGCCATTTAAGCTGAACTTTAACGGTTTTAAGGTCGGATGTTTCTGCATCCGGATCAGAGTCTGCAATTGCATATGAACAAGGTAGGCTAAGACTCAATAGAATAAATAGATACGAAACTTCTTTTACAGCAATAGCTGCAACTAAATTACCGACACAAAAAGACGGCTTAATTATGAAGCGCTGAAATGCGTAAATAGCCACATGTCTATCCAACTCAGAGGGTATCTATATACAGAATAGGTAACAGATTAATAGTAAACAACAAACAGCTAAGAATAACATGCGTAGTTTATCGTAGATTGTTATGAAAACATTCGATAAGAGGAATTTATTCCAGTCTGCAAAGCCATTCGCCTAATACAAGCAGATGATCCACAGCAGGTCTGCGCAGTTAGCCCAACGCCAGGCATAAAAAAACCCCAGTAGGCTTTCCTACTGGGGTTTAGTATTAGGCGCTTGGCGATGACCTACTCTCACATGGGGAAGCCCCACACTACCATCGGCGCTGATCCGTTTCACTACTGAGTTCGGTATGGAGTCAGGTGGTTCCAAATCGCTATGATCGCCAAGCAAAAAAGGGTTGTGGATTTCATCCTTCCGAAGAAGGCGTGCAATGCCGTTAATAACAACATCACAGTAATATCAGTAAAGGGTCTAGCGTGATCTTCTGAAGTTAACAACTCGTCGTTCGACGACTTATCTGTCTACGTTTTAATGTCTTGTCTGACTGTCTTGTAGTCTCGATCTTAACACCGCTTTGGTGTTATAGAGTCAAGCCTCACGAGCAATTAGTACTGGTTAGCTCAACGCCTTACAACGCTTACACACCCAGCCTATCAACGTCCTGGTCTTGAACGGCTCTTTAGGGACCTTAAAGGTCCAGTGAGATCTCATCTTGAAGGGGGCTTCCCGCTTAGATGCTTTCAGCGGTTATCCCGTCCGAACGTAGCT
>JBLXCH010000032.1:28812-30343 GCA_048265065.1 Motiliproteus sp. | reverse complement strand
GGTCTGTTTAACTGCGCTTCGTGAAGCGTGTCGTTCAACAGAGGGGCGTATTCTACGCAAGAATTAGCGGGAGTCAACACCGTTTTATAAAAAATCTCAAAAACATTTAAAACCGGCCTTAAAGCGTAGTTCTAGTTTTAAATATCAACAAGCTCAATCGACGAGAAATCAACATTATGACCGAAAAAGATTTTAGCTACTCGCGCAAAACGCTCTTTACCATCCGTAACTAGGAACCTTATTGAGCCAGCTTCAGGCTGCACATTTTCGATCTCTTTACGATTAAGGTATAACTTCAAACTTTCGGCAGTAGTTGATGCCGAGTCAACTAATTCTATGCCCTTGCCTGTTACCGTTGAAATCGCTTCTTTTAGGACAGGAAAATGGGTACATCCCAAAACCATAGTATCAATTAATAATCCTTGGTCTTGGGCTTCACTCAATAAGTCCGCCAGGTAGCGTTTTATGATCTGTTCTAAAAGCTCACCCTCTGTCCAACCCTCCTCCGCCAAAGAGACAAACAAAGAGCATGCCTTACCGACAACTTTTGCTTCAGGACGGATTTTTTCAATAGCTTGATGGTAGGCCTTACCCAAAATTGTGCTTTCAGTTGCGATAACTGCAATATGACCTGTTACTGAGTGCTGACAGCCGGCTAATGCACCGGGCTCAACCACACCAATAATAGGAATATCAGGATGCTGTTGCTGAAGTAATTCCAGCGATATAGCAGAAGCTGTATTACAGGCAATAACTAACGCTTTAACGTGTCGACTAATCAATGCGTCGGCAGCTTGGGAAGCGTAGCGCTTTACCGAATCAGGACTCTTTGTACCATAAGGAACTCGCGCAGTGTCCCCCAGATAGATCAAGTTCTCGTGCGGGAGCAGGTCGTGAATAGCGGCCAGCACGGTGAGACCACCGACTCCTGAGTCAAAGACGCCTATGGGTAATTTACTGTACTCAGTATCCACTCGACCTAACGCTTTTTAGATTTCTTTTTTGCTTTGTTAGAAAACGACATCAAACGTTGTTTTTTCTTAATCTGACGGGCATTTAATTCGTTTTTCTTACCTTCAAACGGGTTCTCTGCTGACTTAAATTCAAAACGTACAGGTGTTCCTCGTAACTTAAGCACAGAGATAAACTTGTTTTGTAGGTAACGTTTGTAAGACTCTGGCAATCTAGAGGTCTGGTTACCATGAACGATAAAACGCGGCGGGTTTGATCCACCTTGGTGGACGTAGCGTAGCTTGATTCGACGACCGTTCACCATTGGAGGCTGGTGATCAGCAACCACATCTTCCAGCAGTTTAGTTAATTTGTTCGTCTGCCATTTACTCATGGCGGCGTCATAAGCTTCATTGATCGACTTATATAAATCACCAACACCAGACCCATGTTTAGCAGAAATGAAGTGGATATTGGCGTAATCCGCAAAAACCAACCGGCGTTTCAATTGCGCTTTAACATCGTCTTTATCATCCGCACTCATACCGTCCCATTTATTGACGGCAACGACCATCGCACG
>JBLXCH010000032.1:15236-28712 GCA_048265065.1 Motiliproteus sp. | reverse complement strand
TTCAATTGCGCTTTAACATCGTCTTTATCATCCGCACTCATACCGTCCCATTTATTGACGGCAACGACCATCGCACGACCTGCATCGATAGCAAAGCCGAGCATATGCAAGTCTTGCTCGGTCAGCCCTTCCTGAGCATCCATTACAGCAATAACCACATTCGCGTCTTTTACAGCTTGTAAGGTTTTTACGATAGAAAATTTTTCAACGGCTTCTTTTATGTTTTTACGACGACGAACACCCGCTGTATCAATCAGCGTGTATTTTTGTTCAAAACGCTCATAGGGGATATAAATGCTATCTCGCGTAGTTCCCGGTTGGTCGTAGACAACAACTCGATCTTCACCTAACAACCGGTTAACCAATGTCGACTTTCCAACATTAGGACGGCCAATCACAGCGATGCGGATGCTATCGTCATCCTCATCTGAAATGTCTTCATCCTGAGGAAAAGATTCTTGATACTGCTGAAGCACTAATTCAGCTAACTGCTTAACCCCACGTCCATGCGAAGCCGCAATAGGTAGAGGCTCGGCAAGACCCAGCGAATAAAAATCTGCCACGGCGACATCAGGGTTAATGCCATCGGTCTTATTAACCACTAAATAATAAGGCTTATCCGTGCGACGAAGGTGGTTAGCAATGATCTCATCGGCGTAGTTTATGCCACTTCGGCCATCAACCAAGAACAAAATGGAGTCTGCTTCTTCAATCGCTAAAAGAGACTGTTCAGCCATGACACTATCGATACCAGCTTCATCCCCGCTAATGCCGCCGGTATCAACAACAATGAAATCTTGCCCACCTAAAGAGCCTTCACCGTATTTACGATCACGGGTAAGACCAGGATAGTCTGCAACTAACGCATCACGTGAGCGAGTTAGCTGATTAAACAACGTTGATTTACCGACATTCGGACGACCAACCAACGCAATAACAGGAACCATGAAAACGACCTGAATGATAAATTATGTGAGTGTTTACCTAAAGCGTAGTAAATCACTCAAGAGTGAGTACAGAGAAGCGACCGCTGTTAGCGTAAACATAGAGTTTATTATCTACGACTTTTATCGGGCCATTAATACCTGAGCTATCGATTTGTGTACGCGCGACAAAGCGACCATCTTCAGCCGAAAGGAAGTGAACATAGCCTTGGTAGTCTGCAACAGCAATTTTGCCCGACACTATAACAGGATTCGTTGGTTGGCGATAAAACAATGCTTCTTGATGCCAAAGCTCTAAACCTGTGTTCTTATCAAACCCAATGAGATGACCTTGATCGTTAACAGCAACCAACAAACTGCCTCCGTCTGCCACCGAGCGATAACTCGACAAGTCTTTACTCCACAACAGGCGTCCATTAGCCGCAGCTAGAGCAACCAAACGCCCTTGGTAACTTGTTGCATAGAGCTTACCTTCTGAGAGCAACATCTCGCCATCAACATCAATGACACGCTCAAGCTCAGTCTTACCTTGCGGAAGTGCTGTTCTCGCCTCCCAAGCAACATTACCTGAAGCAGGATCGATGGCGGCAACCTTACCATTAGAAAAACCAGCAAACACCGCTTTTTCTAACAAGATCGGTGTACTAGTACCACGAAGTGTTAATGCTGGTAAGTCTGCTTTATAGCTCCATAATTTCTCACCGGTAGACGGCGAAAGTGCACTTAAAACCCCATCGATAGTCTGTACCAATACCAACTGACTATTTGCTTGAGCCGGCGCTAATGCCTCAGCTTTTAGGTCTGTTTCCCATAAGAAAGAACCATCTAACGCTGAATGGACCAGCAAGCGACCATCGGTAGTACTAACCATCACTTTGCCGTCACCAGCGCCAACACCACCAATAACAGAAGTTTCTAGTGAAACCTTCCAAATCGTTTTCCCGGTATCAGCTTCTAACGCAAACAAACCACCTTGCTCGTTAACCAGATAGATACGATTACCTAAGAAAGCAGGACGCAAAGAATGAAGCTTCTCGCCCAATGAAGAAGCTGAGAAATTCCAGTGAGTGCGCACCTGATTCTCAGTGGTGAAATTGACCAGCTCTGCCGGCTCTATTTCCTCATCTGCAGTAAACCAACCACAACCAACCGACAAACTTACTAAGAGACTGACGATAAAAACACGTAGAAAAGCGCTATTTTGTTTCACCGGTAGAGACACCTTACTGGCCTTCTGATGCGTAGTTATCACGCTTCATTTCTAAGATCGGATGCAATTGAGCCAACTTGACCGTATCCAAAGCAGCTTGATAAGCATCGTGAGCGCCTTTGTCATCGCCCTTTGCCGCTAAGATGTCACCTTTCACTTCGAAATATTGCGATTTATAACCTTCTGGCGCTTCAGCAGCGACATAAGACATCGCTTTGTCATGATCACCTTCTTGCAAGTAAATTCGGGCAAGACGAGTTTCAACCACAGCTTTCGTACTCGCATCAGGTTCTTGATCCAGCACCCAAAGAAGGTGCTTTTTCGCGGCTTCGTAGTCTTGTGTTTCTACGGCACTTTTTGCCAACCATAAAGTCACGTACTGGCTGTAAACTGAACTTGAATAATCAGTCGTAATTTGACTCGCTAAATGTTCAGCAGTTTTACGATTCTCATCACTCAACGGCTGACCTTGTTGAGCTGTCGCTGCCGCAATAAAGTTCTGGTATAACGCCGATGCTTGCTCAGCATTTGCTTGCTTGAAACCATTCCAATACTGCCAGCTAACCACCGCAGTAACCGCTAGCACGATACCTAAAACAGCAGTGCGTCCGTTCTCTTTCCACCAGCGTTTAATTGCTTCAATTTGTTCTTCTTCAGTACGTAGCTCAGCCACAAGGACTCCTTCAATAAACGTTAGGCTGTCAAATGGTTGTCAATTGTGCACAGAGATCGTCAATAGACAAGTTATCTTTTGGTTCATCCTTACTCCATAGCGTCGCGAACAGTTCTGAATCCTGCTCTTTGAGTAAGACAATTAGCTCAGCACCAGACTGTCGGGCTTTTGCATTTATGTTTTTTAACCCGCTAAAATGCGTCAGCACGCGCAGCTGAGGAAGCTCATTACGCAACCGCTCAGCCAAAGCAACGACTTGATGCTGGATGCCTTTATGCTCTGCCGCCAAATACAAATCAAGCGATTTTTTACAAGCGTCAGGAACGAGGTCTAAGGTTTCGAGGAGCAAAACAAGACGTTCGATTCCCATCGCAAAACCTACGGCTGGTGTTGGGCGACCACCCAGCTGTTTAACCAACCCGTCATAACGACCACCCGCACATACCGTACCTTGAGCACCGAGTTTGTCAGTCACCCACTCAAAGACTGTCTTACAGTAGTAATCTAAACCACGAACTAAACGAGGGTTAATCTCATAGTTAATGCCCGCTTGATCCAGCATTGCTGTCAAACTTGCAAAGTGCGCCTGAGACTCGTCATCAAGATAATCGGTTAATACTGGCGCACCAGACAATACATTTTGAGTGGCAGAGTCTTTAGAGTCCAAAACGCGCAAAGGGTTAGAAGTAAGACGACGCTTTGAGTCTTCATCCAATTCATCAACATGCGCTGACAGATATTCAACCAATGCTGCTTTATAGTTTTCCCGCGCTTCGTTGCTACCAAGCGAATTTATCTGCAATGTCACGGCATCTGTTAAACCCAGTTCAGCCCATAGCCGCGCGGAGATCATGATTACTTCTGCATCAATTTCTGCCGAGGCCATGCCGAAGGTTTCAACGCCGATTTGATGAAATTGACGATAACGCCCTTTTTGCGGCTTTTCATACCGAAACATGGGCCCTTTGTACCACAAACGCTGCGTTTGATTATAAAGCAAGCCATGCTCTTCGCCAGCACGGACACAGCTTGCGGTGCCTTCAGGACGCAAAGTTAAACTTTCTTCATTGCGATCATTAAAGGTGTACATCTCTTTTTCAACGATATCAGTGACTTCACCAATAGAGCGTTTAAACAGTTCAGTTTTTTCAACGATAGGTAAGCGAATTTCGCTATACGCATAACGAGAAACGACCCGTTCAACTGTAGATTCGAGATAGCGCCAAACCGGACTTTGGTCCGGTAGAATGTCGTTCATGCCGCGAATGGCTTGAATCTTTGCCACAAATAAACCCTAACTAAAACAAAAATTAATTAACTGACAGTGTGATCTTAGCCACATCTTTCTTCGCTTCCGCAGCCAAATCTAATACTTCACCATTAAATTGAGCTCGAGATACAGCAGAAACTTTACCGACTAAAACGGATGCAGGAAGATCTAAATTCAACGAAAGCGTTTCTCCTGCACGTTTAGTATTCGCAAAAACTAATTTGTCAGAAGCGTCTCTAATACTCACCCAACAGTCTCCGGAGAACTCTATTTCCAAGATGCCGGTTACTGTACTCGCAACGGCAGCTTCATTCTCAGTAGCATTCTGACTCCCTATGGCAGACGCTATGCCGGATTCATCTTCCGCTACAGAATCTGGCGTGTCGATTTGATTGGCTAATTCTGCAATTTCAGCTTCACTTAAATAAACAGGCTCAGATTCATCTGCGTCAGGGTTCACTACGTTATTTTCCGCTATTTTCTCATCGGCAGAGGACGCATTAAGCTCCGAGAAAGCCTGCTCAAGACTTGCCATTTCTTCGCGTTTGGCAGCTAACCTAGCTTGAATGTCAGTTGGATCTATCTCGGCGTTCTCAACGGCACCAGCAGAGGGAGTTGCATCTATAGACTGCTCCTCTGAATTGTCACTAGACAGGCCAGAAATGCTCATCGTTGATTGCGCTTGCCACCACCAGAAACTCACACCGGCTAACGCAATAATAAAAATGACCAAAGAAATTTTCATCAACGGGTGGCCAACGTTAACCTGCTGGCCGACCTTATTGATAGTCGTAACACTTGGCTCTTTCGTTGCAGCTGCCTCATCCACCAACTGCGCAACTAAGCCTTCAGCGTTCAAGCCTAAAGCTTTTGCATAGGAACGCAGGTAGCCTTTCGCAAATGGCAACCCTGGCAGCTTGTCGTAAGCTTGGTTTTCAAGAGAAACAAGATGCTTAGCCGGTATATTGATCCTCAGACTCACTTCTTCGATCGTAAGCTGCTTCGCTTCTCGCGCTGATTTTAAAACAACGCCCAGACTATCAATTGCTGAGTCTTCGGCGGCTGATCCTAGTTCAGGCTCAATCACTGACGAGATTCCTTATAACGCTGGTATTCGGAAGAGTTAGGAAACATGTTTTTAAGCAATAACGCATAGGTAGCAGACATCCCTACATCATTTTCATCTCTTGATAGTCGAACTCCTAGCCACAAGCTTGAGGAGGTATGGTTAGCTCGACGTCGCTCGACCATCTCAGAGAAAGTTTCAAACAAGGCTCGCGCATCACCTTTATTGCCTTGGTCGTATAGAATGCTTGCCAGTCCCACGTAGGCGTTAGGCGCATCTGGTGTAAGCCCTATAACCTGACGGTAAATCTTTTCAGCTTCAACCGTTTTGCCCTGACTGCTGTAGCAGCTTGCTAAATTTTCTAACGCTCGTGGGCGGCCTTCATACAGCGGGTTATCTGTCGCTAATTTGAACTGCTCACAGGCCTCATCATAGCGACCTTGAATCATTAAAAAAATACCAAAGTTGTTCTGTCCACTAGCAAAATCAGGCGCAGCGGCCTGCATCCGTTGATAGTACTCTTCAGCTAGTTTCATTTCGCCCTGCTGCTGAAAAACATAAGCAAGAAGATTCAGCACTTTAGGGTTGTTTGGATCAATCTCGAGCGCTTGAGTAAGTGGACGTTTAGCAGATTCGTATTGACGCTGTTGGATATGCTCTTGTGCCCAGCGAACACGCACATCTATGCGAGCATCAACATTTTTTTGATTGGAGGCGGTTGGCTGCGATTGACAACCAATCAGGGCGACTAACGCTAACACGACAATAATGCTTATCCGTTTCACACAACCTCCGATAGATAATAGAAAACTACAGCTATTGTACTGTAACCTCCTGAACGATAGGGATATATTTTTTACTACGACGGGTTCTATCGTCAACCTGCCCAACCAGCTGCCCGCACGCAGCATCAATATCATCACCTCGTGTCGTTCGAACGGTTGTTACAATACCAGATTTGGTCATGATATCTTTAAAACGTTCAATCGACTTCACTGATGATCGTCGATAGTCAGAGTTGGGAAACGGGTTAAAAGGGATAAGATTAAGTTTGCAGGGTAAATCCTTCAACACTTGGCCCAACTCACGAGCATGCGCTGGATGATCGTTAACGCCATCGATCAACGTGTATTCCACAGTGATTACCCGCTTATCATTCAAACGATCAAGATAACGATTACAAGCCGCTTTCACTTCGGCAATAGAATACCGCTTGTTCAACGGAACGAGATCGTTGCGAAGCTCATCATTTGGCGCATGAAGAGATAGCGCTAACGACACATCCGTGACTTCGCCCAATTTATCAATTCCTGGCACCAGTCCGGCCGTGCTCAATGTTACACGGCGTTTAGACAACCCGTATGCATTGTCTTCCATCATTAATGAAATCGCGTCCATTACAGGTTCAAAATTCATCAACGGTTCGCCCATGCCCATAAAAACGACATTGGTGACACGACGAGGCCCCTTCGGATCAATAGGTCCAAAAGATTGAATAGCTACGCGCAACTGACCGATTATTTCAGCAGCGGTTAAATTACGGTTAAAACCCTGTTTGCCTGTGGAGCAGAAACTACAGTCTAGCGAGCAACCCACTTGCGAAGATACACAAAGCGTCGCACGATCGCCTTCAGGAATAAGCACTGTCTCAATTAAGTTATCGCCTGTAGCACGCACGACCCATTTACGGGTACCGTCCGTAGAAAAGTGCTCGTGAACTACTTCAGGCTCTTTTACTTCTGCCACTTCGGCTAACTTTTCACGCAAGGTTTTGCTGAGGTTAGACATTTCAGCAAAGTCAGAAACCCCTTGCTGATGAATCCATTTAACGACCTGGACTGCGCGAAAGCGCTTCTCGCCAATAGATTCAAAGAAATCTTCCATTTTAGCTTTCGAAAAGCCAAGAAGATTGATTTTTTTGTTGTCTGCTTGAGACATATTTCTAACCTTTAAAAACAAAATGAGCGGCCAAAAGACCGCTCATTATTAACTTCACAAGCGAATATTAACCGCCAAAGAAGTATTCAATCTCTCGTGCTGCAGATTCTGGAGCGTCAGAGCCGTGGACAGCATTTGCATCAATAGATTCAGCAAAATCAGCACGGATAGTGCCTGCTTCAGCTTCTTTAGGGTTGGTAGCACCCATAAGATCACGGTTCTTAAGAACCGCACCTTCACCTTCAAGAACTTGAATCATTACAGGACCAGAAGTCATGAAACCAACAAGGTCTTTAAAGAATGGACGCTCTTTATGCTCTGCGTAAAAGCCTTCAGCAAGCTCTTGAGAAAGAGTCAGCATTTTAGCTTCAACAATTTTCAAACCATTCTTTTCAAAACGGCTGTAGATTTCACCGATAACGTTTTTAGCAACTGCATCGGGTTTAATAATAGATAAAGTGCGTTCGATAGCCATTGACTCAGATTCCTTAGGCACTGAAGGTTTTAATTTGGTCGCTAATTATAAAGCCCGAACACGCTTTAAGAAAGCCTATAAAGCGATAATAAAACAGGGCGGAGAGTCCGCCCTTGAGGATTCTGCTATTGTCCGTTAGTTACATCGACAACTATCGCGTCTGTGTTTTCAGAAAATACAACCTTTCCAATACCTTGGACATCCATGAGCTGTTCTTTTTCGGTAAATGGCCCCTGTTTTTCTCGATGCGCCACAATCGCCTCAGCTTTTGCTGGGCCAACACCTTTTAACACAGAAGCCAATTCAGAAGCTGAAGCAGAATTGATATTGACTTTTTCGACAGCAAACACGGTTAGCGCAAACGTCGTCAATACAACGGCTACAGCACTACAAAAAACTCGAACGACAGGTGATTTTTTCATGATTCTCTCCTTGAATAATATAAGTACTCACTTCCTATGAGCACTCACATCATAACGAAAAAATCATAAACTGGTAACAATCGATGTTAACACTGCCTCAGGATCTTCTGCTTTCGTAATCGGACGCCCAATAACTAAATAATCACTCCCAGCTGATACTGCCTCGGCCGGAGTCATAACCCTGCGCTGATCACCCTTATCATCAGAGGCTAAGCGGATCCCTGGTGTTACTAATTTAAAGCCGTCACCTAAAGTTGATTTCAATACTTGTGCTTCTTGTGCTGAACAAACGACTCCATCAAGCCCTGATGATTTTGCTAGTGTCGCCAAATTAACAACATGCGCTTGTGGATCAACATCAAGCCCGATCTCGACGAGATCTGAACGATCCATACTGGTTAATACCGTGACACCTATTAAAAGCGGTGCGGATTCAAAAGGTCGTTTTTCGAGTTCATTTCGGCAAGCCTCCATCATTCTTCGTCCGCCAGAGACATGCACATTCACCATCCACACACCCAACTCCGCAGCAACAGCAACCGCTTTAGATGTAGTGTTTGGAATGTCATGAAATTTAAGATCCAGAAAAACCTCAAACCCTTCTTTTTGCAGCGACTCCACCACTCTCGGACCTGCTGTTGTGAACAGCTCCTTGCCTACTTTAACTCGACATAGGCTTGGGTCTAAACGCTTAGCCATAGCCAACGCAGCAGTTTGATTTGGATAATCGAGGGCGACAATAATTGGTGACGTAATTGACATAAGTTCTCAGTAATTTTTAGGCTATTCGCCTTCTAAACCTTGGATAGGTTTTACAGTACCCCAGCTTCGACAAGTTGGGCATTGCCAATACAACACTTGCCCAGCGAAACCACAATTTTGACAGCTATAACGCGGTTTTGACTGCTCTAGCTGCCCTGTGAGCCCTCTAAGCACGTTCAAACTTTCTTTAGCGCTATCTGTTGCATACTTTAAGTGTAAATCAATAAGCTGATTAAACCCTTTAACCGAAGGCCTGCGTTTAAGCTGCTCAGTAATATAGGCACCTGACGCATAATCGCCCTTTTCAATCGCTATTTCTTCGGCAATCAACAGCATCGCTGTAGTTGAGGGCGTCTCATCCATCGTTTGCTCAAGATAACGGATCAAGTCTCCGTGAGCTTGCAAATAACGATAACAATAAGCAAGATTACCTACTGCTTCGGAAATAAAAGCACTATCTTGATCTGCGACGGATTTCAAATAACGAATAGCACTTTTCCAATTTTTCTCAGCAATTTCTACTTTTGCATTAAGCAGATTTGCTCGCACGCAATCACGATCAAGTGCCAGGGATTGCTTCAAATAACTCCGAACTTCTTTGTATTGCTGCTTTGCTAAACAAACCTCTGCCAACTCACAATTAAAATGTGCCAGCTGTTTATTGGATATTTGAGGGTTGTGCGGAATTGTTTTAGCAACAGCTAACGCCTGCTCCCATTCTTTTTCTTGCTGATAGATATCAACAAGCAAAGCAGCCGCAAATTCTTTTTGTTCTTTTCCACCTGTTTCTAAAACACGGGCAGACATGTCTTCGGCACGATCAAGCAAACCGGCAGACATATAATCACGGGACAGTGCAAGCTGAGTTTGTGCGTATTCAATACCCGAAAGGTCAGCTGTTTCCAATACCTGTTCGTGTACTTGAATTGCTTTTTGAATATCCCCACGGCGTCGATAAAGTGCACCTAACGCCAAACGAATAGGTACCGTTTCAGCATTGATTGTTAGCGCTCTAACAAAACTCTCAATCGCTTGATCATTATCATTATCAAGCAGATGAGTTAAGCCTGTGAAGTATTCTTCTTGAAGACTGTCTTTGTAACGATCTAAACGCTTGCGGTGAAGCTCCTTTCGACCAAGAAACCAACCTATCGCAATGGCAATGACCAGCGGAATGATTAATAGGTAATCAATGGTCATCAAGCAGGAGTATTAAGATTCAACGTTCGTTGTTTATCTAATTCTAAAGATGAGCGTTCGAGTTGTTTCTTTGCTCTACGCAGGCGAGATTTTAGGGTCACCATGGCAATTGAAGCAGCAATTAACGAAATCACAGCTCCCATCAAAAAGCTAGCAATCAACCAGCGAGCAAGACTAGCCTCAGGAATTTGCACAAAGACAAGATCAATCGCTACGATCTGCTGATTATTGACTGTTAGTAATATACCGATAATCAGCAACAATAAAATACAACAGATCGCCAAAATGGTCTTAACAATTCGCACTATTTACCCCAAAAAAACTAATCTTCAATACTTTCGTTAACTTGATCACGCAAATCTTTGCCAGGTTTAAAATGAGGCACATATTTCGCATCAAGCTCTACAGACTCTCCAGTTTTCGGATTCCGTCCAGTTCGCGGTGCACGGTAGTGTAAAGAAAAACTACCAAACCCTCTTATTTCAATTCGTTCACCCGTAGCTAGCGCTTCAGTCATGTGATCTAACATTACTTTAACGGCTAATTCTACATCTTTAACGGACAACTGGTCGTGTTCGCTGATTAAGCGTTCGATCAATTCAGATTTTGTCATAACGCGCCTCTTTAGAAGCTGGTTAATAATAACCGTAAATAAGACCAACAATAACTATTTATTAACTACTCATTACTATCAAGTTGTTGTTTGATCAAATCACCGATGGTGGTTGGCGCAACGGTCTCTTTATTCTTTTCGTTAATTGCCTTCATTGCTGCTTTGGTATCAGCTTGTTCTTTGGCTTTAACAGACAACGCAATTTGTTTTTTATTACGATCAATCCGCTTGATTACTGTAGCTAATTCGTCACCTACAGTATAAGCATCTTTTAAACTTCCTGAGATACTTGTATCAGATTGTTTAAGTTGACCTAAAACCTCATCTGCAAGTTCAATACTAACTTGCTTATCCCCGACTTCTTTAATGGTTCCCGAGACTTGCTCACCTTGCTGATGGTTGTCGGCAAAGGCACTCCAAGGGTCTGCCTGCAACTGTTTAATACCAAGCGAAATACGTTCACGCTCTATATCGACACCTAATACAATAGCTTCAACTTCTTCACCTTTTTTAAAGCCTTTAACCGCTTCTTCACCAGGGGTATCCCAGGCAATATCAGACACATGAACCAAGCCATCTATCCCGCCATCTAAACCGATAAAAATACCAAAATCGGTGATCGACTTGATAGCTCCTGAAACCTTTGTGTTTTTTGCATATTGCTCAGCAAAAGTAGCCCAAGGGTTTTCAGAGGCTCGTTTAATACTTAGAGAAATCCGGTGTTTAGCTGTGTCGATTTCCAGAACAACCACATCAATCGATTCACCTAAAGTTACAACACGTGACGGATGGATGTTTTTAGTCGCCCAATCAATTTCGGAAACATGGACCAAGCCCTCTACGCCTTCTTTTAATTGAGCAAAGCAGCCGTAATCGGTGATATTAGTAACAACTGCTTGTTGACGACTGTTTACTGGATAGCTGTCGGCGATTGACTTCCACGGGTCTTCAGTTAGCTGCTTGTAACCGAGAGAAACACGGTTTTTCTCGCGGTCATACTTAAGAATTTTAACGTCGATTTCATCACCAACTTTGAGAACTTCGCTCGGATGTTTAACCCGATGCCACGCCAAGTCAGTAATGTGCAGCAAACCATCAATGCCGCCTAAGTCGATGAAGGCACCATAGTCAGTAAGATTTTTAACCAGTCCTTTTAATACAAGACCTTCATCTAATGTAGATAGTAACTTTTCTCTTTCTGCACTGTTTGCTTCTTCTAACACAGCACGCCGAGATACCACCACGTTATTACGATGACTATCGAGTTTAACGATTTTGCACTCTATATCCTGGCCTTCGAGATAACTTGTATCTCGAACTGGCCGAATATCTGCCAAGGATCCAGGCATAAATGCACGTATAGTCCCTAGATCAACAGTCAAACCACCTCTAACTTTTCCAGAGACCTTACCAGTAACAACTTCACCTTCTGCGTGTGCTTGCTCAAGCTCTTTCCACACTTCTATTTGACGAGCTTTAAGTCGTGACAACACGGTTGCACCGAAGCCATCTTCCAAATCAACAACAGCAACTCTTACCACATCGCCCACAGCCAAAGAGCCTAACTCTCCAGCCTCGATAAATTCTTTTACAGGGATTAGACCAAAAGACTTCAGACCTGCATCAACTGTGACCCAATCATCATCAACTGACTGGACCTCCGCTGAAACAATACTGCCAGGGGTGAAACCACCTGTTTTTAAGCTTTCTTCAAAGAGATCGGCAAAACTTTCGCTCATCAGTAATCCTTGGCCCCCAACAAGAAAGTAAAAGGCCGACTAACACTTGCGTAAATTTATTGGTTAACGTTATTTCTTTGTTACAGCATTAAGCACTAAATCGTATACCTGTTGAATAGACAACGAAGTGCTATCAATAACCATAGCATCTTCTGCAGGTAACAATGGCGAGACTGAACGGTTCATATCACGCTCATCTCGACTCTTAATATCTTTTAGCACCTCTTGAAGACTAGCACCAGCACCCTTTTGTATCAACTGGTTATAGCGACGTTCGGCTCTTTCTTCTGCACTAGCCGTTAGAAATATCTTGGTTTTTGCCATGGGAAAAACCACTGACCCCATATCCCTACCATCGGCCACTAGCCCTGGATCTTCAGCAAAAGCATGCTGCCGAGAAAGCAACGCTTCTCGCACACTAGGAATCGCAGCAACAACCGATGCAGCCAAGCCACTTTTCTCGGTGCGAATTTCTTCAGTCACATCCTCGCCTTCCAAGATAACCCTAACACCCTGCTCACCCTTTGGCGTAAATTGAACGTCTAAGTGTTCAGCTAATATAGCCACCGCTTGCTCGTCATCTAGAGCGACACCATGATGATCAGCGGCAAGGCCCAAGACGCGATAAAGCGCACCGCTATCGAGCAAGTGCCACCCCAGCTGTTCTGCTAGTAACTTACAGATAGTGCCTTTTCCCGATCCGCTAGGGCCATCAATTGTTACGATGGGACAACCACTCATCCTTTATTCCTCAATGGAGACTTTGATACCAACTTCATTGGCCAGTTCCACGAAATTAGGAAAAGACGTTGCAACATTGGCACAATCATCAATTTCAATATCACCATCAGCACGTAATGAAGCAACAGCAAAAGCCATTGCTATTCGGTGATCTCCTAAACTATCGATAACCCCACCAGACAACTGGCCACCATTAATTATTGCGCCATCAGGCGTTCCTTCAATATCAACACCTAGCACCTGCAAACCGTCAACCATTGCTTGGATTCGATCGCTTTCTTTTACACGCAACTCTTCCGCGCCAGTCAATACGGTTTTGCCTTCAGCACAAGCTGCGGCTATAAATAGCGCAGGGAACTCATCAATGGCCAGAGGTACTTGATCTTCAGGAATTTGGATTCCTTTTAATCGTGCGTACTTCAC
>JBLXCH010000032.1:0-15136 GCA_048265065.1 Motiliproteus sp. | reverse complement strand
AGCGCAGGGAACTCATCAATGGCCAGAGGTACTTGATCTTCAGGAATTTGGATTCCTTTTAATCGTGCGTACTTCACTGTGACATCTGCAACTGGTTCACCACCAACAACTTTTTCGTTACTCAGCACGATATCAGCGCCCATCAAACGCAGAATGTTGATCACACCAACACGCGTAGGGTTCATACCAACATGCTGCAAAACTATGTTTGACTGTTGACAGATTGAAGCGGCAACCATAAAAAACGCAGCAGAAGAAATATCCGCAGGTACATCGATGGTTGATGAGGTCAGCGAACCACCTCCTTCTAAAACCGCTGTAGCAGCATCTCGAGTTACTTTATAACCAAACCCATTCAACATACGTTCGGTATGGTCACGGGTTGGCGCAGGTTCAAAAACACTGGTTTCTCCTGACGCATAAAGCCCGGCCAACAAAACACAAGATTTAACCTGTGCACTCGCCATTGGCATATCGTAATGAATGCCTTTTAACGCCTGCCCGCCCGTAATTCGAATTGGAGGACAACCATTTGCGCCCGTCTCCACTTTGGCGCCCATCAACCGCAATGGTACAGCAACACGTTCCATTGGACGCTTGCTCAAAGACTCATCGCCGACTAACGTGCTATCAAATTGCTGACCGGCTAACAGCCCTGCAAACAAACGCATCGCCGTGCCAGAGTTGCCGAGATAGAGCGGTCCCGGTGGTTGATTTAAGCCATTGATACCAACGCCATAGATCGTGACTTTTCCGTCCGTTGGGCCTTCAATAACCACGCCCATATCACGAAACGCCTGCAAGGTAGCCAAACTATCCTCGCCTTCTAAAAAGCCTGAAACACGCGTCACACCATCAGCTAAAGAGCCCAACATAATGGAACGATGTGACATCGATTTATCACCAGCAACTCTGATTTCACCGTTAACTTGGCCACCAGGTTGCGCGCGGAAACGTACATTTTTTTCATTCATGGGAGGAGAGTATGCTGTTCCTGTTAAAATCTTACTAAAATGATCACGCGCCACTTTCGCACGAGAGAAAATACCTAACAATTGTTGACCGTCTTGCGCCTCTATGGCTTTTTTAACGTGTTCAACACCTTCTGTAAACTCGTCAAGCACATCAAGCACTGCCTGACTATTTGACAAAAAGATATCTCGCCACATAACCGGATCAGAGGCCGCTATACGAGTAAAATCTCTAAAGCCGCCTGCCGCATAGCGGAAAATGTCACGATTTTCATCGTCTTTAGCTAATGTATCAACCAAAGAAAATGCCAATAAATGTGGTAAATGGCTGGTAGCCGCCAACACCTCATCATGATGTTTAACATCCATAAAATGAACGTCAGCACCCACTAAAGTCCACATAGCATTAATACTATCAACCGCTTGCGTAGAGGAAGACGATAGAGGCGTCAATATCACTTTATAGCCTTCAAAAAGATTAGCTACAGCCGCGGCAACACCGCTTTTTTCAGCGCCTGCGATAGGGTGACCAGGCACCAGCCCCGCAGGAATATTGCCATTAAATGCTCGAAGTGCCGCTGCTTCAACGCTGCCTTTAACACTACCAACATCCGTGATTAACGCACCTTCAGCGGCATGAACTGCAATATCAGTAAAGACTTGATCCATTGCTTTAACGGGCGTAGCAATAACGATGAGGTCAGCTTCAGCAATCGCTTTCGGCAAATCATTTACCACCTCATCGATAACACCTAAACGACGACCAGTCTGCATTTCTTGAGAGTCTAAGTCATAACCAGCAACTGATTGGCAACCTTGTTTTTTCTTAAGCGCGGAGACTAACGAGCCACCAATAAGCCCGAGGCCGATCACTAGAACGCGCTCGACAAAAAAACTCATGCAGCCACAACCTTCGCCAACGCCTCAAGGAAGCGCTGATTTTCTGCGGGTAAGCCTACGCTAACCCGCAAATGTTCAGGCATTTGATAATTTGCCACCGGACGCACAATCACACCTTCTCGTAATAATGCGTGGTAAATAGGCATTGCATCCATGTTCAGGGAAAAAGTAATAAAATTACCAGCTGAAGGAATCACCTC
The DNA here is from genome assembly GCA_048265065.1 of Motiliproteus sp. GTDB lineage: Bacteria > Pseudomonadota > Gammaproteobacteria > Pseudomonadales > Balneatricaceae > Motiliproteus. The sequence goes on along the minus strand of JBLXCH010000032.1, from coordinate 13,065 downwards.
ATAACCGAGCTTAATCAGCCCAGTCTCAAGCTGTACTAAACCAGCACGATTCATCTCAAATGATTTATGGATATATTCAGCATCATCAAGTACCGCTTCAGCAGCAGCTAAAGCAAAACTATTCACATTAAACGGCTGACGAATACGATTCAACAAATCGGCAATCACTGGAGAAGATAGACTATAGCCAACGCGCATGGAGGCTAAGCCAAAAGCTTTTGAAAAAGTTCTTGTTACTACAAGGTTAGGGAATTCAGAGAGAAGGGCCACACCATCAGGAAAGCTTTCGTCAGCGCAGTATTCGATGTACGCCTCATCCAACACCACAATCACACTCTCCGGAACGGAATTGAGAAAGCTAAGTAACTCTGAACGAGAAAACCACGTACCGGTAGGGTTATTGGGGTTAGCCAAGAAGATTATGCTAGTTTTATCCGTGACCGCTGCTGCCATCGCAGACAGGTCATGCCCCCAGTTTTTAGCAGGTACAACCACCGCCTTCGCGCTAACCGCCTTAGTTGCCAAAGCATAAACGGCAAAAGAGTATTGTGAGTAAACAACCTCAGTTTCAGGGTTCGCGAAGGCTCTCGTGACCAGTTCTAGCACATCGTTTGAGCCATTGCCTAAGGTGATTTGATCTACATTGACACCAAGACGCTCGGCCAACTTGTTTTTTAAACAAACCCCGCCACCGTCTGGATATCGACTGCCTTCCTTGAGTTCGTTCTCAACTGCCTGTTTAGCTTTATCGCTGAGGCCCAGAGGATTCTCATTGCTCGCCAATTTAATAATATCAGTCAGGCCTAGTTCGCGCTCTAACTCGTCAATTGGTTTGCCAGGCTGATAAGGCATTAAGCCTTGAACCCCTGCATTTGCACGCTTTAAAAAATCACACGCCATCATTAAACCTGCCAGCTATAGAACAGCTTGCGGGTATGAACCCAGCAATTTAAGTTCAAGACACTCTTCGTTTAATTCTTCCAATACCGCAACGACTTCTTGATCTTGTTGATGGCCTTCAAAATCGATATAGAAAATATAACCCCAAGCAGCATTACCGGAAGGACGTGTTTCGATACGTGTCAGGCTAATCCCTAAGCGATGAAACGGTTCCAATAAATGATATAACGCACCGGGTTTATTCCGAGCAGTCACCAGTATGGAGGTTTTGTCCTTACCGCTCGGCCCAGTTTTTTGTCGGCCTATCACTAGAAAGCGCGTGCTGTTATCAGGTTTATCTTCGATTTTTTCAACAGCATGAGTAAGACTATAGAGTTCAGCCGCAGTATCACCAGCAATCGCGGCTATCCGCGGATCGTTAGCTTCAGCAACTCGTTGCGCGGCTTCCGCATTAGAACTCACAGCAATGCGTTCTGTACTAGGATAACGAGCGTCAAGCCATTGTCGACATTGCGCCAGAGACTGTTGATGAGAATAAATCTTGGTGATTTTATTCGGATCAGCACCCTCTAATGTTAGCAAATGGTGGTGGATACGCAGCTCAACTTCACCGCAGATTTGCAGCGGTGAAATTCTGAACATATCCAAGGTGTGGTTAACCATACCTTCTGTGGAGTTTTCAATAGGAACGACGCCGTAATCAACAGCGGCGGATTCAACCTCACGAAACACTTCATCAATTGAGCTGTTAGAAACATTAACCACTGAGTGGCCAAAATGCTTCACCGCTGCGGTTTGAGTAAAAGTTCCTTCAGGGCCAAGAAAAGCCACACGCATTGGCTGCTCAAGCGCCAAGCAAGAAGACATTACCTGACGAAAAATTTTCGCCATTTCTTCTCCAGACAATGGCCCGGGGTTCTTTTCCATAACCCCACGCAAAACCTGGGCTTCTCGTTCTGGGCGATAAAAAACAACTTTTTCGCCTTCAGCTAACGTTTCATGCTTCACCTCAGCGACGCGCTGGGCACAGCGCGCACGTTGTGAAATCAATTCCATAACCTGCTGATCAATCGCATCAATTTCTTCACGCAATGCTGACAGCTGAGTTTCCTGATCGCTCATATGTTAACTCTCTAACCAATAACCCAATCAGGATTCATCACTTTGTTCTGAAGTATCGTCAGCGCTACCTTCGGCTTCCTGAGCCAAGTCTGCTTGTGCTAACTCTACATCATCGTCTAATTCGCCAGTTTCAACACCCACAGGCTCATCAACGCGAGCCACACCCACTAAGTGCTCTTCTTCGGAAAGACGAATCAATGTCACGCCCTGTGTATTTCGGCCTTGAACCGTAATTTCATCAGAACGGGTGCGTACTAATGTACCTTGATCACTAATCAGGATCATTTCATCGCCTTCGAAGATTTGCTCTGCGCCGACCATTTGACCGTTACGTTCAGATAACTGCATAGCAATTACGCCCTGCCCGCCACGACCATAAACAGGGAAATCTTCCAACGCAGTCAACTTACCAAAGCCGTTAATGCTGGCCGTTAGCATTCGCCCACCCTCTTCAGGAATCACAAGGGAAATGACTTTACCGCCTTTACTAATGTTCATACCGCGCACACCACGCGCAGTACGGCCCATTGCGCGCACATCAGTTTCTTCAAAACGAATTGCTTTACCTTGGTCACTCAGCAACATTACCTGCTGCTCACCATTTGTAATAGCAGCACCGATTAAGGTGTCGCCTTCATTCAATTCTAGCGCGATAAGACCCGACGAGCGTGGACGAGAGAAGTTTTCCAGTGGTGTTTTCTTAACAACACCACCCGCAGTCGCCATAAACACATACTGGTCGGAATCGTAATTCTGAACCGGCAATATAGTGGTTACCCACTCCCCATCAGAAAGCGGCAGTATGTTGATAATAGGTCGACCTTTAGCTGCACGACTTGCCTGCGGAATTTCGTAAACTTTTAACCAATAGACTTTGCCGAAGTTACTGAAGCACAAGATGGTGTCGTGAGTGCTCGCAACCAATAAGTGCTGGATATAGTCCGCATCTTTCACCGACGAGGCAGACTTGCCTTTACCACCACGGCGTTGTGCTTGGTACATGGTCACAGGTTGCGTTTTCGCATAACCACCATGAGAGATAGTTACAACCATATCTTCTTCTGTGATCAAGTCAGCTAACGTTAAATCTTTGCGCGACGCCATAATTTCTGTACGCCGTTCGTCACCATACTCAGTAACAATCGCTTCAAGCTCTTCACGAATCACTTCCATCAAGCGCGCTGTATTGCCTAGGATTTCAAGTAATTCAGCAATACGCTCAAGTAACTCTTTGTATTCGTCGATTAGCTTCTGATGCTCCAAGCCGGTCAAACGATGTAAACGTAAATCCAAAATCGCTTGCGCTTGCTCAGGCGACAAATAATAACGACCATCGCGGAAACCAAACTCTTCAGGAAGATCGTTCGGACGACACGCATCAGAACCAGTGCGGTCAAGCATTTCTAAAACATCACCAGGAACCCACGGTGTAGCGATTAATTTTTCTTTCGCTTCACCCGGTGTTGGCGAGGTTTTGATCAATTCGATAACAGCATCGATATTTACCAAAGCTACAGCTAAGCCTTCTAACAAATGGCCTCGCTCTTTTGCTTTGCGCAGCAAAAAAATGGTTCTGCGAGTAACGACTTCTCGACGGTGACGAATAAATGCCTCAAGCAGCTGCTTAAGGTTAAGCACTTTAGGTTGCCCGTTATCTAACGCAACCACGTTGATGCCAAAGACATTTTCCATCTGCGTATGTGCATAAAGATTGTTAACAACAACTTCAGGCATTTCTCCGCGGCGTAACTCAATTACGATACGCATACCATCCTTATCGGACTCGTCACGCAGCTCAGTAATGCCTTCTACTTTCTTTTCTTTAACAAGCTCAGCGATCTTCTCGATCAGCCGCGCTTTGTTCACTTGATATGGAATTTCGGTAACAACGATACGCTGCTTGCCGTTGGGCTCCTCTTCAACATGATAACGAGCACGCATGTAGATTCGGCCACGACCTGTTCGGTAAGCTTCAATAATGCCAGCACGGCCATTAATAATTGCAGCAGTAGGAAAGTCAGGACCTGGGATATGTTCCATAAGCGCGTCGATATCCATGTCAGGATTCTCGATTAGCGCCAAGGTGCCGTTAATGACTTCAGTCAGGTTGTGAGGTGGTATATTAGTTGCCATACCGACCGCAATACCTGAAGAACCATTGATCAGTAAGTTAGGTACCCGCGTCGGTAAAACTTCAGGAATCTGGATTGTTTCATCGTAGTTAAGAACGTAATCAACTGTTTCTTTATCAAGGTCAGCAAGAATTTCGTGAGAGAGTTTCTCCATGCGAATTTCGGTATAACGCATAGCCGCAGCTGAGTCACCATCAATAGAACCGAAATTACCTTGTCCATCAACAAGGGTATAACGCATAGAGAAGTTTTGCGCCATTCGTACAATTGTGTCGTATACAGCCGAGTCACCATGCGGGTGATATTTACCGATAACGTCACCGACAACACGCGCAGACTTCAAATAGGGGCGGTTCCAAGCATTATTCAACTCACTCATCGCGAATAATACTCGACGGTGAACAGGCTTAAGACCATCACGCACATCAGGCAACGCACGCCCAACAATAACGCTCATGGCATAATCGAGGTAGGACTGCTTTAGCTCGTCCTCGATATTGACGGGCTGAATATCTCTAGTTAACTCTGCCATAACTCCCCTAATTTTATTGTCGAACGGCTATATCCAAGCCTCAACACAACGCCGTACTTTATTGTTATCTGAAAGCATCAATTCTAAACAAAGAACGGCTTTCATTCACACATAAAAAAATCACCTTAGCATACCACAATAGGATGAACAGGAAGAGGTAAAATCGACTTTATTTCCATTGCTTAGTGTTCGCTGATCGGCACCGATGGTAGTATTCCCTTATTCGTAGTGCGTCGACATTTATACGCCTTCATAACACTAAACTCGGACTCTGTTTTTGCATGACTGATACCACAAACTCTTCCGCAGAAAACACGTTTAACAATGTAGATGCTGCCGAAATTGCTAAGTTTGACGCTGTTGCTAGCCGCTGGTGGGATAAAGACAGCGAATTCAAACCACTTCATGATATCAACCCACTACGGGTTAACTTTATTGATGAGAGAGCAGGCTTGAGTGGCAAGTCCGTATTAGATGTCGGCTGCGGTGGCGGAATTTTATCTGAAGCCATGACGCGCCGAGGCGCCGAGGTGACCGGTATCGACATGGGCGCAACGCCACTGAAGGTCGCTCGCCTTCACGGACTAGAATCCGAGGTCAGTGTCACTTATCGCCAGATGACAGTCGAAGAACTTGCCGAAGAATGCCCAGGAAGCTTTGATGTAGTCACCTGCTTAGAGATGCTAGAGCACGTCCCCGACCCTGAATCGATCGTCAAAGCGTGCGCTAAGCTCGTCAAACCCGGTGGCCAAGTGTTTTTCTCTACATTAAACCGTAACCCAAAATCTTTTCTTTTTGCTATTGTCGGCGCTGAATACTTGCTCAACTTGGTTCCTAAAGGCACCCATCAACACAGTCGCTTTATTCGCCCCAGCGAACTCATCCACTGGTGCCGAGAAGCTGATCTCGTCGCTGGACAAATGACAGGGATGACTTATAACCCGATCACTAAAAAATACCGTCTTGATGCTCACGATGTCGATGTAAATTACCTTCTACAAACGACTCGCCCACAAACGATATAACGATAAACCACCACCATGAATGAAACCTGCTGCATTCGCGCCAAGGGCATACTTTTTGACCTCGACGGTACCCTCGTTGATACAGCGCCAGATTTCTTACATTGCATTAATCTGCTACGTCAAAATGAAAACCGACCTCTTCTCTTGATGGAAACATTACGACCGGTCATTTCTAATGGCGCTCAGGCCATGATAGAGCAAAGTTTTCCAGAGCATTGTGAAGCAGACAGAAACAGATTAAAGACGCAATTTTTAGCCCTATATGCAGAAAACATCGGAAACCACAGCACAGTTTTTCCGACATTAAATACCTTGCTCGATTTATTGGATGAACAGAATACACCTTGGGGTGTGGTGACCAACAAACCCATGCACTTCACCGAACCTCTGCTTGCAAAATTGGGCCTATTAAATCGCTGTAGCGCCGTTATCTGTCCTGACCATGTAACACACAGCAAACCTGACCCAGAAGGCTTACTACTCGCCTGCCAGCAACTACAGCTGACTTCCAAGGAATGCATCTACATCGGCGACCACCGACGAGACATTGAAGCAGGCATTAACGCCGAGATGAAAACTATCGGCGCTTTGTACGGTTACATCGACGAAAAAGACAACCCCAAGCTGTGGTCTGCCGACTATCTAGCATCAACTCCGGACGACATACTGAACTGGTTGTACCACAACAACGCACAAGGCCAACAAAACCATGTTTGACTTCACTCCTAGCGAAAACTCTCTCAAAGACCGTGTCATTCTGATCACTGGAGCGGGCGGCGGTATTGGTAAAGCTGCAGCACTGTCTTACGCGAAAGCCGGCGCCACCATCATCTTAGTCGGTCGCACCGTCGCAAAACTAGAAAGCGTCTATGACGAGATCGAAGCACAAGGAAGCCCACAACCTGCAATTATCCCGCTAAACATGGAAAGCGCCGCGCCTCATGATTACGAAGAACTTGCAGCGGTTATTGAAAATGAATTTGGCCGCCTAGACGGTTTACTCAATAACGCTGGGATCTTGGGTTTAAGAACGCCCATAGAGCAGTATGATTCGACGACTTGGAACCAAGTCATGCAAATCAACGTCAATGGGCAGTTCATGCTAACACAAGCGCTTATCCCATTATTACGACTCTCCGAGGACGCCAGCATCATCTTTACTAGCTCAGGCGTAGGGAAAAAAGGACGAGCGTTCTGGGGGGCTTATGCGGTGTCTAAATTTGCTACTGAAGGCTTAATGGAAACCTTAGCAGATGAACTAGAAGGCAACTCGAACATTCGGGTGAATTGCATTAATCCAGGCGCAACGAGAACTGCAATGAGGGCATTCGCATACCCTGGAGAAAATCCAGAAACACTACCTTCACCCGATGACATCATGCCGCTTTATTTATATTTGATGAGTAGCGAAAGCAAAGGCGTCAACGGAAAATCCCTTAACGCCCAGTAATTAACACTGGCAAACTACGATTAACAAAAGCCCCAAAGATCAGACTATCTTTTCGGGGCTCTTTTCTTCGGCGTAAACGCTTGAGGTGCACGCGCTTTTTTCTGTTTACGTCGATCATCCACGCTCTGTTGCGGTGTTTTTACTGCAACCTTACGGCGCGGCAAATCTACTGAGTCGCAAAGGTCATTCAACTCACGCTGATTCAACTCTCGCCACTGCCCTAAAGACACCTCTTTTGGCAAGAAGATACAGCCGTAACGGACACGCTTCAAACGGCTCACCTCAAGCTCTTGAGACTCCCACAGACGACGTACTTCACGGTTACGCCCCTCCATGATGACAACGTGATACCACTGGTTGCGACCCGTACCATCAAAGTATTTAACATCACTAAAATTAGCCATACCATCTTCAAGCAACACACCTTCCTTCAAGGTTTCCACTATTTCAGGCGTAACCTCTCCATGAACACGCACCGCATATTCACGATCAATTTCCGATGACGGATGCATTAAACGGTTGGCCAACTCGCCGTCAGTGGTAAACAACAACAAGCCGCTGGTATTAATATCTAACCGACCGATCGAAATCCAACGGCCTGATGGCAGTTTTGGTAATTGATTAAAAACTGTCTCACGCCCTTCTGGATCTTTGCGCGTGCAAATTTCACCAACCGGCTTGTTATAAGCAATAACTCGACAATTATGTTGCGCGGAATGAATACTAACCGGCTTGCCATCAAATTCGATTTTATCGTCAGTTTTTGCTCTATCACCCAAAGTCGCGATATTCCCATTCACTCGGACACGGCCGTCGGCGATAGCCTGCTCCATTTCACGGCGAGAGCCGATGCCTTCACGGGCGAGAATTTTCTGTAATTTTTCGTCATTCATTATACGGATTCCTAGTCACAGAAATGGAGTGTAAACCCCCGCATCCACAACGGCCAAATTTGGCGCAAAAAAAAGGTGCACATTGTGCACCTTTTCCATGAAAGAATTCAAAACATTATTTAATTAAGCAATCTTCTTTCGAGTGGCCTTTATCAAAATACGCTTGAAAAACCTTTGGTGTGCGACCACGACCCGTCCACTTATGGACATTACCTTGGTCGTCAGTCACCTGGTATTTAGGCTCAACTGTCGATTTTTTCTTAGCCTTTGGTGTAGATTCCATCGCGGCCAATAGTTCAGAAATATCGATTCCAGCACTCTGCATTTCAGCTTTTAATGCTTCTAACTTAGCGAGCTTTTCTTTTTCTGCAGCCGCTACTTTAACTTCTTCTTCTTTCCTTTCTTCAATTAAGTCTGCAAGAGACTCAGCTAACTTTTCCATATCAGCTAAAGAAATCTCTTTGCACGCTTTCCGAAGAGACGTCTTGCGTGTGAGAACATTGATAACATCAGACATTATTAAATCCTGTTATGGAATAAAACGATCAGATAGGAGTTAATAAAATAGCATCAAAGTTAATCTTATGCCAAAAAAACAATATAAAAATATCTACTACAGCGTTTTAATAATTATTTTTAACCAACAATGCGTATTTAAATTGCACACCAATAAGCGGAACGATAGAAACTATCGTTATTATCCATGCAATTTCAGGAAGGTAATTAGCCATTACAGCTAGAGGCAACAACCAAAGGGCATTAATTATAATCGCAAATATTGTCACTTTTTTATGACTTTTAAAGCGGCGAGCTAATACTTGATAAAGATGCTCACTATGAGCCTCAAGCCAGGCTTTTCTTAAATAAATCCTCCAGAGGAGCGTCAAGGTTGCATCAACCCAGAATAAAGCCAGCAATATCACCCAGCTATATAAAGAGACAAGATTAAGAGACACTGTAAAAACTATCATTCCTGCGAATACAAAGCCCAGATAACAACTGCCGATGTCACCCATAAAAATAGTTGCAGAAGGCCAGTTGAATAACAAAAACCCTAAACAAGCTGCCAGCAAAACAACCATATACAGTGATAGCTGCCAACCGTCATCTTGCCAACCTGTATTAAGATAAAGCAGGAGTAAGCCGCCAATAAGCACACAAACAGATTGTGTAGCAGCTAGGCCATCGATACCGTCCATAAAGTTATATAAATTAGTCAGCCATACGATGCAAAGACCGTAAACAAAAAACAGCAAGAACGTATTACTGAGTGAAAAGCTATAATCATTAAAATTAAAAGGCAGCAACCAAAGCAATAATAACAACGCAGCCAACCACTGTGCTGCAAACCTGACTTTAGCACCAAGCTCCCAACGATCATCTAATAACGATATCAAACCAACCAGGCCTGCCGACATTACTAAACCCTGCTGAAAAGAGGTGAAATCGAAAGAACCACCCTTGCTAACAAATAACAAAAAACATTCTGAGCAAATAAAAATTGAAAGACCACCACCTCGGGGTGTGATTTTAGTATGGGAACTACGTTGATTAGGTGTATCGATAAAACCTAAAGAAAGTGCCTTCCTCTGAATAAAAAACGTAAGGGCGGCCGAAAAAGCAAATGAAACGGTGAATAAGATTAATATCTCTACCATTTACCTAGCTCGCTTTTTTTATCCAATAACGCTTCAGATGTGGTTTGCGAAGACCAACCAAAACACTGGTAGGCCTTTTTACTATTAACCACTAAATCACCACAAAGACGATCAGTTACCGATTCACGTTGAAACAGACGACCTAGAAAACGAATCACGCTAGGTGGGACTGGATATTGAACGACATGTTTATTCTCAAGGCGTTCAAATAGCCGGATGATATCAGGAGTAGAAAGGGGCCGTTGATCTGCCGCTATAAACAGCTCATTAGCCGCCTTCGGATGAACAATGGTAGTTTTAATTAATTCCAGCAATCCCGATAACAAAACTAAGCTACGACGGTTTCTGATCGAGCCTGTGGGAAGAGGCCACCCTCTTCTAACCCATTTTTTGAGCACCTGCAGGTTGCCTTTAACCTGAGCTGAAACAACCAAAGTCGGTCGGATGATGACATACTCCATCTGCACATCCTGACAAACCGTTTTTATCGCAACCTCTGCCGCTAGTTTTGAACGCCCATAGTCGTCCTCGGGCAATGGAGGCGTCTCTTCTGTATATACATCATCTAACGTTGTTTCTTCGCCCATCGCTTTAATCGAGCTGATAAAAACAAAACGTTTTACCCCAGCCTTTGCTGCTTGTCGCACAAGATTCTCTGTACCCGCAACATTCACCTCCATTAGCGCTTGCTCATCAAGATCTTTAGTTTTGTGTGCATAACCAGCAAGATGAACCACCACATCAACCCCTTGAAGAGTTGATCTCCAATTAGTCGAACCATGAATGCTCAAGCAAACGTTTTTAGAGGTGGTACTAGGTGTAGGTGTAGGACTCTTGGACTGAGTTACAACGGTATAATCAGGTAATAAAACAGGAACAAGTGCTTGACCAATGAAGCCAGTAGCACCTGTCACTAAAACCGTTTGCTGAGTAGGCATAAACGGTTTTACACCTTAGCTGTTATAGTAATCGCGATACCAACTCACGAAGTTATTGATACCTTCGTCAACTGAAACTTGCGGCTTATAGTCAACCCATTCATCCAATAGCTCAACATTCGCAAAAGTGTCTGGAACATCGCCAGGCTGAATTGGCAACAAGTTTTTCTCCGCAGTTTTCCCCAAGTTTTGCTCCAGCAGTTCAATATAAGTCAGCAGTTCTACAGGCTGTTGGTTGCCAATATTGAAGACCTTCCATGGGGCTTTACTGGTGGCAGGGTCAGGATCTAATCCAGACCATTCAGCGTTTCCTTCCGCCGGCTTATCTAAAGTTCTAATGACCCCTTCGACAATATCATCGATGTAAGTAAAGTCACGACGATGCTTGCCATAGTTAAACACGTTAATTGGCTGATCTGACATAATTGAATTAGTAAAAGAGAACAGCGCCATATCGGGGCGACCCCAAGGCCCATAAACCGTAAAGAATCGCAGACCTGTAGTAGGCAATTGATATAAATGACTATATGTGTGCGCCATTAATTCATTAGATTTTTTTGAAGCCGCATATAAAGATAATGGATGATCAATGTTGTCATGCTCTGAAAACGGCATGGTCTCATTCGCACCATAGACTGAACTTGATGATGCATAAACCAAGTGCTCCACATTATTGTGACGGCAGCCTTCCAGAATATTCATAAAGCCAACAATATTACTTTCGATATAAGCATGCGGGTTTTCGATGCTATAACGCACGCCCGCTTGAGCTGCTAGGTGCACGACGCGATCGAATTTTTCAGTAGCGAATAAGCTTTCCATTCCCGGGCGGTCTGAAACATCAAGTTTCATAAAGGTGAACAGATTAGAAGACGGAAGCGCCTGCAACCGTTCAACGCGGCTTTCCTTTAGAGATACATCATAATAGTCGTTAAGGTTGTCGATACCGACCACCGTATCGCCTCGGTTCATCAGCTGTTCTGAAACAAACGAACCAATAAACCCTGCGGCACCCGTCACTAGTACTTTCATATCGATTTACGCTTCCTTATTGATCATCGAACCATGCTTTGTGCATGCATTCTATGCCAAAGTACATCTTCAAGCTCGCACTGAGGCAAAAAACCTTCCACATGGTCGACTAAAAACTGCCTAACTTCTTCAACTTGCTGATTACGCAAGTAGCCATCAAGCTCGTTAACTAGGTCATCAACAGCCGTTTCTGGCCCCTTTTCGTGCGCCATCATAATTCTTGGATGCGTTGTCCCTTCAACATCAGCACTGATCAACAGTTCTTCATAGAGTTTCTCACCATGACGAAGCCCTGTGTAGTCGATGGCAACGCCTGAGCCACCATTTTCAGCCACACGCTGTCCCGATAGACGAATCATTCTTTTGGCTAAATCAGCAATTTTCACCGGGTCACCCATATCTAAAACAAACAAATCACCACCCCGCCCCATTGCACCTGCTTGGATGACTAAAGAGGCAGCTTCCGGGATTGTCATAAAGAAACGAGTGATCTCGGGATGGGTCACTGTCACCGGGCCACCGGCTTTGATTTGCTCTTTAAAAAGAGGGATAACAGAGCCTGATGAACCCAAAACATTACCAAAGCGCACCATCGAGAAAACCGTTTTGTTTCTTGGGTACGACTGAAGCCCTTGCAACACCATTTCTGCCATACGCTTGCTCGCACCCATAATATTGGTGGGACGCACGGCTTTATCTGTGGAGATCAAAACAAAATGAGGCACCTCGCAAGCCATTGCTTCAATAGCCATATTAAAGCTACCGATAACATTATTACGCACACCAGCTAGGATATTATGCTCAACAATAGGAACATGTTTATAAGCCGCCGCGTGATAAACCGCATTCACTTGATAAGCACGATAAAGCTTGCCGACCAAGCCGCGATCAAGGACCGTTCCTAAAATCGAAACCACCTCCGTATTTAGCTGCCCTTGCCTAATGGCTTTCGATAACTCTTCGGTAATGCTGTACAACTGATACTCTGACTGCTCAAGCAAGATTAATTGAGTCGGTTCTTGCTTGAGCAATTGACGGCATAATTCAGAACCAATAGACCCCCCTGCTCCTGATACTAAAACAGCTTTACCCGATACACAGGCTTTTAAAAGTACCGGATCTGGCGCCACAGGTTCCCGGCCTAAAATGTCATCAATATCTACATCATTGAGTTGAGTTAATGGTTGGCGACCTAACGCAATATCATCCATTGACGGCATAGAACGAACAGCCACCTGCTGCTCCTCTAATAAATCAAGAATGTTAAGTCGTTGCTCACTCGTAATACTAGGTAACGCCAATAACACTTCTAAATCAGGATGCCGCTTTTTTAGCTGACCAATCGCTAAATGTGAGCCTAAGACTCTAAGACCCGCGACATCA
>JBLXCH010000031.1:0-30691 GCA_048265065.1 Motiliproteus sp. | reverse complement strand
GGCCCCTTGAGCCACGGGCTGATGCCCGTTATTATACCGCCTCTTCTGAAATGCCTCCGTAGCTCATCTGGATAGAGCGTCCCCCTCCTAAGGGGAAGGTAGCAGGTTCGAGTCCTGCCGGGGGTACCATCCGATCAATAATATCATATAGTTAGCATCCAAAAATTAGCCGACCCACCAACCTACCCCTCAACCCCAAAACGATCAATTTTTAGCCAAAACCTTTCACCCCCCCCGCCACATAATTTTTATGCCTTGGCGACCGCCGTTTTTCGATGGCGGCGATATCTCTCTGTTTTGGCAGATATTCAAGCACACGGTCCGGCCAAAATCTATTTGCTTGCTAGAACGACGAAATGGGGTAACGTCGAAATAGGTCTCGAATGGCGTGACCAATTCAATAAGCAAGCAGAGGATATTCCAAAATGATGAAACACTTGATTGAACAGATTACCGACCTGCTCAAACAGGCCAACGCTCTGGCGGAGACTCTCGACAACTTCGAGCTGAGCGAAGCCGAAGTGCGGGTGTCGTGCACGAACGGCACCCGCCTGGTGATCGGCGACAATCTCCAGAACTACAGCGATGGCACTACCGGTGACAGCTCTCTGTCACAGCTGACACCAGCGACCGCCAGCGCGGCGGATCAGCTGGGCACCATCAAAAAGAACGTCTGGTTCTGATCGGAGGGATTCAATATGGATTTCATGAAAAAGACCCAGAACCTGGCAGCCACGCTCACCAAAGAGTTCAATTGCGAAGAGATCAATCTCACCGTCCAGATGCGACGGGGAGAGGACTGGATTACGCTCGATCTTTTCCAGAATTCTGAGGAGCCGAATAAGTTCTACGCGACCGTTACTACTCTTCCAGCCAGCACCTTCAACTTGGTGCGGGCAGAAACGTCCACTGAGTGAAGCGGCCCGCCCTCCGACACCCATTATGGGGGATGGGCCCTAATTCGCACAATCCAGAAAGCTCTACGGCCCCCCTCCAAGACTTATATCAAATAGACCCTCCGAATCGCCTTACCACTGCACCGAACTTATGGCCAAGCCAACCTACCCATGAGTCCAGCCAAAAAATATATTTGGCAGCCAATTAACTTTTTTTCTTGCACAAACACCAATTCGCCAGTAGAGTTAAAAGTGTTAATGGCTGCCAGCCACATTTTTTACTCTTTGCCGAGGGCACGACATGGAAAACCTGAGTCGCGAAAAAGTTCAGAAAATTGCTCAAGACTTTATCAACAACGAGATCAGTGATGTCATCAACCTGTTCCTTGGCCAGGATCGCACAGCGCTCGCGCTGGACCTTGAGAACCATCAATCCCAAGACCTCTCCGGTGGTACCCGGCAACAGTTCGACATTGAACTATTGCTTCACCGCTGTTTCGAGTTTGCTGTCAAACGTCGCCAAGGAGCGGACGATCAGGCGGACCAGGATTCACTTAGGGCCTTGGTAGAGTTCAACGCCGGCGACACTGTTATCGATTCAACCTTCGCGGAACGCCAAGAGACCCTCGGGTTACTTCTGGGTCTCCACGAGGCGGTGATGGCCTTTGAGTACGGCGAAGATGATGACACTCTCACCAGAGAGCAGATCGCCCTTTTGAGCGGACTGGCTGTCGAAACGGTGCGCCTGGCAGCCTTCGCTGAGGGTGAGGACAGGCTCCCGCAAGAGCGTCCAGGAGTAGCCCGTAAAACCGATGTGCAGCGCTGGCTGCTTCACAAAGGCAAGTACCGTGAATTCAAATGGCTGCCTCCCTTCGTTCTGAAACCAGAAGCCCCCTCACCTTCTGCTCGGGAATTGGCTGAAACCATCCATCACCAAGCTCTGAGACAGCTGGATAAAACCAGCGAGGTGTACTCGATCCTGCCACCAAAACATCGGCCAGGCTTCGAAGCCTACTTGAAAACCAAGGTGTTTGACCCTGACAACCTCCAATGGGTAACCCCCGAGAACGCCGAAACCTTGGGCAATGCTTTGATGATCGACCCATGCTGGCTGTTTGAAAGCCTGGACTTCTGGGCATCAGAAGCCAGACGCCGCCATATGGTTAACCAGCTCGCGGATCAAATGGCTCGTAAATCGCCACCGAAAGCACCCTCTGGCGTAGTTGCGGATAAAGAGACTGTCAGGGAGGTTCTGGCAAACCACCGATTGATCGAGAAGCACCCCGCCCAACGCAAACCCAATGCAAAAATTGACGGCTACCGAGTCATTGGAGGGATAGCGTTCGCTCACCAGCATGAAGGGAAAACTCAATTTCTTTGGGTTCCGGATGAGATTGCCGTGCCAGACACCTCAATCGTCAAACACTATCCGGCAGTAGACTCTGATGAGCCAACCACCCGCCACAGTGGCCTGGCGAAATTTCCCGAACTCGGTCGGGCTGGTATCAACAAGATCAAAGTCAAAGACAGTGACTCATTCAACGAGATACTGAATCTCTTAGTGGCTCAGTAACACCGGAGTTTACCCCCACTACGGTCAGGGAGAGGCTTTAACATGACAAACGTCAGCTACGAACTTACGGAACATGGACGCAAACGCGCTGCCCAAAGAGCTATCTCAGACATCGTGCTCGATGTGCTGTTGGAATGTGGCGAAATGGAGGAGCAAAAAGGCGGGACTTCATTGATTGAGCTCGACCGACGGGAGCGAAAAGCACTTATCAAATCCCTGAAACAGCTCCTCCGGGCACTAACAAATGATGCCCCGCCGTTTGCGGTTATGGGCGAGAGTGGCCGCGTCATTACCGTTGGCCACAAATACAAACAACAACACTAAGAACGGAGCGAAATGCCATGGAAAGTACCAACCTTAACTCTCTGGAACAAGTTGAATTCACCGGAGAGGACCTCCCGAAGGAACTGCTTCTATCCGTAAATGGACGTTACACGACCTACTACGCCCCGTTCGAGTTCGTCAATGAATCCGCCAAGGTGGTCATTTGCGGGATCACTCCAGGCATCCAGCAAGCCACTGTTGCTATTAAAGCGGCTAAAGAGTGGATTGAGCAGGGTCTATCTGCCACAGAAGTGCTCAGACACGCCAAACACTCCGCCAGCTTTGCTGGAGCCATGAGGCGCAACCTGGCTGAAATGATGGATTTTATTGGCCTGCAGCATTGGCTGGGCATTGATAGTTGCGGGGACCTCTTCCAAACCCGCCAAGACTTGGTGCATTTCACATCCGCGTTGAGGAATCCAGTTCTCGACCAAGGTCAGAATTTTTCCGGCGGCAGAGCCATGATTTCAAACAGCTACCTTTGGGATCAAATCCAGACTGGACTGGTGGCAGAAATAAATTCGCTGCCAAATGATTGTGTGTTTATTCCTCTAGGCCAGGGAGTTGATGCGGTATTCGAGAAACTTGCCAGTGAAGGGGTTATCGAACGAGCTCGCGTGCTTTCGGGCCTACCTCATGCTTCTGGGGCAAATGCGGAGCGGATTGCCTACTTTTGCCAGCGTAAGGAGCGGGACCAACTCTCGGACAAGACCAACCCTGACAAACTCGACGCTGCTCGCGCAGGACTCCTTGACCAAATAGCCATACTCTCCGGCAAACAGAACGTCCCAATCAACGAGAAAATCGAAACGGCACAAGTCTCTATTCAGACACCAGGAGTACCTTTAACCGCAGCGAGCTATGAGTTCGCGACAGCAAATCGTGGAGAGATCAAACGGATCTATGCCATTGGCAAGGTAAAAGGCGAACCTACCCTTTTCACCGCTCAGCACGACCGTTCCGGGCAATATGTGCTGAACCGGAAAAAGTCGTCACCGACAGCCGGGAACACGACAAACCGGGCTGCGAATAAGGTATATGCCCCTACGCTCCGGGAAGCTGCCGAGCTACTGGAGTCCGGTGAGTTTCTGATAAACCTCGTAACTGACAAGGGCATCAGGGCTCTGCGCAGCTACAAATCGGTGACGATAGATCGCAGCTAGCCAAATCGGCACACAAATCCAGTTACGAGTTACCCACTGAAGACCATTCGGCCCTCAGTGGGTTTTTCCGTTCCCACTTGCAATACACATCGAACTGCAAAACAACCTGCAATCTGTTTTGGCTACGCTCACTGCCGTGATGCTAAAGCAAGCAAAGTCAGACTCTCACCTATACTTCACGACTGATTTCACAGAGATTCCTTCATCAGTCACATCGATACATTTCAGTTCGGTGCTCAACCTATCAATGATCTTGTCGAGTTTAACTGCTGATATTTCCGGCTCCCCATCAGCCTCCAGTAACTGGTTCACTTTTTCTAGGAGGGCATCCTTTGAAATCGAATCCGGCTGCTCCACTCCCCTCAAACTTATCAGTACGGCTGCATACTGGTTATCGAGCGTCTCGGTCATCAGACTCTTTGCGCCTCTTGCCCCACAAAACAGTGTTGCCAGCGCAAACAGTCCTATGGCGATAGGGTCAGATGCCTCAGTCAAAGCATAAACTTCACCACTGATGGATACGGAGCCTGCTGAAAGGGAGGAAAGGTTCAGTAAGCGCTTAAGATTGATCCTGGTAACCTTCGCCTCAGATAGATCTCCAGAAGACACCGAGAGCATCATGTGCAGCGCCACATCGCCGGATTGTCCGACCCGGCGCGGTCGAGGAAGTATCTCTTCAGACCAGATACCTTGAACCTTCAACCAATGAACGAGCTCCTGCTCAGCAAGCTGCGGCTTGTTGTTTTCGCCTTTCCCGTCCATTGCCTGGGGTGGCAACTGTCCCCCACCATCCAAAACTAACGACTCGCCATCCCATTTGGCCAGTGCAAACTCATTGATCAAATTAGGCAACTCTGTCGGTTCGGTGACGACTCGGTAAAGCCACAGCCCCCAGTTGCCATCCTCGTTGACAGCGCTTACCCAGCGCTCGGCTGCTTTGGCTTTCAGATCTGCGTCATCGCCGTATCGCCCTTTAATTTCCAATACGAGATTTAATCCGATATCCAACTGGGCAATGAAGTCGGGAACGTATCGCGATGGCACACCGTGCTTACGGTAGGGAATATAAAAGCCCAGATGCTCATTCTTGACCCATTTGATCACCCCAGGGTGGACATCTAAGGCAAACCCAGCGCTTTGCTCCCACTTTTTGGTATCCGCAACCATTGCGTTGAGATGGCATTTATTGACTGCGTAGATCGGTTTGGTCGTGTGATAGTCGACGAATTTCGTGCTACCTCGACCGGATGCGCCTTTTGGAATTCTCGGCAGTTCGGGGCTATCTACTAACCCACCAGAACCTTTTCGGATCGCTTCAAAAAGGCTGTCCACGGCTTTTTGTTGGTATCTGCCAACCAAAAGCACGTCACAGGGTTCAGCACTGCCCTTACAGTCCGTTTTCTCCTGCAGGAACCGTTTCGCGGCGAAAGCCACTTTCGGAAACAACACGTGCACCGGCACAGTTTCCGCTTCTGAATCACCCTGTTCAGCCTGCCAACGTTTGCACACCTGCTGCGCCAATCGGAAAGCGACCTGTTGAGTTCGGAATTGCTTTCGCCACGCGGTCAAATTCAATACTGGTCGCTGACCAGGGCCGAACTTCGCCAAACTCCCTTCAGGAGCGGTCATTGAGTTCATCTCAACCTGATCCGGCACTTCCTTTGGGTCAATCGTCAGCTTAGGAATATGATCCCAGTTCAAGTGAACCTCAAAGGTTTGCGGGCTGTAATAACCCTCAACCAGGGGAAACTCGATTTCGTAATGCTCTTTCGCCGGGTCGCTGAAAATATGATTCGGTTCTTTAGGTGGCTTGGGATCTTTAGGTTCGGAAACCTTGAAAGGAACGAGTTCAAAAGGCACCCCGAAGACCTTCGCCGTTTCCTCCTCGAACTGATCGGTTTCCTCATTGAGCGCATAGCTCCGGCGCCTTAACGCCCGACCAATGACCTGTTCACACAGGAGCTGCGAGCCGAAAGGCCGGAGACCGACAATGTGAGTGACGGTATTTGCGTCCCAACCTTCCGCCAGCATCGCAACAGAAACGATACAGCGGATATTACGACCGGGAGGAATTCGCTCGTCGATCCACTTATAAGAACCATCGTTATCGTCGCTGGCGGCCTTTTCATTATTCTTCCTTACCAGCTCCGACCACTCCTCAGGAATTTTGCCGCCCGGCCAGGTTTTCTTGCCGATGGTATCCAGAATAAACCTCAGGCGGCGGGTTTCATCTTTCGTTCCGCCCTCTTCAAGGTCTTCAACCACTTTGGAATCGACGCGGACCGTAACCTCTTCACCGGGTTGGTTCCTGAACCAAAGAGGTGCTTCACCATAATTTCCCTGGTTATCGGCTAGCCAATTGTGTACCTCAGCCGCCACTTTGGTGTCTCTGCAAACCACAATAAAGACAGGGGGAACCGGGTGAATCTCATCCTGACTATCGTTCTGCCATTGCTCGAAACGTTTATGCCAGTCCTGTGCAAGCGTGGTGATGGGTGCTGCCGCATACGTCATTACGATCTGCGGATTGAGCTTTGTACCCAGACCATGTTTTTCAGCCATGGACTCAACCCAGCGCCAGACATTGAAGTAGCCTGCGTCTTCCTCTCCTGTAATGTCGCGAGTTGGAAGTTGGGGAATTTTCACCAGGCCAGATTCAATGGCATCCAGCAGCCCGAAATCTGACACGATCCAGGGGAACGGTTTACCCACTTCATTACCCGAGCCCTGGATGTAGAACGGGGTAGCAGAGAGGTCTATGCAGTAACGGATTCCCTTTTTACGACCGCCCGCCAGTTTGTTAATGCGGTCCAGACCCTCTATCCAGATTGTGGCTTCCTTGGCGTTTTTCTTCGCCAAGGTCGTATCATCTTCTAAATCCACCTCCGCTGTTGAATCCCCGCGGCGATAGGCATGATGGGCTTCATCGTTAAATACTAGCCAATGAGGGCTTCGACCTTTACCTGAACCCAGTTCCTGCCGTATACGTTTGAACCAAGCCTGATCGGATTCGAAGTATTTAACTTCAACTTCTTCGTTCGCCTTCCCAGCATTTTTGACGACCTCAACAGGCTCGCCGGTTTTTACAACTTTCGCGGAAGTACCATTAACCGAGTTTGTCTCTTTCTTCGCCAATCGATGCCAGTTAGCAATCATCACCTCGCCTCTGCGCAGTTCCTCCATCCTGTGTGGAGGGACTAACTGCCGCGTGCGGTAGAGACTACTATCACCTAACGCAGGATCCAGTTCCTGCAAGCGCTCTCGAATTGTTACGTTGGGGCAAACGATAAGAATAGTGTCAGAGAAACGTTCATCAGTCGGAGATGCCACGTAATTCAGAATCGACCACGCAGACAGCATTCCCATAACGGTCGTTTTACCCGTACCTGTCGCCATTTTGCAGGCATAACGAGTGAACGCACGAAACCCAGCTTCCCTTGAGGACTCTCCAGGATGGTCCACAGGGATCTCTGGCATCCCCTTCAGGTAAACGTCGGTCGCCTCAACCAGGAAAATTACTGTCTCAGCGGCTTCGACCTGCGCATAGAACAGTCGCTGTTTCCGGAGCGTTCCATCCCCCTGCCATAGAGCCAAAAGCTCTTTGGTTACGGCAGAAGCGCCGTCGTACGGAATTCCAGTCAGTTTTCCCGTGCGCCATTCCTTGATGCGATGGCGAATCCAATTGACGAGAGGAATATCTTCTTGCTGGCCGATGCCAAGATCTCCCTCAAGGCTCAATTGGTCCTTGACCTTTCGGTTACGACCACTGCTTTCAGGAACGCGATAGAAATAGCTAGCCGGGCGTCTGCCGGCCGCCTTTATGGGCTGCTTACCCTTCTCAATCTGCCAGTAAAATTCTGGCTCCTTGAAAGGCGAGTTGATGATTGGAGACTCAATCTCATTCGATGCAATCGGGTCTGGGACGTTCGACTCACTCATGAACTGGCCTCCGATCCCTCTCTGACCACCATGAGTTCGTTGCCGCGCTCATCAATGACCTTTACGGCAATTCGCTGGTGCTGCCCCAGCACAAACGGCTCGGATACCGTTCCGGCAAGGTGGTCCCACACGGAGCTATCAAACTTGGCCTTCAACGATTTCTGCAGATTGTCCCAGGCAGATGTCTTGGGGAAGAACACCTGTCGGGCTACAAAAGCCATCCCGTTGTAGTCGGTGTCGAGCATCCAGCAGGGAAGGTTATCCGCTTCAACAGACTCGGTTTCCAGATCCTGAGGCCGGAAAATATCCAGGCCGCATAGTTCAACCTCATAGAGCTTGGTTCCGTCTGGTGAGTTGTCGCCTGTAGATCGAAGATCCAGATCTGGTAGACCTGTGATGGAGAAAACTTCCGATGACTTGCTCGTTTTCAATAGGTCGGACATCACCACATCTGGAGTGACCGCAACGTAAGTGCAAGGAAGCTTCAGCTTGCCGCGGTTTTCGATGAGCTCTCGGGCCTTTGCCTGAATTGCAAAGCCAAAGAAATATAGTGCATCAAACTTTGAAAACCATGCCTCCCTTGCAGCCTCAAGCACCTTTCCCGAATCGATAGCGCCATCTTGAGGACCAAACATTACCGCAACACGGCGTGCGGCTCCATTCTGTTCAACGGCTTCCGCATGAAGGCTTTCATAGTCAGTGCCTAATGGCCTGACGCTCTCAAATTCAAGCGACTTGTTACCCGGTAACCGCAGAGTTTTACTTTGCCGCAAAACCTCGATCATACGATCAAGATACTTTCTCGGGTCATCGTATGCAGCCGCGTTTTCTTTAACCGAATGCCCTTCGTCCAACAGTGAGCCTGATGCCTGAATCGTCGCTTCCACGGTAAACGGACCGCAAACCCTAGTAACAGTGTCATTTAACTCTGGCTTATCTACCAGAGTTACTGTTTCCGGCTCCTCATCATTAGCAATTGATTTGAGAGTAATTCGTGGAACCAAACCACCAACTTCTTGACCCTTTCTATTTTGTTTTCTCTTATACAAAAAACCTGCTTCTGGCCCCCTTAAGGGCTCTTTCAGCTCGTACCAAGGAAACGTAGCAGTAAGTAGTCTTTGGCGCGTTAGCGCTAAAGGCACTCTTGATGTATCACATGTTATCCAACGGCGTCCCCATTGTTCAGCGACATATGCAGTAGTTCCCGATCCACATGTTGGATCGAATACTATATCCCCCGGATCTGTGACCATCTGCATGCATCGCTGAACAATTTTCTGATTAGTCTGAACTACGTAGGCCTTTTCACCGGCATCGAATCCCCACTTTGTATCTAGCCATACATTATTGATAGGCTTAACTGGAAAGTCATCGAGAAACATGTACCTAGCCAAACTATTTTTTCTCGCAACGAGCAGCCCTTTTTCAGCTAATCGTTCAAGCCCAGCTCTTGTAACCTTCCAGTGATTATTCGATCCTGGTCTGTACTCCTTACCTTCATACACAAATGGCTTCGAGCCCTCTTCGGTATATCCCGAAGAGGTTAAGGGACCATAACGCCATGCTTTCGCACCGTCAGGAAGAGCTTTTAAGCCGGCTTTTTCCTCTTTGTCCAAAGATCTTGTAGAGCCGTCAGGCATCATCAGCCATTTATACTCTTTGGCATAGTCATCACCAAGCTGCTTCCTTTCATATAGTTGATTATATTTTATCAAAGACTTATCTTTCGCATACCATATAATATAATCGCCAGCGCGAGATAACGTGCTACCAGGAAATCCACTTGTTGTAATATATGTAATGAGAGCTACAAAGTTATTTGACCCAAAAACCTCATCCATAATTTCTCTAACATGGTGAAGGTTCTCATCCGAGATTTGCAAAAATACGCTGCCAGTATCTCGCAGCAATTCTCTAGCAAGTAATAGTCTATCGCGCAAATACGTAAGATAAGAATGTAGCCCAAGCTCCCAGGTATCCCGATACGCCTTGACCATCTCCGGTTCACGAATCATCTCATCGTCCCGGCCGTGCTTCACATCACGCTTTCGGACGAAAGGCTGAAAGTTGGACCCAAACTTCACCCCATAAGGCGGATCCATATAGATCATCTGAACCTGACCACCCAGCCCCTCATATTCGAGGAGAGAATTCATCACTTGCAGCGAATCCCCCAACACCAATCGGTTGGTCCATGGCCCTTTGTGTTCGTAGGCATCAAGCTTGTCAGTGACATCCAACTCTGGATCGCCGAACAGATCCAGCGTGCTACCAGCTGATTTGTAGCTTTCCAGTGTTTCCAGTATTGCCTGAGTGGAATGGCGCTCATGGACAAACAACGGGATGGTTGGAACGCTTATTTGCTGCCTTTCGGCCTTACCCGTCCAGTTAAGGAATGGCTTGGTCAAACTTCTCAGGCGGGCAATGCATTCCGCCAGCGATCGAAACTTCTCACCAGTGCCCAGCCACAGCTGCGGCTCCTGAAATACTGCTTGCTCACCTTCCTCAGCGGCCCGCTCCACCAGCCCCAGCAACCACTCCGCCATTTCTCGCTCGGCGTTCTCGTCCCACACCAGCTCCGGTGCCAGCGATGAATCGTAGCGGTAGGATTTCGGTGGTTTTCTGGCATCAAATTCAGGCTGAACCCCTACGTCCGGGCGCTGAACAGCCTCTTGCTGGTGGCTATAGGTACCCGATTGCTGCTCGTTATTTGAGTTCTGCTTTCCGTTTGCCATATACAACCTATGCAAATAGTTCCGGTTTATTAGTTGCCGCACGGATGGCACCAACCAATTGTTCAATCTGTTCTTTCGGTCTTAGACTAGCCAGGCGCCAGAGACCCACTGATTATTCTCTGGGTGCAGGTGCATATTACTCACCGCCTCCAGCCGCTTATCCGCTGCTAACTCTGCATGTTTAAACTGGGCCTGATTCTCTTCCCGAACGGGCGTGAGCGTTCCAGTAATAGCGGTAGTTTTTAACCATTCAGCAAATGCATCTGGATTGGTCTGCACCTCTCCGTTGGGTTTGACCCAGTAGGCGGTGTATTCCTGACGCATCCTGCTTCCCTGGTCGTTCTGCCACCTGAGGAGACTGGTTAACAGCGCTCCACCCTTGAGTGAGTGATTCTCAATAACTGCACTCAGGCCCAGAAAGTCGTAACTCTTTGCCTTTTTGAGCAGGTACTGCATCAAAAACGAATCCAGGTCCAGCATGTGCGTGTTTGGCCGGTTGACCACCAGGTCCCGATCCAGAGTAACTTCATAGCGGCTCCGCTCCACGCCGAGTTCATGCTGAACTGCCTCCGGAAGCCGAATATGAAAAAGCCGCCCCTCATGGGTTGTCTCAACAACCTCTATGCCCAGAATGCTGAACATACCAACTACAAACGCCACGCCGTGCTCGTGGTCAATCCTCAAGCTGCTGCCGGTTTCATTCGGGTCAAAGCCCGCAGCATGCTCGAAGAGTTCTCGTTGCTTCTCAGTTGCCGCTTTTGCCCTTTCCAGTGCTTCGGAAATTCGCTCCTGAGTTCGAGTGATACCCTCAACGGTGGCTTGTTCAAGAATCTGATTAACGTCTAGCAAATCCGCCAGCTCGCCGAGAATGTCGTCGCGAAGCTGCTCGTTGTATTCGGTACTCACCCCAGCCAGATCGTCTACAACCTGGTCGATGCGGGTGTACATGAGATCCATTACCTGCTCATCAGCGGTGTCTGGTGAATGAAGATTGAAAACCACAACTCGCTTCTTTTGGCCGTAACGGTACAGGCGACCGATGCGCTGAACCAAACGCATCGGGTTCCAGGGTAGGTCAAAGTTCACCATGATGTGACACTTCCGCTGGAGGTTAATACCCTCGCCACCTGCCTCTGTTGAAACAAGAAAATTAGCAGAGTCCTCAAAGCGGGCTATGGCATCGCGCCGCTGGGTATGGGGCATTGAGCCGTTGATCAGCTCTACACTGCCCTCACCAAACCGGGTCTCCAGCGCGTCACGGATATAGGCTTGAGTAGTCCGGTACTCGGTAAAAATTAGAACCTTCTCGTTTGGATTACTGCCCAGGATTTCGGAAATCAGTTGATTGATAAAGCCTGTCAGCTTTCTGTCATCGCCACGCAAGCCGTCAGCTTCGGAGATGAGTTCGTCCAACAGTTCGAGCTCTCCCTCGAAAAACTCTTTGGCGTCTGTGTATAGCTGCTCTTCCCACTCGCCGAAGAAGCGCTGATCCTGATTTTCGATCTCCTCAAACTTGATACCACCGAGCATCTCACCTTCAAGTCGAGCCTTACGATTAATCAGAGCCTGATGAATCGCCGCAACGCTTGAGGCCGCCAGCTTACGGTAAACCGTCATGACGAAGCCAATGGCATTGCCTTTGAAACCCAGCGCTGCGCCGGCTGCGTAGCCCTTCTTCAGGTAGTCCTGGAGTTTTTTATCAAACTCCTTGGCAGCTTCGGATACATGTACCGGTAACGAGGTGGTGGTTTTACCTTTAAACAGGAAGTTCCCCTCCGCATCCGTTACGTCTGCTTTGTTGTTGCGGAATACCATCTCTCCGATAATTTCGGGGTTTAGCGCCAGCGTGGTGATTTCTTCCTTGCGTTCCGGATGAAGCAGCTCCAGGAGTGCCTGGAATTTGTCCTGCATGCCCTGGTGGGGCGTAGCGCTCAATAGAATTAGAGCATCCGTATTGCGGCGGAGGTGCGCTGCCAGCTGAAAGCGTTGGGATGCATCCAGCTTCATTCCGTACTGCCGCCGGCTCAGTCTGTGGGCTTCGTCAAAAATGACAATATCCCACTTTCCAGCTTGCTGGATTTGTTCCAGGTTCTCGGGGCTCTTGAGACGATCGATGGAAGCGATAACGAAATCAAACATCTTCCAGTGGCGAGGCTCATTGATCATAAAGTCCTCGCCGTAAATCTGGAACTCCCCCATTTTGAACTTGTAGTTGAGTTCTTCCTGCCACTGCTTGGTCAAACCTGCCGGAGTAACCAGCAGCACCCGCTTGAGGTGTCCTCTTTGTTTGAGAGCGGCGAGGAGCATGCCTGTCTCGATGGTTTTTCCGAGACCTACATCATCAGCAATTAGCCAGTTCAGGTGACCAGAGGCAAGGATGTGGTGAACCAGGTGGATCTGGTGAGGAAGTGGATCAATTTCAAGATTCGACAAGGAGCCGGTGTTCTCATTCCACATTTCCAAGGCATGAGCCAACGATTTGAGCCTGAAACGCTCGGCGCCGTCCTCCGGCCCCGTATCACCGAGAATGAAGCGATGTCTCGCACCCTTTATCTGTCGGAGGTTCTCATACGGCAGCCATGCCTGACGACCCAACTGAAGGAAGTCGACGAGTGCCTGGTCTTTTCCACCGATTGTTCTTACTCGCTGGATTACTCCCTCACCAAGAGACGCTCTTACTCGTGAATTGGGCAGGTCCTGTACTTCCATCTGCGGCTTGAGACCACTGCGGAGGTTATCTAAAGATTCAACAGAAACTTGGCCGGATTTCTGCCACTTAACGGAGACGACCACGTCATCGCCCCGATCCACAGAATCAACGACACGGCCCACTACCTCTTGGCCAGATGAAGATAACTTTTTTACCCAGCAGTTTTTGACGGGCAGAAGACGGCTACTACCTTGGCTCACTTTTTATCCTTATCTTCGTCAAATGCTTCTTTCGGAAGAACTTTAAACTTGTTCTCCCTTCCCGGCATGGCGAACCCGCTGTCTGCACCTAGCTCCCGGAGTTCACCCCTCATGGTAGATATTTCACTCAACAGCTCCGGGCTATCCACACCCCACTCTTCTTCGAGTGGAAAGCTGAAGAAAAAACCAAGATTACCGGGGAGGGTTCGTCTACTCGCACCAATTCGATACCGGAGGTACTTGAGAAATGCGTGGAAGTGGCGGCGCAACCGGTCATTGAAATACCATTCTTCGAAGAGCTCCTCGATGAAAGCTTCAATTTCGAATTCATCTGGAATGGATGGGAAGCAACGGATAAGCCTCAACGCATCTGCCCAGCTGAAATTCTTGTAAACAGCCTCGGCCTGCATAAACGGCGCGTTGGAACGCATTCGGAATGTGGTCCAGAGATATTCATTACTGAACCAGATCGAGCGGACCTTTTTCGCCAAGACAATCTGCTCTGGAACTGCACCTCGTTCGATCTGGTTTTCGATCGCTATACGAGCTGCGCCCCAACCACTTTCCACGAAGATCGATTCAAGCAGTGGCAGATACTCCCTATCCCATCCCACTCGTTCCAGGACATCCACGGCAGCCTGTCGAGCTCTCTGTTCTCTAGGGATACCTGCAAGCGTGAGGTCTTCATCGGTGTTTTCACGACTCGCCTCTTCATCGAAGTCGTCGAGGTCTTCCCAGCCAAAATCCTCAGACTCAAAGTCATCCAAGGGGTAGTCTTCTACCGCCTCAGTAACCGGATCAATTTCGTCAATATCGTCTTCGAAATCGGCCTCAACATCGACGATGTCGAGAATATTGTTTTCGTCATCTGGCAACTCAAGGCTATCTTCGGATCTTTCCGACTCATCATCGCTTTCGAAGGAAAGACCCAATTGGGTTTCTGAACGATCTGGCGTTTCCGCCTGTTTGGGAGCGGAGATCTCATCGGATGCAGCCTCATCCGTTACCTCTGATCGGGATTCAATTGCCTCAGGGACGTCTGAATCCGGCTTACCGGCATCCGAATCAGCTCTACCAGACTCATCGAGCTCGTTTTCCTCAGCCGCATGAGGGAAATCAACGGGAACAGCATCATTTTTCTTCGCGCGCCCCCTTCTGATGATCGTGATTTGAGGTTCGGAATCATCAGGTGTTTCGGGCGTGTCTCGTTTCTCGGGCTGTCGCTTCAAGTGGAGTGTGCCCGATCTCTCCCGATGCTGAGCCTCGTCTTGCACGGGCTCAGCTCTGACTTCGTCCAACGGAGAAAATTCATCGTTTGATGAATCTTCAGCTAACTCTTCAATATAATCCGCGTCTGCGTCGCTAAAGGCTTCTGGTGAGTAATCGCCATGGGTAACGGGATTCGGGACCGGGTTAGTTTTGGCGAGAGATCGTCGCAAATAAACAACCGCCTTCTCCGGCTGGCGGTCCAGAA
Source organism: Motiliproteus sp. (assembly GCA_048265065.1). Lineage (GTDB taxonomy): Bacteria > Pseudomonadota > Gammaproteobacteria > Pseudomonadales > Balneatricaceae > Motiliproteus. Next base: position 15,677 of record JBLXCH010000031.1, on the reverse strand, counting down.
GATAAACCCGCCCCAGTGCGCTGAGAAGAGACGTACTATCAGGGGAGTTGGAGATCGCTTCTTCAAGGAGGTCGATAGCCGCCTGACGCAACCCCTGGGTAACAAGCTGGTTGACTTGAGTCAGTAAGGATGTCGTCGTTTCGGTCGACTTTCGACCGACATCACTGTGTTTGTTGGTCCCTAACACCAAACAACTCCCTCTACTGCTAGCGACTCTCTACTCGGCAGACAACTGAACATTGCCGATATTCCGGAGTAACCGATTATTGGTCACAGAATTTGATGCAAAAGCATAGCCTGCGACCTTGTTGTAGCCTCAATACTGATTGATTCAGCGGACTTTTCCAAGCATTGAAAAGGCTTTCAGATCAGTTTAACGGGCTCACACCACTAGAATACAGCGGGGAGCGACATTCATTGTCGCAAGTCAATGCGCTCGCATGTGTTTCACCACCTAACCCTGGAGCATTTCGAATCAAAACTGATCCTCCTCGCAGACCAGGTATTCCAGCCGGTCACTCTCCACCGCCAGCACATGAGCACAGTAGACGAATTCCCGCCAATGCAGGCTATCAACCGGATGCACACAGCGGCCAACAATCTCTTGGCGGTCATTCAGCATGAACTCGACCACGTCGGTAGAGCGATTTCGCTCCCATGTAAGCTCTACAATTTTCTCAACAGCCAGTATCCTCACAACGTCCGAAGGCACTGCGGGGCTTATGAAAATACACTGTCCGTCGCACTCCCACAGGAAAATGGTCTGAGAGCGCTTCAACTCACCCTCTTTGAACCAAAATCGGAGACCGGTCGTTTGCCCGGAATCGACCACATCCACCTCCAATCTCTGTTGTCCAACCCGAATTTCCTGATCTTGTCGAAGTCGATCCAGGTGTCGAAAAACGGCCTTGCCTGGCGGTCGGTATTCCTGCGGATCATGCCTTTCATGAAACCTATCGAGTAGAGCCGTCATATCCCTTTCGACCGTTACGATCTCATCTCCCACCAGCATTTCGGCATTGTATGCAAATCGCCAAAAGTTCGTGGCAGTTTGATATGCAAAGGTTCTATGGAGCGTGGACCAAGACCTCTGGTGCATCAAGGTTGTCAGCTGATCAAGGGATCCGATCTCGACTTGCGTTCCATCCTTGTGATCGACCTCGACTCGGGCAAGGATTTCTCCAGATGCCCTGGCTGTCGTCAGCCGGACTTCCGCCATATCCGATACCTGTCCGACCAGGTCGCTGACCTTCAGGTTAACGCTCAGTGGCCAGCGACCGCACTCACCTACACCGAGCGCTGAGGCAATCAGTTGCTTCGCCTGATCGACGTTCGCCTGCACTTGCTCTTGAGTCTCCCTGATCTGCTGTTTGAGAAAACTCAGGTGTCCCATATTCGATCTTGGGTCTGTCGGATCAAAAGGACTTTCCAGGAAATCTCTTATCTGGGGCTCTATTCGGGAGCGATCGGCGATTTCAGATTCGGCAATTTCCTCCCCGTCTGAAGCGACGGTGTTTCCGATCTCATGGAGCGACGCCATGTAACGATTTAGGCTTTCCGAAAGTCGACGAATCTGAACGCGCTCAATGCTCTCCTTCACATGAGGGAAACTGACCTGTATTAAGTCATCCTCTTCGGGATCACTGAAGCCTTCACGAGTGAGCCGACGCTGTGCCAGTGAGCCAACCCGATCAACCCGGCCATTCTTCTGCTCGATGCTTACTGGCGAGCCTGATACGCCGTAGTGAACAACGCTGTCACAGAACAGGTGCAGGTCTTCGCCCTCCTGAAACACATTCGTGCTTACCAATACCAGTGGATACCCCGGCATGCGAAACTTACGCGCCTGCGCTGAGCGTTGCCCCGGCCCATTGGTCTCCCCCGTCGCACCAATGATCGGAGCGATCGGGTTAAGCTGCTTGCTCAAATAGTGGCGATAGTCGTTGACACCCAAATCGAAAATTCCTGGAAGGTTGGCTTTCAATATTGCCGGCAGCTCATCCGCCAACCCTTTTAGCTCACGATAGGTGGAAAATCCGGGAACCTGAGACTGTCGAGTTAACTCCGCAACGAAATCTTTAACCCAGCCAGTGAGGACGCTGCTACTGAGATCTCCCTCTCCCTGTCTCAGACGCGACACGTATAGATCAATCATGCCGTGGCCCGTGCGTAGTGCCGTCGATACAAGTGCGGAGTGGACATCTATAGTCCGCAGCAGCTCTTGTGTGTGATCAGGGGTAACGTGAGCAGGTGTTTCAGTTAGCAGGCCAAGCAGCTTTCCTAAGCTTGGTAGAAGTTGCCCATTCAGCTCATCGTTGGCTTCCAGTTCAGAGAACAAACTTGGCAAGCAGAGCTGTTCTCGAACATCCGAAAGGGTAAGTGGAGCCCCGTCCTCTTGCGACTTCTGCTGACTGAGGGAGGCTCGGAGATGGTCTCGCAGTGGCGTAAAAGTGCTAAATCCAAGCTGGTCGACCCAAGAATTCAGAAAGAACAGTTGCGACAGCCTAAATTTTCGGAGGTATTCCTGTGGCTGAACCTGTCCGAGTTCGGCAAGGGACGCTTCAGTGGCGGCAGCCAGGCATTGCTCGATCGCCCGGCGTAGGTCCACCCCACTGTAGAAACAGATCAGTTGAGCCCAATTGATGTCCAGCAGCGGGCTCGCCAGCCGTTTGGGCAAGGAAAGGCTCTGTTTCACTTGGTGGGGCGTGACCAAATCTGTCCGATTATTCTGGTTTCTGAGCTCAGGCGACTCACCGCGGAAGAACCAGTTGAAGAGGTTGTCGTTCTTGGGTGGCTGCCGAAGTTCAGCCTCTCCGGTGTCGCTCTCTTCTGAGACACCCTCATCTATGCGTTCATCCCTGTATCGGCTGACGTCACGGTACTCTTCAATCACCCCTTGCAAAGAGCCCCATGCTTTGGGGAGGTCTTTCAGGCGTGACTTCAGGTAATTGATCAACCAATCGTCATAGCATTCATCGAGTTTCTGCTTCAGTTCTTTGACGCTTTTTACCCGGCGCACAAATACAAGCTGTTTGCGGTTCTCCTGAAAAACCGCATTGGCCAACTGTTTTGCAACGGTGTCCATTTTAGGGTGTGGCAGTGACCGCCCGAGGTTTGCATTGACATAGCTGTCGACAATAGCGCCTACCACGTTCCGGTCCTGCGCATCGCGCCCCCTGTCATCGGGGTCTTCGCTGTCGAACTCCACCCGGGGGGAGCGAGTGGTTTCACCATAGCTCTCGAAGGATGCGAGCATGCCCATTTGAAATGACGGCGAGCCATGTTTGTGACCAAGTGCATCGCCAACCTTTTTCTGAACCAGGGCGGTGACCAGCTTCTGTTCATCCGTTTCCAGTTCAATCGCTGCCTTTTGCCCATCGCGCCACTCCGCACGGTACATATTGCGGGTGTATTCCCGGTCGCCGATTTTCAACCGGTTGAGGCGGCGCACCATAAACCGGGCAATCTCTGCTTTGTCCGTTACAGACTGGGCATTCCTGAGTAGGCCGTCCTTCCCTACCAGAGCAAGTTGGTTTCGTAGCTGTTCCAGATTGCGGTCGTAAGGCGTGGCGGAGAGCAGCAAGGCATTGCGTACGCGACGCTGAAAAGGTCTGTCCTCAGCGTTTTGGTTTTGATAGAAACCCAAGACCTGAGAAAGTACGCGGTTTCGGTCACTGCTCTCGAAGTTGTGTTTGAAATTGTGGCTCTCGTCGATAACCACCAGGTCAAAGGTGGGCAGCACGTAATTCAGTGCCCGGGCGAACTCGTCTTTTACTCCACGATGAGTGGGATCGCCACTAGGGACCGAAAACGCCGGCAACATTCTCTGCAGTTTCTTGCGCTGCTCGTTCCAGCTTCTGATTGCTTCCTCGTCGTTTTCATCGGCAGCCTTTTTCAAGCCAAAACTGAAACTCCCATTGCGAACGAAAAAGTCAGCATAGAAGCCCGAGGCTGCTGTGCGGATGAGGTCTTCCAGGCTATCGCATTTGGCCACAGGGGCAGCCGGCTTACCCTCCGGAGTACGCACTCGGTAGCTAGCAGTACAGACGTTCCTGTCGATAAAGCTGGCATGTTCCCGCAGCCATTTGTCCTGAACATTGGCACTCGGGCAGATATAGAGAACCCGCAGAGCCGGGTTGAAATACCGCATCAGCGCAACAACTCCGAGCGCTATGTAGGTTTTTCCCATTCCGACTTCATCGGCGAGATAACCTAACCCGATATTCTCAGTGTTGATCATGTTGTAGAGAGCAACCGCGCCACGGAGCTGGACCTCGCCGAGCGATTTGAGCTCATCCCTACCACCACTGAAATCAAGAATATGGCGTGCAGAGTCCAGGTCGAGAATAGGGTAAGGTTTCATGCGCTACCCTCCGCTCTTTCGATCCGGTACTGCTGCAGAAATTGAGCCTCAAACCAATCGAAGAACCGGTCTCGATCAGCCTCACGCTCACTGGAAAGCTTGATCAATTTGCTCTCGCGTATCTGTTGAAGAAGCGTTTCGATAAACTCCAACTGCTCTTTGACATAGGGGCGACCTGCAAATTCGGCTGATCGATAGACTTCCTTGGCACTGAGTAATAACAGATACGCACTGACTGGATGGAGCTGCTGATCACTCTCCTGCGCGGGTTCGAGTGCAGCTGCAGCCCGGCCTACTAATGTTGGTAGGCTATCCACGCCGGTGCCGGTGAGGTAGTAATCCTGTTTCTTCGGTGTGGATTGCTCGTTGCTGAGGTCACGCCTCAGCATACGAAATGCGTGGAACAGTTCGGCATATTCGGAAAAGAACTCGTTCTCCAGCGGTGCCTCTTCGATCAGGCTGGTTTCCCCTCGCTCGCCCAGTTCAAACAGTCTCTTAACCCGTGCGTCCGTCAGCAGCAGCTGACGGCGTTCGGGAGACATTCCGGCATAAATAGCCAAGATCTGTTGAGGAGACAGTGTCGCGAGCTCGGGTTGTGGTTTGTGCGACCAGTGTGTTTGCTGAAGCAAAACACGGTGCGGGGCGATTAGTTCACCGGAATCACAAACTCGTCCAGACACGAGGATCAGGGAGCCGTTGGCTAGCGCCTTCTCCAGAGCTTCCGTGTCGCCAGTGTAGTCGCTCAAACAGTTGCCGAGAGGCCAGCCCTTCACTGCCGTGCTATCTACCCCGTCAGGGCCGATTAAATCAATTTCGATCGGGCTTTCAGAGTCCACTTTCCCCCGAAGGGTTTTGGTCAGCCAATCAAACGTGAGGGAGATCTGCGGCATGATGCCCTGCTCTTCGCCGTCAATCTCGCCCGGTGCTGGTTCGAGTGATCGTTGGCTAACCTCCGGCAAATCGTCGGAGATCGTCTCCAGCAGCGACTCTGGATCTGTAGCTACCAGAAAACCGGCTTCGACATTCTCATTGAGCGCTTTGTACGTGAAATTCACTGACCCAACAAAGGTGAAAGCCCGATCAGCGCCAATGAAATTGAAAATCTTGGCGTGCAGTTCTCTATGAGGCTCTTTTCCTACTCCCAATGGGTCTAATGTTGTTTTAACCCAATCGGACCAGGAGACGTTCTCCAACCTATCAATATGGGCCAGATAATCGATGTTGCAAAGAGCCTCTTGCTTATCATCACGCGGCAACAATAGGCGCACATTACTTACGCCCAAATCCTGAAATGCCTCATGCAGATTATTCCTGGAGTCGTCGGCGAAAAATGGCGAGATAATCTCCAGTTCAACGGGCTTTTTAAGCTGGCTGGTCTCTGCCGATAGAAAATCCAGAAACCGCGTTGTACTGGATAATCCGAAGTAGTGGACTGGTGGTGCTTCAGGATCCGCTACGCAGTTAGCCAGAAATCTCTGAATTTCAGAAACCGCACCATCGCCCGACTGGACTATCTGCTTACCTTGCAGGTATTCAAGGTCCTGTTTCAGTACCTGCAGAAACTCTCCATCGCCATTCTGTTGGCCAATTTCCTCCCAGTGCTGACATTCAATGTTATCCCACCAACCAGCCTTAGTGAGGTTGTTGGAACCGGCGGATATCAGTAAGGAGTCACTTTCCCCAGCGCCGTTACCTACAAGCAGGAACGATAGCTTCGGGTGGAAAGCGCGATTTCCTTCTGAAACACCGTGGCAGCCGTATTCCATTCCAGGGGAGCTTTCGCCCTGAATACGAAATATGTTCTGATCGTAAAAGACATCAATCGGCAGTTCGGCTTCCCTGAGGGATTCTCGCACCTGGAACTGTTTGACCCGCTCATCGATCGAGAACGAGCTGTTTTCTGGCAATAGAAGAGGAACAACTTCCAGCTCAAAAAATGCGGGATCGAACGTGTAGGTAGTAAAGACAGCGGCTTTTACTAAGCGCCCTCCCAGCCGTTCTTCAAGGTATTGGGATATCTGCGCATTATCCATTACGCACCCTCCAAGTTCGCTTTGGCAATGCGAAAATAAGATCCCAGGAAGTAATCGTAGTCCCAGTCACCCAGAAGAGCCCTCTGGGACCGAAGAACAGCCGTTTCCGACTTCACTTTGACGTTGAGAATGTCGCCGTCACAGGTTACCCATGGCGCGCCGCCCCGGGCTTTCATCACCTCCGCATTTAACTTGATGACGGCTCTCACTGCTCCCCAATGGTTGCCAGCTCTCAGATTGTCATTGATCTCACAAAGCGAGTTCCTGCGAATCATCCCTTGGGGCAGTGTCTCTGGCAGGTGATCATACTGATAAGCATGGCTTTCGAGCTGTTCTACGACTGAAGAGACCGGTCGATGATCCTGTGTGAGCAGGTAATAGAAAACGTTGTTAGCGGCGACCAGCACACGCTCTACTCGCTGGATTTCGTCCAGACCCTTCTGCAATTCAGACGACCCGACGCTTTGAACCTGAACCAAATTCCGGGAAAACTCACCGGTTAGCTTGCCCGCTCTCACGAGCTTCTCGGTCGCCGCGAAAAGACCTTCTTGTACCGAAGCTGTCTGATTGTGGCGGCCACGAAGCAGTATATGAGTGAGCTTTTGTCGGACAGTCTCCTTACGAATTGCATGCCAAAACTGGGGGGCCAAGCGTTCACATTCATGCCTGGAAAGCTGACCGTCGACTCTGAACATCTGAACGAATTCGTTGGAGTTGAGATCCCTTGCGATTGTTTCAGCGAGCCCCATACCTTCCGCTGTAAGCTTTCGATCGCTCCCCTCTGCAAGTCCGGAATCTTTCAGCGCCGAACTGTATAAGCCCCACAATCCATAACTTGCCTGATTGCTCAGAATCTGCGCTTTCAAGCTAATAGCTAGTGATTCCGCCTGATCAGTCATATTTTTGTGGACGCGGGTGATGCCCATGATTTCTTTGCTACCGGACTGGTAGCGGAGGTAGGCGGCAAGCTGCTCGTAGCGAAGGAACGTCTCCCTGATTAGCCGCTCGCGACTGTCTTTGTCGGCATTCCCATGGATCTGATGTGCCCAATAAAAGCCGAGCAGCGCAACGGTGAAGTTCTCAACGGAACTGGTGATGGTGGTCAGGTTACCAACCACCTTTCGGCCGAAATGGGTCCATACCAGCTCGAAGCCCAGTGGGTCACGTGAACCTTTGGGTTTGGCTCGGTCATCAAGGAGTGAAAGAAAAGGCATATCGTGTCAGATCCATCTGCTTATTATTTGGCCCCCCGTTTTTTTTCAGGGGGTCGCGACTACTTTTTTCTCCACGTCAAAGAGCGTTAGCCTGCGAGCTTAACCAATAATCGATACTGATCCATTCTCACGAGTTTTCCAAGGGCTCAAGTCATATCCAAAGCCATTGAGCTTTTCGAGGTCAAACATTGAATAGCCGAAAGATGGCTAGCGAATCCTCTTCCCGACATCGCAAACGAAATCCCATCAATGACCTCAACACGCCCAAGCGAGTACAACAGTTGCTCGGCATCATCGGTCTATACGAACACGGAGTTTAGACTTATGAGTTCTACTTAACGACGTACCTGCGCAAACTGGCAACGATAACGATCAAATTCATGTCAGTAACAGGATAGTGTCCTCCAAGTGTACTTGTAGTGAACTCTTCAGACAGTTTGACTCGCCATGCTTTCCTGTCGCTTACCTCTAAGTACACTTGGAGGACACTTGGATTACTTTAAAGAGGTAAGCACCCCCTCTAGCTCTGACGATGATCCAAAGGCACTGAACTCTTCTTGGTATCTTATTGGTCTTATTGCATTAATTCTGTGTTTACCCGAGTAGACAACCCTCTTCCTGATTCTGATAATAAAGACTCAACCCGAGTGAAATCACTCGGCGAGGTAGCTGGCTTCGTTAAATCTCAAACAGTACGCGAATCACCGTCAATTCTTGACCGGTATCCTTCAGGGCAAAGCCCGATCCAAACTGCTCACAGCAGCCGAGCGGAACTCACTTCCGCCAACTCAATCGCCCTTTTGGGGCATCCCTCATCTCTACGAGCGATCACCGAACGCTAGAGAGATGCACTGACCTGGAACTGGGAACCCCAGTATTTCCAATACCTCCAAGCCGATCTTCGGACCAGAACTGGTCGAAAACTCTGACTAAAACCAGATTCGAGCGGAATCATTCCCCCGGTGCGTCATCACCGGCAAGCTCGATTCGACCTGTTCGCCCCTCAGCCTGATCCACATATCAGACGCCCATCTTTTGCATTGTCACGCTGACTCCGTGACGCCTCCGCTACCCCAACGATCAGCATTCGCTGATTTGTTAGCCACGGTTCGCAATGGACAAACACTGTGCCTGCAGCGGCACGAACGACACTCCCAACGACCAAAGGAGATTTCCCCATGGTTATGTATCTGACTGCGGCGACGGGGTGGAGTGTCAGCGAGGGAACCAGGCTCTGCCCCGACAGCCGCAGGGTTTGCCTCGCAACAGCTGCAACTAATCTCAAACCATCAAGAACAGGTAATTTTGCAATGAAACGGAAACGTAAGACGCCGCGCAGCCAGAAGCGCAATTTTGGCTACGGCAAGCAATTGCTGTATGCCTTTGTGAAGGCATTAAACACCCTCTTTGGCGCAGACCAGCATTACGGGACGCGCCGAACTCACGGATCTCGAATCAGAATCTTCGTCGGATTCTGCCTGCGACATGGCATCCGGGATGCCCGAGACATCAATCTTGAGCTCGTTGAGGAATATGGCAACTACCTGCGACACCGCCTATATAACGCTTACGAATGGGCTGATGGTAAGCGCGACGAAGTGATTTCAGTGGCATATGCACACAATCTTATCTCGACAGTGAACACGTGTCTGTACGCGATGCGTCGAGATGAGAAGCTGCACTTGTCCGCTCGCAAAGCGCTGGACGTGGCCAGATCCAATGTCCGGAAAACCCAGATTCACGCGGACATTGCCGATGCGAAAACAGCAGTAGATCGCATGATTGCATCTGGCAATGAACGTGGAGCCGCTGTCGTACTGCTATCGCGCGCTTGGGGAATGAGAGCGAATGAGGCCATTCTGCAGGATCTAGACCGCATGATGCGAGAGGTAACTGCAACGGGGTCCGCTGCTATCCTGGAAGGTACAAAAGGTGGTAGGAAGTGCCGTAGCCGGACAATTAAGGCTGGTGATTTTCAGCGCGAGGCGCTCGAATTCGCAATCTCCGTTCGCCCGGAAAACTCAAAATGCATGCTGTCAAGAACAGACAACGTGATCAAATTTTACCGGCGGGAGCTGGGGCGCTGCAGGAGAATCCTCAAAAAATGTGGGATCCCATCCATCCGAGAGTTGCGCTGTGGATTCGCTCAAGACATTTACGAAGAAATTGTGCGAGGGCCTAGCCCGCTCCGCGGACCTATCGGAGATCGGGTAATTGATCGGATTGCTCGCGAGACAGTTGCTCGCCTGCTGGGGCATGGGCGCCCCAGTGTGGCCTCCTCTTATATCGGGGGCTACTAATGAATATCCGGGACATCACCAAGCGCATCAGGTGGCACGAAGGGGCCTCTACGTCAACCAAAAGCCGCACAGTAAGACGCATTCAGACGATGGCTGATGCTATTGAGGCCCAGTTTCCGGCGGTTCGGTACTGCAACCAGATTAAGCTTAAGCACATGGAGTACCTCAAGTACGCCTGGTTCGACAATGAGGGCTTCGCTCCGTCGACCATGGCTGATTACACCCGTGCCATGCGACTCATGATTAAGGCTCTCGGGAAAGACCGGCATTGGTTCGGTCACTTGGGCCTGGTCCAAGACCCCACACGCGGAGGGCGGCGAGTGGTTTCACGAGTCACGAAAACGAGGTCACGAAATCGTCGATAAACGATCCTCCGATTGTTCGGGTGGGGTTCTTTGAAAAATTTCACAGGCCGAGCCCCCTCCCGGCACTGGTTCAGATTTCCGATGATCGCGTTAGGTGATGAGAGAGCTCATTGCCTGGAAAACGCAAATCCACAATCTGAACTGGAGTACCCAATGAAACTGACATTCGACAGTTGCATCAGCAAACGAACTGGTGAACCACTGGCAGCTTACGAATCTGAATATGAAGCGTGGAGTTCTGCCGACCACGCGAGTCTGTTCTACGGTCAGGACTTCACGTATTACCAATGCCAGCGATGCCAGCACTGGCATCTAACCCCCAAGCAACGATACACGCCGAGTAAGCCCTGCGAGTTCTGCACCGATGGCTCTGGAGATACCAAGGAACTTTATTCAACCAGGAAAGGAGCAGTGGCTCGGGCAGAAATCATTGGCCGTGAGAGTCACATTCATTTGCGGGTATATGAATGCCCGTACCAAACGGGTTGGCATCTGACTAAACAGTAGTGCCTAACGATGAGAACCCTTAAAACGCACTCAAGAACTGGAGTAGATTCCCATGTCAAAAGGTAAAGGTAGCTCTCGTCCCTCCAACGGTCATCCGGGCGGCAACTGGCCAAGCACAACCGGCCGGCCATCTGGAGGAGGCCGAGGTAACGCCCCTTCCAAGGGTAAGTAGCTGTGCAAGATCAGGCCGCTGAAATGTCGGCGGCCTGTTTCTGATAGTGGCTCCAGTATTTGCTGTAGAACCCGATCGCGTTGAAACGTTGAAGGTCTGGATGCGCACTGAAAATTGAGGAAAGGGTCGCTTCTTCTTCATCGATCAATCGCCCCCATGCCAGCGCAGCCTGGGCTTTCATCCACGCCAGATAATGGTCTGAGTCGTGGCCGGCACAGAGCCTGGCGATGAATGTTTCCAAATCCGATAAATCGGGAATAGTGCCACTCCGCCATCGTTTCAGTTTGCGATACTTGAGCATTGCCAGTGTGTACCCTGCAGGAGAAACAAACTCCTCTCCAGCCGAGTCACCAGGCAACAGCAGGTAGCTGGCCATTCGTCTGTAGCTAAAGTCGCAACCATTAAGCGCAGACAATCGATGCTTCCAGACCTCAAATAGCCGAATTAACGGTCTGTCCTGTTCCGACAGAGTTCCCATGGACGATGACTGGGGGGCAATATCTCCCACAAACCCATGATCGACCAACTGTTGTTTGTGCGCCTCATACACCCCATGCGCTGCAAGATACTCAGCCACATCCAAAGCTAACTCACAGAGCAGTGTGTAGTAGAAATCAACTCGCAGTTGGTGGTTAACCAAGTGCAGTATGCTCTTTCCCTTGCGCCACTCTGCGCTCTCTGGATTCCTGGCTGTGTGGTCGATCTCGTCGATCAAGGAGATGAGTTCCGGATCCACCAGGGTGTGCTCCCTCAAGAACTCTTGACCCCGTCGAATCCAGACGGCGGGGTCATGCTGTTTATTCGGCTGTCGGCTGGTCTCCTGTTTGACCCAGTCGAGAAAAGCCTTCTCTTGGGCCATCCGCTGCTCAAGGAAGTTGGCAACTCCGGATCCTTTGAGGGCTGAGCCAATTTTCGACTTGTCAGCACCCGCCAGTGCAACTACCCACGAGGAGCCATTGTTCTTCAGTTGGAGGCCGTTCCAGGGCTCCACTGCAGCTTCGATCGATTCCAGGAATTGCTCGTCGGGAATACTTGCGTGCCAGACGCGTTTAATTTTCATCGCGATGCTGAGTGTTACTGGCTTCTGTTCAGCTTTCTTTAACGTGTTCAGATGCGGTGCATCAACCCCGGCAGCATTCGCCATTGTCTTTACCAACCGGGGAAACGAACCTGAGTCGCCGATCGCGATTCGCAGAAAATCAGACACGTGCGGCAGGAAGAACACATCGAGTGGCGAAAGTGTAACCCTGATTCTGTTCTTCATATGCTCCTCGATACAGTGGCGACAAAACCCAGAATTCAGACGCTGCCACATTTGATCACATTTCAAAAGGTTTATGGCCATCATCCTCCAGTAGGCTTTGAAGCGTCGATAAATCAATGTTGCTGAAGGTCAACCAACAATAAAACCGGAGGAACGAAGGCATGAAAACCGGCATATTGGAACCCAAGAACTTCCCTCACCTTCTGACGCTCGCCCGGGGTGCCCGAGCAGGCAACCTGGAGGCATGCAGGAGTTTGGCCCGCCAGCTTCGCAACGCATCGAACGCCAAAGCGGTATTACGCCAACTTAAGCAGCAATTACGTCAGGACGAGATTAAGCGAGAGAAACTGGCACTGCAGCGTCGAGCTGAGAGGGAGAAGAAACAGCGTGCTTGCTTCCCGCCCACACACCCGCTTTTCCGGAAAAGCAGTGCCACCAGAGGCCGGAAAAATCATGATGCGATGAAAAGAGCGGTACTGTGTGGCGGGTTCGAAACGAACAGAACCCGCCATTAGCTGTGGTATGACCAATAAAGATTTTCAGGCCGCTACTTTCGACGCCTTCCACTGTACGCGCACCTGGAGTGGGCCTTGAGCAACATTAGGTGGCGATCCAGAATCTGATCACTAAGGTAAGCTGCACGAGTCTCGTCGCTGTTTAGGTGGGGCTCAAAAATTCATAGCAAATACTGCCTATCGACTATTTCCTGAAACCAATCCATACGAACTTATTGGCTCAGCGACTCTAGGTAAGCAATTATCTTATCTAACCCGTTGGTAGCCTGCATCCGATCGACTGGAGCCGATGAAAATTCTCGGTTTTTCGTCCTCACCCAATGCGCCATGGCACGACTGTTATTCCCCGTCAGGCCCTGTAAGTATCGAAAAACGAGGATAAATTGGCGGGCATGCAATCCCTCACTGCTATCGGGGTCTAAAAAAGACCCCGGATCAGTTTTATCAACGCCTAGTATTAGTGCGAGCTGCCTAGAGGTAATCTCCAATTCTCCAGCAGCTCTTTTCGCTGCCTCCATCAGTATCTCACCCGGCCTGCGTTTGTTCACAAAAGCGCTCATAATACTTCTCTATGCATGAATGCTCACATGTTAAGAATCATACCTTCAAGGAAAACAATCCAAAACCAACCGAGGACTGGGTGAAGGGATTACACGGTGATCTTAACTTGAGCTTTTCGCTGTTGCTCGGTAAATAATTTTACCAGCTTGGTACACTAGCAGAGAATCTTAAATCAGGAGGTGCCCATGCAAAAACAACGACCAACAGAGCAGGAGCTACTCAAAGATTTAGATGCCTACGGCGCCCACGCAGACGAATTAGCAAGACCGATCGCCCACGAATCAGAGCCATTGGAGAAACTGAAAAGTTCAGTGAAGAAATTTGAGCAACCCTTCGATTCCATTGCTGACCCACAAGACTGGGATGTTTGATGCTAATGGCGGGTTCATAACAAACAGAACTCGCCATTAAACACAACGTTTGTGTAACCGAATTCCCCCCTTAACCGTCCAGGCCCTCCTCATACGCCTGAAGATCTACCTCGCGCCACCGAGCTGTCTTGGGGGCAAGCTTGACTGGCTTAGGGAAACGCCCTTCACGAATCCAACGCCAAATGCTCTTAGGGGAAACCCCGTAACGTTTGCTGACGTCTTTGATGCTGTAAAACACTACAAGTACCTCATTCAGATTAATTGGTACTCAATAAGTTAATCGGTAACAAGGCCTTGTTGGCGCGTGTAATTGCCAGAAAACTCCAATAACTCAGGGTTTATGGTCAATAATCCTCGCTCTGTCGTTTTCGCGGCAATTTTCCTGTGTATGCGTATCTGGAATAGGCGTTGAGCAACATCAGGCGGCGATCCAGAATCTGGTCACTAAGATAAGCTGCACGAGTCTCGTCGCTGTCCAAATGTGCCAAACTGAGCTCGGATACCACATCATCATAATCGGTCTTTGATGCTGCAAAATTCTTGAAGCAGCTTCTCATACCATGGGCGCACGCAACTTTGTTATACCGCGGGTCCACAAATCCTTTATAACCAGACTTCAGAGACTCTTGATGGATTGCCTTCACCGTATTGTTCAATGCGTTTTCGCTAATTTGCTCATTTCCTCTATAGCCGGGAAATACATAACGGCCTGACTGAGGCATGCTCCGCAGGATCTCTATTGCCCGTGGCACCAATGGCACCACATGAGCCTCATTGGGATTTCGGTTCTTCATCTTAGAGCCGGGCAGCGTCCAAGTTCCCTCTTCCAGGTTGATTTCAGGCCACTCCGCAAACTGAACTTCAGTCGGTCGAGCAATCGTTAATATCTGAAATTCCAATGCACGGGCGGGGATCGTATCTCGCACCGTCAGCAGCTTCATGAAATCGGGCAAGTCTTGATGCCGCAACGCAGGTTTGTGCTTTGTGTGGTGGATTCGTTTAGCCGGCGGCAGCCATCCATCTAGATTGTTATCCCAGTCGGCAGGGTTTCTCCCAGAAACCAAATTCCGGGAATCTGCCAACCTCCAAATTTGGGCAATAGTTTGGCGGATTCTGGTGGCAGTCGGTGTTTGAGTGATCCACAGAGGGCGAAGCACGCTTAAAACATCTTCAACCGTCAAATCGCCAATTTGGGTATCGCCGATCTCCACCAGACATCGATCGATTGACTTCCTTAAACGATTTCGTTGCCTTTGCGGGTTCTTGCCGCGAAAAGTCACTTCTTTAATCTTGTAGTATTCCTCCGCAAGCTCACCAAAGGTAACTTGTTTCCGCAGCCGCTCGCGGTCTCTGGCCTTTCTCTCTTGATTTTGTTCCACAGGATCTATGCCATTACGGATTTCCTCCTTTTTTTGGCGCGCGAGCTCTCGCGCCTCTCCAAGAGTCACATCCGGATATCCTCCTAGGCCAATTTCACGACGGCGGAGGCCCACCGTCGTGACTAAGAGCCAAGAACGTGAGCCGATTTCCTGCCCGGCCGCTGGCGGACGGCATTGCAATACTAGACCGTCTACCCCACCAACCCTGTGATAGGCAACACAAGGCTCTCCGGCTTCTCGCGTTTTGCTGTCTTTTTGCACCACCCCATGACGGAGGTTACGAACTTGTGCGGGCCCCATTTCGGGCACTTTTTTTGGCATCTTTGATTTCCACGGTTCCGGCTACCCATCATCCTACCCCTCAAAACACCTGTCGCAAGATGGGTAGATTTGCCCTTAAACGATACCATCAAAATCCAAAGCAACAATAATTTTTGTTTTATTACAATATCTTAGTTACTATCTGAGACATTCTGAGATAAACTTAGACATTAGTATGGAACCTGCCGGGGGTACCATCCTACTTATCATCACCATCATCTGATTGCTTTGCCTTGGCACCTGCTGACACAGCAATTAAAAATTAGGATGCAGCATGAAAAATACCGTCGTACTCATATCTCTGGGTGGCAC
>JBLXCH010000030.1:24505-30742 GCA_048265065.1 Motiliproteus sp. | reverse complement strand
CTTTGATGAATTTTGCACGTCGATTCTGGGTGTAGAACAAGCCGTCACCCAGCAGTCGAGACTTGCCTGAAAAGCCTTTTTCGGTTCGTTTCACCGGCCACTGTATGGGGGCTAACGTTTGGTACTCATCCGCACTGATATCGCTGAAACCTTGAAGATTAAAATCTCTCAAAATGTCTGTTTCGTTATTGCGATAAGCCGATAAGCCAGCGTGTTCGCGGAACACATCAACACCCTGTTGATATTGGAAACCTTGCGAGTACCCCATGGCTTCTGCAACTCGACTGATAATCCACCAGTCGGGCCGTGCCTCACCTGAAGGCGGGTAAATGGCCCGATGGCGCGAGATTCGGCGCTCAGAGTTGGTGACTGTGCCGTCTTTCTCACCCCAGCCCATGGCGGGTAAGCAAATATCAGCCAGCTCTACAGTGTCAGTACCTTTCATACAGTCACTGACGATGACAAGATCACATTGTTTTAAGGCCCGAATGACTTGGTCTGCGTCAGGTAAGCTATCGACGGGGTTAGTCGCCATAATCCACACGCCCTTAACGGTTCCCGCTTCAATCGCTTGGAACAGTTCAACAGCTTTTAGTCCTTCTTTTTCAGCCATCGTCGGAGACTGCCAGTAATCTTGAACTAGCTTCCGGTGCTCCGGATTAGGCAGATCGAGGTGAGCGGCTAATTGGTTTGCAAGCCCGCCAACTTCGCGACCACCCATGGCGTTAGGTTGCCCCGTAAAAGACAAAGGGCCCATTGCGGGTTTACCAATGCGGCCTGTGGCTAAATGGCAGTTAAGGATTGCGTTGACCTTATCAGAACCACTGGATGATTGGTTGATGCCTTGGCTATAAACGGTGACGGTTTTTTCTGTTTCGAGAAACCAACGGTAATAGGTTTCTATATCTGCAGGTTCAAGTTCGCAATGTGCAGCTACTGCCTCGATACTGCCACAATGTTGTTTTGCTTCGGCTAAAGCGACCTCGAAATTGTCTGTATGGGTGTCAACAAAGGTTTGGTCTAAGGCATTGTGTGTATGCAGATAGCTTAATAAGCCGCTGAAGAGGAAGGCATCTGAACCCGCTTTTAGCGGTAAATGCAGATCAGCAATATCGCAGGTTGCTGTTCTTCTGGGGTCGATAACAACTGTTTTGCGACCGGGGTTGGCATCTTTCGCAGCGCGTATTCTTTGGAAGAGAACAGGATGGCACCAAGCGGTGTTTGAGCCGGTGAGTACGACCATCTCTGCGGTTTCAAGATCTTCATAGCTACCTGGCACGGTATCTGAACCAAAGGCGCGTTTGTGTCCCACGACAGAAGAAGACATGCAGAGGCGTGAATTTGTGTCGATGTTGGCGCTACCAATGTAGCCTTTCATCAACTTGTTGGCGGCGTAGTAGTCTTCTGTCAGTAACTGGCCGGAGCAGTAGATAGCAAAAGCATCAGGGCCATGAGTATCAATGATTTCACGAATACTGTTTGCCGTGGTCATTATGGCGGTATTCCAGTCAGTATTCTGACCATCAACAGTAGGGGTTAACAGTCGTGCCTCTGAGGATAAGGTTTCATTGAGGTTTGTACCTTTTGAGCAGAGACGGCCGTGGTTAGCAGGATGCTCAGTAGAACCTTTAATTAATAAAGCTTGCTCGCCAGCATTGTCAGTTTTGGTTACCGTGATTCCGCAACCGGTTCCACAATAGGCGCAAATTGTATCGACTTCTTGCTCAATGACTGGGTGTTCAAACGTTAGGTTCATGCGGCCTCCGGTTTCCGGCCAAAAATCAGTCCGCTTCTAAAACTGCGGATATCGACTTTGTCGCGAATTAAATCGTGATACCAAGGTCCGTCTTGGGTGTCTCCGTAGAGGACAACGCCGACAAGTTGATGATTGATAATGACTAGTTTCTTGTACACTTTCGCTGCCGGATCATGATAAGTGAGCAGTTCGTGATCACCTTCGTCGGCTTCCGTGAGTTGGTATTGTCCCATGGAATAGAGACTAATGCCGGAAACTTTTAAGCGTGTAGCCGGAGCTTTGAAGCGGTAGCTGGCGACGCCATGTAAGGCTAGATGATTAGCGACGACTTTGGCTTGTTCGAACAGCGGCTCAACCATGCCAAATAACATGTCGCGATGTTCTACACACTCACCAATCGCGTAGATGTTCGGATCGAATGTTTGCATGCAGTCGTTGACAAGAATTCCTCTTTTGCTGGCAATGCCGCTCTCTTTGGCTAGTGTTGTGTTAGGCCGAATACCTGCAGCCATGACTACCATTGAGGCTTTGATTTCAGTGCCGTTACTCAAGCGTAAGCCGCTGACTGTGGGTGAGTCGCCATCGGTGGTCAGAATGCATTCGGATTTGACGCCAAGGTGGAACTCAATCCCTTTAGACTCCATTTCAGCTTGTAATAAGGTTGCCGCATCTGCGTCGAGTTGATTACACAGAGGGTAAGGGGCTAAGTCGATAACACTGACTTTCATACCACGTTTAACTAATCCGTTGGCTGCTTCTAAACCCAGTAACCCACCGCCGATTACAACGGCATTACCGCCCGTGAGTGAGCGGCTCATCATTTCGTCAACGTCGGCAATTCCGCGAAAGCACAGTACGCCATCGGCTTGATGGCCGGGTAATGGTATTTTTACCGGGTTAGAGCCGGTAGCGATTAATAATTTATCGTAAGGGACACGCTCGCCGTTATTAAGAAGCACCTGTTTATGGCCGCGTTCGATTAGCTGTGCTGAGTACTCTTCACCGGCCAATAGGGTGATATTACGGCTTTTGTACCAATCGCGGTCATGGGTCATGATGTCTTGTTGACTGGTTTCACCAGCTAACATCGGCGATAGCATGATGCGGTTGTAGCTACCGTAAGGTTCTTTGCCAATCACTGTTATTTGGTAGTTTTCAGGGCTTGCGGCCAACAGCTCTTCTATGGCGCGAACACCGGCCATACCGTTACCAATAACGACTAACTTAGGGGCTGTAGAGGATAGTTCACTCATGTTAATCCAGTGGCTTATCTAGCGGTGTCGTCTCATAAAGTCGGTGTCCGTTATGCGGACACTTCGACTTTGCCTTCATTAATCCGTACGGCGTAGACCGGTACTTGTAGCGCTGGGTCTTCGGCGCAACTGCCATCTTCAAGGCAAAAATGGTGCTTGTATAAGGGTGAAGCAACACTCCAGCGTCCGCCAAGGTGAGCGACTAGCCCGCGGGATAGTACGTTAGCTTTGCCGGCAGGGTCGTAGTTGCCAATGGCAAACAGCTGATCTGCACCTTGAGGGCGAAAAATGGCGACCTGTTGCTGATTCACAAGCGCGCAAACGCCGGTGTTGGGAGAGATATCAGACAGGTCACAAACTGGTGTCCAGGTAGAGTTTGAAGTAGTCATTGTGCGCTCCTTTTCTAGCTGGCTTTAGCGATAATGTCAGAACGTTCTTCAAGGCTGGCGGGGCGGTTTTGTTCACGTTCTTGAACAAAAACCACACCGTCATCCGTTGCTTCTGAGTTAATAAAGTGACTGAAACGCTTGAGTCGCTCAGGGCTTTCAATGGTCGTTTTCCACTCACATTGATAAGTACCAACAACTAACGACATTTCCTTTTCGAGCTCTTCGCCGATGCCGATGCTGTCATTGATAATGACATCGGTGAGGTACTTAATACCGCCCTCTAGGTTGTCCATCCAGACAGAGGTACGCTGTAAGCGATCCGCTGTGCGTACGTAGAACATTAAGAAGCGGTCGATGTATTTAATCAGCGTTTCTTTATCGAGGTCGGTCGCGATCAAGTCGGTATGGCGTGGCTTCATACCACCGTTACCGCAGACATACAGATTCCAGCCGTTTTCAGTGGCGATAACGCCGACGTCTTTTGATTGGGCTTCTGCACACTCACGGGTACAACCAGACACGGCAAATTTGATCTTATGGGGTGAGCGTAAACCTTTGTAGCGGTTTTCTAACTCGATAGCTAAACCAACGCTGTCATCTACGCCATAGCGACACCAAGTACTACCGACGCAGGATTTAACTGTACGCAGCGATTTACCATAAGCGTGACCTGTTTCGAAACCGGCATCGACCAAAATTCGCCATATTTCAGGCAATTGGTGAAGCTGTGCGCCGAAGAGGTCAATTCGTTGGCCGCCAGTGATTTTGCTATATAGACCGAAATCTTTGGCAACCTGACCGAGAACAATTAGCTTGTCGGGGGTGATTTCACCACCGGCAACACGAGGGACAACTGAATAGGTGCCATCTTTTTGCATGTTACCTAGGAAGATGTCATTAGTGTCTTGTAGGCCGATATGCTCTTCTTTTAGAACGTAATCATTCCAGCAGCTGGCTAAAATAGAACCGATAGCAGGTTTGCAGATTTCACAGCCATGGCCTTTGCCGTGCTTTTCGAGCATTTCATGGTAAGTTTTGACTTCACCGATACGCACTAAGTGATAAAGCTCTTGGCGTGTGAAAGGGAAGTGCTCGCACAGGTCGCGGTTTACTTCGACACCGCGTTCTTCCAATTCGTGATTGACCAGGTTGGTGAGTAAGGCTGCGCAACCACCGCAACCTGTCGCTGCTTTAGTTTCGCCTTTTACATCAGCAAGAGAGCAGCAGCCGCTGTCCATGGCCGCGCGGATATCGCCTTTGGTGACATCGTGACAAGAACAAATTTGTGCGGTTTCTGGAAGGGCTGCAACACCTAATCCTGTTTGTGCATCGTCACCTCGTTGAGGCAAGATCAAGGTGTCAGGAAATTCAGGTAGATGAATGCCATTTAACATGTATTGTAAGAGAGTACCGTATTGTTCTGCGTCACCAATTAATACTGCGCCGAGCAACATTTTATTGTCTTTGTCGACAACAATTTTTTTGTAAACTTGAGCAGGCTCGTCTTTGTAGGTGTAGGTTTTAGCGCCAGGTGTTGTGCCATGTGCATCACCGATACTGGCAACATCGACACCCATCAATTTAAGTTTGGTACTCATATCAGCGCCGGTGAAACTAAACAGTTCGCCAGAGTTAGTTTGCTCTGCAATTAAATGACCGGCTGCGACTTTAGCCATTTGATAACCAGGAGCGACAAGGCCAAAGGTTTGTTTGTTCCACAGTGCGCATTCACCAATGGCGTAGACATCAGGGTCTGAAGTAATGCATTGATTGTTAATTTGAATGCCGCCACGCTCGCCAATAGCTAAGCCTGAAGAACGCGCCAATTCGTCTTGAGGACGAATACCGGCAGAGAAAAGAATAAGGTCTGTTTCTAGTGACGTACCGTCAGCAAACTCCATGCGGTGCTTGCATTGGTCGCCATCAATAATCTTCACCGTTGCTTTGCTCGTATGAACGCCGACATCCATTCCTTCAATCATTTCTCTTAATAAAGAGCCGCCACCCTCATCAACTTGGACGGCCATTAACCGAGGTGCAAATTCAACGACATGGGTTTTAAGTCCCAGGTCTTTTACCGCTTTAGCGGCCTCTAAGCCTAATAAACCGCCACCCACAACAACGCCCACTTCGCTGCTGTCGGCGCCTTTAGTGATGTCTTCTAAATCTTCAATAGTACGATAAACAAAGCAATTTTCGCGGTCATTACCTTCAATTGGGGGGACGAAAGGGTATGAGCCTGTTGCCATGACCAGCTTGTCATATTCAATACGTAAACCTTTGGCTGAACCTACTGTTTTTTCATGGAGGTCGATAGCGGTTACTTTGTCACCCAGGTGAACGGTTATCCCATTCTCTTGGTAAAACGCTTCTGTTGTTAATGCTAGAGAGTCTGCATCGTTGTTTTCAAAATAGGATGACAGGTGCACTCGGTCGTAAGCTACACGGGGTTCTTCGCTAAATGTAATGATCTCGAAATGATTTCGTGCATCACTTTCAATAATCGCTTCGATAAAGTTGTGGCCAACCATGCCATTACCAACCACAACAATTTTTTGCTTACTCATTGATGACTCCAGGGAGAGGTGATCAGGATCCTCTGCCAGTTGATTCATAGGTATCTGACTTTGTTTAGCAGGAAGCGTGCCATTGTTGGATTCGACGGTTTTAAGGTGTTTTTCACCATTTTTATGGCTTTTTGCTCTGTTTTTTTGCACCAAAAATAAACAAATGCGTTTTTTGAACCAAAACTGATCTTTGTTGTTTCTTTTTGGTTTTTAAATTTGTTCTTTTATGATGCGTTTGTGCTTTTTGTAGGTGCATTATTTGTTGATGGTGT
>JBLXCH010000030.1:0-24495 GCA_048265065.1 Motiliproteus sp. | reverse complement strand
CATCTATAGGCTGGTAGGTTGATTTTCTATGAGCTGTTTTCTGTAGGAGGGAGGCTGCCATTGAATGGCTGAGGGTTGATGCCTAAGACGTTTGGTTACTTGAGCCAGTAAATGACTTGGATAATTTGTAAAAGAACGAGCAACCCACAGAGGCTTTTCCAGAAAAGCATAGGGTTCTTTTCGATGAGAGGCTTGTTTTTGGCTTCTAGCTGAAAGGCTTTGTTTGGTGTGCTGAGGTCATACATAAATTCTGACAAGACATGATAGCGTCTTTCAGGGTCTGCGCTGCACGCCTTGGCTATCGTGCCTTCGACCCATTCAGGTAGATCTGTTCTTATGTGTCGAGCAGGATGATAGTTAAGCTCACCGTAGCCTTTGATCATTGGATTGCTGGTTGGTCGCTCTGGAAATGGGTACTTGCCGGTGAGTATTTCGTAGCAAATAACCCCGAGTGAGAATATATCCGAGCTATGTGTGCCTTTCTTTCCCAGTAGGTATTCTGGGGCAACATAGTTAACGGAGCCTTGTGGTGTATCGTCGTTAAGGGGGGAGCTGATTTCATCGATGCCTTTGATGATGACTGTACCGTAGTCGATAAGTCGAATACGACCTTGACGGTCAATGATGATATTTTCGGGCTTGATGTCTTGATGAATCATATCCATGCGCTCTAAGGCACGAACGGCTTTGGTAATTTGTTGCATTAACTCACGGGTTTGATCCAAGCTGGGTGTAGGGTTGTCTGTCATCCACTGCCTGAGTGTCTGTCCAGGGATGTATTCTGCTAAGTAGTAGAGGAAGTGTTTTTCTCGTAATGGTGCGTATATCTTCATTAATGAAGGGTGGCTAATCCGTCGCCCCACCCATTCTTCTTTGATAAAGCCGTCTAAATAAATAGGGTCAGTGGCAAAATTTTCAGAAGGCGCCTTAAGCGCAAACAGTGTGTCACTGTCTTCGTCACGAACTAAGTAAAGGTGGCTGCGAGTTCCGGTAAATAATATTTCTTCTACACGGTAGCCATCTAGGCTGTGGCCTACTTGGAGGACTGGCGGTATAGGTAATTGTGTTAGTTGACGGTGAGTTTCATCCAAATCCGCTTCGGGCAGAGCGTCGATATGCAGTAAGAAACAGCTAATGTTGTCATCGCTGCCTTGTTCTAGCGCCGTCATGACTAAGGCTTTGGCTTCTGCTTCTAAGTCGATGCCTGGATTGCGGAGTGCTTGGTGTAATTGTTTTTCTGGGACGAAGTCGTGCAGGCCGTCAGTCGAGAGCAGGTATAAGTCGCCTGCTGCTGCATCGTGTTTGCTGTAATCGACCTCTGCGGCTGAATCTATGCCTAATGCTCGAGTTAGATAGGAGCGCTGGGAACCAAAATTACTTCTGTGATCTTTGGTTAACTGGGTGATTTCGCCTTGTCGAATGCGATAAACCCTTGAGTCGCCGATGTGTAGGCAATGCACAGTGGTAGATTTTATAATGAGTGCTGAAAACGTAGTAACTAGAGAGTTTGCTGGTTTTCCACCCGTATTGCCTTGTTGGTATAGCCAGCGGTTTAATGCAGTTAGCACCTTGCTGGCAGACGTTTGCACAGACCAAGAATCGGCGGTGCTGTAGTAATCGTCAATAAAATGAGTAACCGCAGTTTGGCTGGCAAGTTGAGCTTCGGCGCTGGCGCTAACACCATCGGCAATGACGCAAGCCACACCTTTAAGTAATAACTGGTTATCTGATTCGGGCTGTTGGGCGGCAAAGGCATCTTGGTTTTCACTCTTGATGCCTTGCGTTGTGTAACCCCCAAAAGAAACGGCTAGGGATTGAGTTGCCATAAAGGTCTCTCTTTCAAGGGGCCTGCGCTAATTAGCTAACATCAATTTAGCTGACATCAATAAGCTGCACGCGACCATCTTCGTCAACTTCAGCAATCTGCCCTTTAGGTTCTTCCATAAGTAGCAGCGTAACAAAGCCTAGTGCGGCTGTTCCAGCAATCACCATAAAGAAAGTTGAGTAATCAACCATGGAAAGTACCGTTAGATAAACTACTGCGCCAACATTACCGTAAGCACCCGTCATGCCAGCGATTTGTCCGGTTAAACGGCGTTTGATAAGAGGCACTGCGGCAAAAACTGCGCCTTCACCAGCTTGAACAAAGAATGAGCACGCCATTGCACCAGCTACGGCAAGGAATAATGGCCATGAGCTATCGATCATCGCCATTAATAAATAGCCACCCGCCAAGCCTGCAGTTAAAACTAATAATGTTATTTTTCGACCAAAGCGATCGCTTAACCAGCCGCCACCTGGGCGAGAGGCTAAATTCATGAAGGCATATGCTGAAGCAAGGAGTCCGGCATAAACCATATCTAAATCGAAAACTTCGGCAAAAAATAACGGCAGCATGGAGACAACAGCAAGTTCTGAGCCGAACGTTGCAAAGTAGAGCACATTGAGTACAGCGACTTGCTTAAATTTGTACTGATGAATTTCAGGCACAGGTTTAACAAAAATTTCTCTGTTAATGCTGTATGCCTTGTAAGCGTCGTAAATGTAAAGGACAGTCAAGAATACATAAATAATCACTGCAGCGTTTTCGCTTAACATGCTGACGCCAGCGGGTGATAGTTTCCATGTAAGCAGAGCAAGCGCTGCATACATGGGGATTTTCATAACAAGTAGGAAAACGAAATCACCTTTGCTGGTGACTTCTAATCCGCCAATACGCTTAGGCTTAAAGTAAGTAGAGCCTTTTGGTGTGTCGCTAACATTTTTATACCAAATGAAGCTGAAAATAAGGCTGATTAAGCCGGTAAGGCCAACAGCGTAGCGCCAGCCATCTTCGCCACCAAACATTAAGGCAATGGTAGGTAGGCTCATGGCTGCGGCTGCAGAACCAAAATTGCCCCAGCCTCCATAAATACCTTCTGCAGTCCCAAGCTCGTTGGCGGGGAACCATTCACTAACCATGCGGATACCAACAACAAAGCCTGCACCGACGAAGCCTAATAAAAATCGAGAGATAGCTAAGGCGTCGAAAGAATCAGCAACGGCAAAAGCAAAACAGGGGAATGCGCTTAGGAATAAAATTGCAGCATAAGTGATTTTTGGTCCGTATTTGTCGGTTAACATTCCGATCAATACGCGAGCAGGTATGGTTAAAGCAACATTCAGTATTAATAACGTTTTTATTTCGCTAGGCGTTAAGCCAACAGCTTGTGCAATCGCGCCAAGCAGAGGGGCATGGTTGAACCATACGACAAAAGTAATGAAAAACGCCATCCAACTCATATGCAGAGTTTTCATTCTGCCTTCGAAGGAGAAGATATTGAAAGATGTTTTGCTGGTCATGGCCAAAGTTCCGTTCTGAAAATTACCCTAATAAAAGCAAGTTGTGGGCCGATATCATTAACTATATGTTTTTAAATATTATTTTTTGTTTTGTGGTGTTTTTTGGTGCGCTTTATGAATAGTGATATGTATTTAAACGGTGCAAATTTAAACGGTATTAGTTTTTGTTGTCTTTAATTGGTGCTTTAGTTCTTTAGCTCATTGCACGTAAATAATGCCTGATTATTTGTCTTTATCTATTTTGAATATTTTTGGTGCTAGTTTTTTGTTGTGATTTTTTTGATAGTTTTGAGCAGGTTTGTACGCTGTTTATTTTCTTCATTTGAATCTGTTGGTGTGTCTTTTACCTATATATAAAGGTTACCTGTAAAAATAACGGTGTGAGTGCAGTGTTTGTTTTACACAAGCCATTAATATTGCTGGTTTATAAATGGTAGAGGTTGCCTCAACTGGTTTATGTGTAGATCTGCAGTTCATACTGCTTTTAACAAGTTGATATTAAGTGAATACGAGCTAGCTCTAGCGTTTGTCTATCAAGGTTGTTCTTATGTGGAAAATTTTGACGTTTATCATACTGATTCCAGCAATTTCTGTGGCGCAGGTTTTTGAGCATGAGGGTAAAACCCCACTCTTGGTGGAGCTTTACACCTCTGAAGGTTGTTCTAGCTGCCCACCTGCAGATGATTTTATGGGGGCGTTAAAGACGCATCCTGATTTATGGGAAGAGATTGTCCCTTTGGCGTTTCATGTGGACTATTGGGACTATATAGGTTGGAAAGACCCACTGGCTTCCCCTGTCTTTTCTCAACGCCAGCGAGACCTGAAACAATCCGGTGCTTTAAAGGCGGTTTATACCCCAGGTTGGGTTGTTGATGGTGTGGAGTGGCGTGACTATTTTCGCCGTGCGCCATTTCCTGATGCGCCGAACCGCCGAGGTGGGAAGTTGATTGCTGATTTATCCGATACTGGATTGGTCAATGTTTCCTATATACCCAGAAATAAACTCGGTCAGAGTTATGAGGTACATGTTGCTTTGTTAGGTTTTGATATTAGCCATCAGGTTACTGCCGGCGAGAACCGTGGTGCTACATTGAACCATGATTTTGTGGTGCTTGAGCATACCCAATACTCAGTTATTGAGAGTTTAGACGTCCAGTTAGAGAAGCTTGATCAGTCGATGAAACAGGCTTTAGTCGTATGGGTCACCCCTGAAGGGCGTCATGAGCCTGAGCAGATTGTTTCAGGGTGGGTTGCTGTCACCCCATAAAAGCTTTAACGGCCAATGTTAACGCAGGGATTGTGTTGAATGGGGATTGTGTTGAAGTAGGGACAGTGGTGAATAGGGATATTTGTAAAATTGCGTGAGAATGGAAGCCCCAGAAACAGAAAAGGGCGTGAAGCAATCCAGTCTTCACACCCTTTCTTCCTGATTTCTCGTCCTGAGAGTAGCTAATATCCGTATCAGCGTCGGCTTCTTGCCATCCATGAAAACATTATTGTTGATCGGCCTAAGTACATCTATAGGAAAAAGTCCTATTTTTCCTAGGAATTCAAATACCCGCAAAACAAGCATGTCTTTTTATGCCAAGAGTAAGCGGCTAAAATAGTCTTTTCTTTTCTTTATTAAGGTGCCTCATGTCTCAAAATCAACAGCTCGTATTGATTGCGATAGGCCTGCTATTGATCGCCGGCTTGGGTTGGTACATTTTTCTTATGCTGAAAAAAGAACGTCAAGCAAAGGCAGAGCAGGAAAGAAAACTAGCTGAGATGGAGGCTAAAGCTCAAGAGCAGCGTGATTATCTTGTTGATAGTATTCGTGTTATTTCTATGGCGATGCAAGATGAGCAATGCGAGTTAGCAGAGGGCAGTATCCGCATTAAAGTGTTGTTAGACCATCTGGCTCCTTTTCTGCATGAGCACGAAGACTTTAGTATCTTCAATACCATGTTTGAAGCGACCAAGCATATGCCGATTTTAGATGAGTGGAAAAAGCTTAAGTTACGTAAGCGTTATGAGTTAACTGTTGAGCGCGAAGCATTAGAAGAAAAGCATAAGATAGCCATTATTAACGCCTCTAAAAAGTTAGCAGTTTATAATTTTCAGCATTAATGGGTTAGCGTGTCGCATCAGGAGCTGAAGAATGGATATTGTTGTTAGTGTTGTTATCACTGCTTTGGTTTTAGGATCATTGATTTGGGTGCTCGCGCGTACTCAAGTGCCTAGCTATCGTCCGACTCGTGAGTCAGTGGCAGAGCTCCTTCGTAAAGTTATTCATGGCGAAGCAGCGCCAGAACAGTGGGATATGTTTATTGGCTACCCTATTTTGCATGACCCTGATTTAGAGCTTATCCGTCGCCAATGTATAGTGATTAGCGAAGGCGATGAGGAAAACCGTGGTTACCCTTCAGGTTTAGGCGACAATATCTTCAACCGAGCGGGTCGTGAGAAAATCGCAGAAGTGTTAGAAGAAATGCAAGATTTGATCGAAGAAGAGCCATTCAAGAAAGACTTTTAAGGGGCAATAAATTTTCATCATCCCCGTGTATTAGTGCTGCTTTCCTGTCATTGCTGCTAATTTTGCTTCTTTCTCGGCAAGTGCTTGAGCCAATGCAGCCGGTGGGTTTGGCATTGGATATGTTTCGATTTTCTTTTTCAATTCAGCAATTTCTTTTTCTAAATCTTCTTGATTATCTAAGTTGAAAATGTCGATCAGCATGGGGTTATCTTCTGTTGTTATCTTCTGTTGTTAATTTCTATTGTTAACTTCGTCAATGGCATGTGAATAAGCAGTAGAGTCTCTTTTTGTGGATCGAGAACCGCCTCTTGCAACGTTAAAGCTAGTTTACCGCTTAACGTCGCAAGAGTTGAGGTTATCCTTTTATTTTAGCTGTACCATTTTGTTGATGAAGTTGTCATTCATCTTGACGGCAAGGCTGGTAGCTTCGTTTTGGAACTTGGTTTCATCAACGGTGAGTGTGTATTCACGTTGAGAGTTGCTACCTATACCCCCGAGAATACCGATAACGTTGGTTGCCATTTGCACGGCCTTATTGGTTTCTGATGTGCTATCAATCAACTCACCGATGTCGGCTTCGGATACCAGCCCTTCTTCTGTTCTTACGCTACCGATCGCCTTACTAAACGTGCCTGCGTGGCCACCAATAATGGTCATTTGTGCCCCAGGAACAATGGAAATTAGTTTGCCTACCGAAATAGAACTGGAGTTTGTGTGCCAGCCGCCATAGCTATTGGTGTAAGCAAAGTCGATGGCATAAGAGACATTGAGTACACGAACACCTGATGTTGCGGCGTATTCGCTGGTAACTGTGCCGGGATTTGACCAGCCGAAACCGCCTGTTTCACCTGGGATTTCACCCATGTAAATTGGAGCGTTATGACCGAGGGCCGAAGGTGAGTAGTAATGACTCACACCGTAGTTTGATAGAAAGCCTGAGTTGTCGGCTTTGAGTGGCATGTCGTAACGTTTTACTTGCTTGAATTTTGGTTGATCGTAAAGTTGTGAATGGTCAACTAACTCGTACCCTTGTGCGATCAGTTTTTGCTTAAACTGTTGGTACGCAGCGTCAGTGATTTTTTGCATTGTTGCTGATGACAGGCCTTCCATCTTCATTAGTGCGGTTGACTTGCCACCATAGGCGCTACCAGTCAGTCCTCCCCCTGCTTGAACTGAGTCTTTTTTACTTTCAACGAAACCCACTTTGAAGCTGGCAATAAGAACTTTTTCCGCACCGCTAAAAGCAGCGCCTGTGGTCACATCAGTTTTAACCATGGCCTCCGGTGCTAGAAATCCACCTTTAGCATCATCTGCCGTCATCTTCTGGCTTTGTGGAACGGTGTTTTGTCCGGCGACACAGCCTGTTAAAGCAGCGGTGATAGACAATACCGCTACTAATCGCGTATTGCGTTGAAACATAGAAAATCCCTCTTACCCATAGCTTCGTTAGTTAATTATTTGTTGTTTTTAGCGTTTATCCACTGAATCGCTTGAATTTATCGCTTAATTAGGTGGTTAGTAAATAGACAATTAGTGCTACCAGTAAAAAATGAGGGTAAGCAATAGTTGGTCGTAGGCTCTGTTTGGCGTATTCGATGAGCAGACCTACCGTGCCTGGACGGTTTTCTGCAAACTGAGCATTAAATTGATGGGAGGTGGCCGGGTGATCTGCTGCGTGCTTGATCGCACTTTCTAGCATCAATAAACGGGTCTCGATGCGTGCTTGAAAGGTTTTCCAAATCGCATCTTGTAACCACAGTATGAGAGCTAAGCAGAGGAGTATGATGCTGATGTTGTTGGTGAAGTAAGCTACACCTAAGAGGCTAATACTCACGAGCTTGATAAGCAGAGAGTACTTTTCATAACTATCAAATTGGTGTTGTAAAACAGCCCACTCTTGCTCTAGGTTTTGCTGATTCGTCATGGAAGTAGCTCAATATCGTTATGCTGTGTTGTCGATAGCGTTTAATGGGATCTTTGATCCTATCATTATCACACGGCATAACGGTATCAGGGTAACGGGTAAGGCAGCGTTATGGTTGGTAAAGTGTTAGCCAAGCCCTCGGAAAACGGTGAGAGGCGGTTGCTTAACAACTTTTCTAGTACCTGCTAAACCCGCGCTGGCTACCATCACCATGCCGGCCAAAGGCACCCATAACCACAGGTAATAACTGGGCTGATACGGTAAGTCGAAGAGGAAGTGGAAAAGCCC
Organism: Motiliproteus sp.; assembly: GCA_048265065.1. Taxonomy (GTDB): domain Bacteria; phylum Pseudomonadota; class Gammaproteobacteria; order Pseudomonadales; family Balneatricaceae; genus Motiliproteus. Next base: position 16,426 of record JBLXCH010000030.1, on the reverse strand, counting down.
GAAGCTCACAGCTTCATCAACGGCAATAGCGAGACAGCCTGCTAAAAAACCAATGACAGCGAATTCGATCAATAACAATTGTCGTATGGTTTTGGTGCGACCACCTAGCACTCGTAATAATGAGCCTTCTCGTAATCGCTCATCAAGGCTGCTTAGCAGTGCAGAAATAACCACCAATACACCCGCTAATAAAACAAAGACTAACACGTATTCTACAGCTGTAGTGACTTGCTGAATAATGGATCTAAGCTCTTTAAGTACCGGCCCTATTTCTAATAGCGTGAGTGTCGGGAAGGTTTGAATGAGTTCAGAAAGCGCGGCTGACTCACTGTCCGGTAAATAAAAACTTGTGATGAAATTAGCTGGGAGGTTGTCCAGATTGCCGGGATGAAAAATGACGTAAAAATTGGGCCGGAATGAGCCCCAATCTAGCGACCGCATACTCGCGATAGTTGCTGTCACTGTTTGATCGCCAAAGTCGAATGTCATGGAATCACCGAGTTTTACACCGATGTCGTCGGCAAACTCCTGTTCAATAGAAATCAATGATTTACCACGATCATCTGGCGTCCACCACTGTCCTTGAAGAATTCGGTTATCTGGTGATAGCTCAGCACTGTACGTTAAGTTGAGCTCACGCCTTGTTGCTCTGCGCCCTGGGGAGTCTTCACCAATAAATTCATTCGCCTCTTGTCCATTAATCTGACTTAATCGACCACGAATCATGGGTGATATGCTGCTGTAGTCGATGTCTCGATCATTAAAAAACTGAGTTAGAGGCGCAACTTGGTGTGGCTGAATATTGATTAAGAAGTTATTCGGTGCTTGCTCTGGAAGCTGTGCTTGCCAGCGATCTAGAAGGTCGTTGCGAACAATAAGAATCAGCACCATTGCCCCTAAGGTGAGACCAAAGGCGACCATTTGCGCTAAAGCATCTTTTGGGTGGCGATGTAAGTTGGCGATAGCGAGGCGCCATACCATTGGTCCACGTTGGCGGGGTAGTGCTTTGAGGCAAAGCCAGGCGAGAAAGCCTAAGCTGGCAGTCAATGCGGTAGCACCCACACCGATAATTAGCGTGAGCTTGAGGTCTTGGCTGTATAGATATAGCAAGCCAAAGACGACCAGCCCAAAAATGCCGTATACCAGCCACGTACTTGCGGGTAAAGGAGTCAGATCTCTGCGCAGCACTCGTAAAGGGGCTACTTGTCGAAGGCGTAAAATAGCCGGAAGCGCTGCAGCAAATAAAATCAGTAAGCCGGTACAAAATCCAATCAGAGCGGGTGTCAACGAGGCGGGAGGCAACTCCCCTGGAATCAGGCTAGCAAGCAAATAAATAAGGCCAAATTGCCCGAGCCAGCCTGCGATAATTCCTAACAGTGATGCGACAGCCCCGACGAGAAGCAATTGGGTGGTAAAGATTCCCACAATTTGTTGTTGCTGTAGCCCCATGCAACGAAACAGCGCCGCGGCATCAAAGTGTCGTTGACTGTATTGGCGAGCGGCCATAGCGACTGCAACACCTGCCATGATAACGGCCAGTAAACCAGCGAGGTTCAGATAAGTTTTTGCGCGGTTTAAAGTAACGCTAACGCGACGGTTTTCGTTTTTGAGTTCTTCAAAACGTTCACCAGGGTTAAGCTGCGGAGTTATCCAGTTTTTAATCTGATTGATCGCTTCGGTATTACCATTGAATAGATAGCGGTAACTGACGCGACTGCCAGGCTGGATAACACCGGTTGCCGCAATATCGGCTTTATTCATCATGGCGCGGGGGCGAAGATTGATAAAACCACCGCCACGATCAGGTTCTCGTAGTAGCAATTGGCTAATGGTGAAGGTTTTTTCACCGAGTTGGACTTGATCCCCTAGTTGGAGGTTTAAGCTTTCCAACAGTCGCGGCTCGACCCATATCATGCCGGGCTGTGGTGGATGAGTAACTTCACTGATTTGGTCACCGCCTTGGCTGATGCGTAATGTGCCCTTCATTGGATAGCTATTATCGACGACCTTGATGCCTGCTAAGCTCATTTGTTGGTCGTTAATGAGCATGCTTGAAAACGTCAGTTGCTCACCGTATACCAAGCCTTGTTGAGCTGCTTGTGCTTCAAATGCGATAGAGGAGGGCCTGGCGGTTTTCAGGACTAGATCTGCACCGACAAAGGCGACAGCGCGTTTTTCGATGGCTTGTTCAACTCTGTCACTAAAAAAGCCAACCGCGCAGCTGGCACAAACAGCAACGAGAATGGCGAGAAAGAGTAAACGCAACTCACCACCACGCCATTCGCGCCATAATAATCGGAGTGCCAGTGAAAATTGTTGGAATTGATTCATGAATGTTGCGCCTGTACTAATTTACCGTCAACAAGCTCTAAGCAGCGTTGGCAACGCTGAGCTAGTTGATTGTCGTGGGTCACGAGAATCAGGGTAGTGTCGGACTCACGGTTCAGGTTGAACAACAATTCGATAATTTGCTCACCGGTTTTGCGATCTAGATTACCTGTTGGTTCGTCTGCAAAAAGAATGCTTGGCTTGCAGGCGAAGGCGCGGGCGATGGCAACACGCTGCTGCTCACCGCCAGACAGGTGTCGAGGGTATTGATTCAAGTGGTCGCCTAAACCCACACTTTTTAATAACGTGACGGCTTCGGCTTCAGCATTTGCTTGGCCGTTAAGCTCCATCGGTAGCATAACGTTTTCTAATGCGGTTAATGCGGGTAATAATTGGAAGTTTTGAAACACAAAGCCAACGGTTTGGTTACGTACTTGAGCGCGTTCATCTTCATCCAGCGTGGAAATTTCTGTACCAGCTAACCAAACTTCTCCCTCGGAGCTGTTGTCCAAACCGGCTAATAGCCCTAAAAGGGTGGATTTTCCAGAGCCAGAAGCGCCAATAATCGCTAAGGACTCGCCTTGATTGACCTCAAGGTCAACCCCCTTGAGAATGGTCAAAGATCCATTATGGACATCAACTCGTTTACCTAACTCACGAGTTACTAAAACAGTAGGAGTAGAGGATGCAGAAGGTACATCGAATGTTTGGGTGGCTAGACTATCGGTCATGGTTATTGGCACTTTTGATGTCGATGATAGTTGGGCTTTCATCCGTTACATTTTCTAGTAATACGTATGCAACAGGCATTTTGGTTTACGGTGATAGCATCAGCGCTGGTTATGGTCTTCCTGATAATACGGGTTGGGTGAACTTGTTAGAACAGCGGCTTGAAAAAGAAAACCTGCCGTTTAACGTAGTTAACCTAAGTATTAGTGGAGAGACAACCAGCGGTGGTTTGACTCGTTTGCCGGGGGCTTTGAAAAAACATTACCCACAGATATTGATACTCGAACTGGGGGGTAATGATGGCCTACGCGGCACACCGCTCAATGCTATAGAACAGAATTTAGAGCAAATGGTTCAATTAGCCAAAGCCGAAGATGCCATTGTATTGTTGTTAGGTATGCGAATTCCGCCGAATTATGGGCGTCCTTACACAGAAGGTTTCTTTAATGTCTTTGCTAAAGTAGCTAAACGACACGACCTTGCCTACGTGCCTTTCTTCTTAGAGGGTGTGGGTGGTGTTCCTGAGTTAATGCAACGAGACGGTATTCATCCCAACTTGCAAGCGCAGGAAAAGCTGCTCGACAATCTATGGCCAGACTTGTTATCTCAGTTAAAAGCCCTACTGTAAGAAGAAGTAGAAGCATTAAAAAGTAGACAGCAATACGCGATAAACAAGAGCAGGGCGTACCACTGCGGGCAGTAATCGATAATAACGATGAGAGGTAGTGATGTTTTCTGGAATAGTGATCGATAAAACTGAAGCGGGTTATCAGGTCGAATTAAGCGATATTGATGAGGCTAATTTGCCCCAAGGGGACGTCACCGTTAACGTGCAGTTTTCATCGCTGAATTATAAAGATGCCTTGGCTATCACAGGCACATCTCCCGTTGTTAGAAATTTCCCAATGGTGCCAGGCATTGACTTGGTCGGTGTTGTCGCAGCGTCAGAGCACCCTGAATATGAAGCTGGGATGTCAGTCATACTCAACGGTTGGGGTGTTGGTGAAAAGCATTGGGGGGGCTTGGCACAAAAGGCTCGTTTACAGGCGGATTGGTTGGTGCCTTTGCCTGCTGCCTTTAGCCCAGAGCAAGCAATGGCTATTGGTACTGCGGGTTACACCGCGATGTTATGTGTGATGGCGTTGGAACAGAATGGTGTCACACCGGATAAAGGCGAAGTTTTGGTGACAGGGGCTGCAGGTGGTGTCGGTAGTGTCGCTGTGGCGGTGTTGGCAAAACTTGGTTATACGGTGGTTGCGATGTCCGGTCGCCCTGAAGAGTCTGATTATCTGCATGAGCTGGGCGCTAACGAAATCATAAGCCGAGACGCATTCACTGAGAACAACAAGCCACTGATGAAAGAACGCTGGGCAGGGGTTGTGGATGTGGTCGGCTCACAAGTATTAGCCAATGCCTGTGCGACAACGCAATACGGTGGTGTAGTGACCGCTTGTGGTTTAGCAGGGGGGATGTCTTTTCCCTCCACGGTAGCACCGTTTATCCTGCGTGGCGTGTCTTTAATCGGTATTGATAGCGTGATGTGTCCGAAAGAAAAGCGGATTAAGGCTTGGCAACGACTTGCGGAAGACCTCGATGTAATTAAGTTGGAGCGTATTACTCAACATATTCCATTGTCTCAAATTATTGAGAAAGCACCGGAGATGCTCAGTGGTAAAATCCGTGGACGTATTGTGGTCGATGTAAATAGCTAGGCGGTTCTGAGCATAAAAAAACGGCGCTGTTTTGGTTAAAAAGCGCCGTTGTTATGACTAATAATCAGCAGTCGATGCTTGCTGATTAATTATTAGAATGCAGCTCGGCATTCAGCTCAATGGCTGATTTATTCGTTTTCACTTCAATACGGCCGTTTTGTGAGTTACGACGGAAGAGCAAGTCTGCTTTACCAGCAAGTTCACCGGCTTTAACGACTTCAACTTCATTGTTTTGATCATCTAATACTACGACCTTTGAGCCGCCTGTAACGTATAGGCCCGCTTCAATGGTGCAGCGATCCCCTAATGGGATACCTAAGCCTGCGTTAGCGCCTATTAAACAGCCTTCGCCCACAGAGATCACCACGTCGTTACCGCCAGACAGTGTACCCATGGTTGAACAACCGCCGCCAAGGTCAGAGCCGTTACCGACAACAACGCCGGCAGAAATACGGCCTTCGATCATGCCTGTACCTAGTGTACCTGCATTAAAGTTAACAAAACCTTCGTGCATGATGGTGGTGCCTTCAGCCAAGTGAGCACCTAGACGTACGCGAGAGGCATCACCAATGCGAATACCAGCAGGTACCACGTAGTTGGTCATTTTCGGGAATTTATCCACTGACTGCACGTCAAGAATACGACCTTTTGCTCGTGCAGCTAACTGGCGTTGTGGCAATTCTTCAAGGGCCACAGGGCCTTCGTTAGTCCATGCTACATTCGGTAATAGACCGAACATGCCGTTCAGGTTTAGGCCGTGTGGTTTGACTAGACGATGAGAGATCAGTTGCAACTTTAGGTACACTTCTGGTGTGCTAGTTGGCTGTTCATCAGTGGCCAAAATGGTTAGCACGATGGCTTGCTCTGTACCCTGTAACGCATCGGTAATGGATTTCTGTGCTGTCTCACCATGAGCAGCAAAGGTTGCCGCTAGTTGGTCTAGCTGAGTCGCGTCGATGGCTAAAGCTTCGTTGCCACCTTGGTATCCACAGATGTCTTTCACCGCGTTAATCAGTGCATCGCTAGGGTTTAATACCGGCTGGCTATACAGCACGTCTAACCACTCACCTGCTTGAGAGCGTGAACCTATGCCTAAACCGAAACTAAAAGTGCTCATTGATCTTGTCTCCGAAAATATTCTTTAGACGGCGCGATGCCGATTAACTGTTAAATAAGGTTTGATAATTCTCTGCGCTGAAGCCGACGGTAAACTCATTATCTTGCGCTAATACCGGACGTTTAATCATTGCAGGATGTTCCAGCATGAGTTTGATAGCGCTGGCTTCATCAAGCTGTTCTTTTTGCTCAGTGGGTAACTGACGAAATGTGGTACCCCGTTTGTTGAGTAACGTTTCCCAACCAAGGGCGTTAACCCAATTATTGAGGGTGGTTTCGTCGAGTCCGTCTTTACGAACATCGTGAAAGTTAAACTCCACATTGTGATCACTTAGCCATTTTTTGGCTTTGCGAATGGTGTCGCAATTACTGATTCCATAAAGCGTATTCATAGACATTAATAACAATCGTTAATTAGAGGGAACGGACTAAATTGACAATGCGGTCTGCCGCTTCGATACATTCTTCAACGGGAGCAACTAAGGCTAAGCGAACGCGATCTTTGCCAGGGTTGATGCCGTCGTGACTACGTGACAGATAGCTACCGGGTAAGACATGAATGTTTTGGCTTTTTAACAACTCAACTGCAAAACTTTCGTCATCGATGGGTGTTTTAGGCCATAAATAAAAACCCGCATCAGGGCGCTGTACATCAAGTACGCCATCGAAGCGCTTAAGTACTTCATCGAATTTTGTACGATACAGCGAGCGGTTTTGCTGCACGTGTCCTTCATCGCTCCAAGCGGCAATGCTGGCGCGTTGGGTGTAAATCGGCATTGAGCACCCATGGTATGTTCTGAACAGCAAAAATTGCTGCAAAATATCAGCATCGCCGGCAACAAAGCCAGAGCGTAAACCGGGAAGGTTTGAGCGTTTGGATAAACTATGGAAAACCAAGCAGCGGTGATAATCATCACGGCCTAAATCGGCGCAGGCTTGTAGCAGGCCCACTGGCGGCTGCGTTTCATCAAAGTAAATCTCTGAATAACACTCGTCAGAGGCGATCACAAAATCGTGTTTGTCGGCAAGGGCGATTAGCTTTTTCAGTTGAGCTAATGGTGTGACGGCGCCAGTAGGGTTGCCTGGTGAACATAAAAACAATAGTTGGCAACGCTCCCAAATTTCATCGGGTACCTGATCATAATCTGGCAAAAAACCATTCGCTTCGGTGCAGTTTAAAAAGTAGGGTTCAGCACCAGCAAGATAAGCCGCGCCTTCATAAATTTGATAAAAAGGATTTGGGCTGACAACGACTGGGTTTGGTTTGCTGCGGTCAAGAATCGCTTGAGTAATAGCAAATAACGCTTCTCGAGTGCCGTTGCAAGGGATCACATTGCGTTCTGGATCTAGTGTGTTTGGTGTTAGCTTAAACCGGTTGCTACACCAGGTGGCAATTGTTTGACGAAGTTCCGGCAGGCCCTTTGTGCTTGGGTAGCCTGAAAGGGTGTTTAGGTCGTCAACAAGCGCCTGGCGGACAAAATCTGGTGAGGCGTGCTTAGGTTCGCCAATGCCTAGAGAGATTGCTGACATTTCAGCGGCCGGTATTACCCCGCTAGTGAGTTTGGCCAAACGTTCAAACGGATAAGGCTGTAAACGGGATAAATCCGGATTCATGTTCAGGTTCCACGATAAAATGAGCGAGCATTATAACGCCCAAACAGGCAAATGACAGGCTAGCCTATCGGCTGGATTTGCTTGTCCAATTCTTCGGTAATGCGCTGCTGTAATTGGGTCAGTTGCTGTGTGTCTGTCAACGGTTGCCCATTGGCGTCGGTCACGAAAAAGATATCTTCAACGCGTTCACCAACGTTAATAATCTTGGCGTTATACAAATGAATATGGCATTCCAAGAAAATTCGGCCGATACGAGCCAAAAGACCTGGGCGGTCTGATGAGCGGACTTCAATGATGCTCATACCATGCTCAGGATCCGTGCTGAAAGTGACAGTGGTTGGAACAGGGAACAGCTTTAATTGGCGAGGAATTCGGCGTTGAACTATCGCTTTATAAGCCTCGGGATCTTTGAGTTCTTCAATAAGCGTGGCTTTTATCCCTTCAATCAGGGAGGCGTTATCACCGATAGATTCGTCATTATCATTGAGTACGATATAGGTGTTGTAACTCATCCCGTCGGTCGTGGTGATAATGCGTGCGTCTTGAATGTTTAGGTTGAGGTGATCAAGTGCTGCAGTAGTGGCTGCAAATAAGCCTTCGTTATCTTGGGTGTAAATAAATATTTGCGTAGCACCTTCGTACTGCCGCGCACTGGTTTCTTTAATGAGAACTAGGGGGATGCTGTTATCGGGGTGATTTAAGATGGCTTCGGTGTGCCAAGCAATATCTGTGGCTTCTTCTCGTAGAAAGTAATCTTCCCCTAAACTCGCCCAGAGGCACTCTGCACCATACTCACTAATGCCTTCATGATTGAGTAATGCTAGCGATTCTTTTTGAACCTGTTCGATTAAGTCTTCTTTGTTGAAGGTGTTTTCAAGGCCGCGACGTAACACACGGCGGGTTTCGCTATACAGTTGGCGCATCAATGAGGCGCGCCAATTGTTCCATAGTGTGTGGTTTGTTGCGCAGATGTCGGCGACAGTCAGTACATACAGATAATCAAGGTGCATGTGGTCACGGACTTTTGCAGCAAAGTCGTAAATAACATCGGGATCGCTGATATCCATACGTTGGGCTGTCATTGACATCAATAAGTGGTTTTCTACTAACCAAGAAGCTAAGTGAGTATCCCATTTACCTAAATGATGACGCTCACAGAATTCTTGAACATCGACGGCGCCTAGTGTGGAGTGATCGCCACCGCGGCCTTTGGCAATATCGTGATAAAGACCAGCCACGTATAACACTGCCAATTTAGGGATATGGTTAACGATACGGTGAGCAATAGGAAACTGTTCTTCTTGATCTTTATGACGGAAGCGGCGGAGATTGGTGATCAGTTTTAATGTATGTGCGTCAACAGTATAAATATGAAAGAGGTCATGTTGCATTTGCCCGACAATATTGCCGAATTCAGGTAAGTAACGACCAAGAATGCCGTAGCGGTTCATACGCTTTAGTTCAGTAGCAACGTTGTGCTCGCAACGTAGCAGTTCCATAAATAGCGTGGTGTTACGAATGTCAGCACGAAACTCGTCATCGATCAGGTGACGGTTTTGACGCATGAGTCGAATAGTTGAGGATCGAACACCTAATAAATGTGGGTTTTGCGCTAGCAAGACGAACATTTCTAATAGTGCGAAAGGCGTGTTATGAAATACATCATCGTGAGTGATTTCGATATGCTCGGCACGAATTTGAAACCGTCTGTTAAGCGGAGTGACTTTCTGGTCGTCGTCGGTTTCTAAAATTTCTTCTTCAAAATGCTGCAGCAGCATGTCGTTAAATTCGGTGAGAGACAGCGCGATGCGGTAGTACTTACTCATAAACTGCTCAACTGCTAGCGAGCCGTCGAGGTCTTCATAGCCGAAAAATTTGGCGAGATTTTTTTGGTGATCGAAAAGCAAGCGGTTTTCAGCACGGTCTGTAAACATATGTAGCGCATAACGCACGCTCCATAAATACAGCTCACCCCGAGACAGAGCTTCAAACTCTCCATCGCTAAGAAAACCGTGCCCGACTAAATCAGAGAGCTGCGAGACACCAAAATGACGTTTAGCGACCCAAGCCACGGTTTGAATATCACGTAAGCCGCCAGCAGAATCTTTAATGTTAGGCTCAAGGTTGTACTCGGTGTCATTGGTGCGTTTGTGGCGAATTTTTTGTTCTTCGAGTTTAGCCATGAAAAACGCTTTGCTGGACCATACGTCGTCTTCAATCACCTGTTGGTACATGGCTACGCGTAATTGGTCGTCACCCACTAACGTGCGGGATTCAATGAGATTGGTGGCAACAGTGATGTCGTTTTTTGCTTCCTCTACACAGTGAGCAATGGTGCGTACACTGCTACCGACTTCGAGTGTGCTGTCCCAAAGAAAAGTGATAAACGACTCAATACTGTCGCGATAGGTTTCAGGCTCACCATCTCTAATGAGAATGAGTACATCAATATCTGAGTGGGGGTGTAGCTCCCCGCGTCCATAGCCACCCACGGCCACTAAACTCACTTGATCACCGGCAGGCCAGTCGTATTGTTGCCATGCCTGTTGTAGTAGTTGATCAAGCAACCAGGCGCGTCCGTATACCAAGTGACGGATGTCGCCACCTTCACAGAAGCGTCGGTCGAGTTCCTTTTGGCCAATTTCTAGCGTCGACTTAAACACCGTGAGAAACGGTGACTGAGTGAGGTCGGCTGCAAATTTTTCTGCGTCGAAAAGGTCTAAATCGACAGCAAATTGGCTAAGGATGTCATTCATGGTTTTGGTGGCCTGAGGGTTGGCGGTTAAAGGTTGCCGATTTCTTCGTCACGAAGAGTTAATACTTCATAGCCGTCTTCGGTCACTAAAATAGTATGTTCCCATTGAGCGGACAGGCGCTTATCGAGCGTTTCGACGGTCCAGCCATCTTTCTTGGAAAGCTTAGTGTGGCGTTTGCCAGCATTTACCATAGGCTCAATGGTGAAACACATGCCTGCTTGTAAGGTTTCACCGGTACCAGGCTTGCCGTAATGAAGGACTTGAGGCTCTTCGTGAAACTGTGCACCGATGCCATGGCCGCAGTATTCACGAACGATTGAATAATGATTACTTTCGGCATGTTTTTGGATAGCGCTACCAATGTCGCCTAGCTGTACGCCTGGTTTTACCATCTTGATGCCCAAGTACATGCATTCTTGAGTGATTTGACCCAAACGTTCTGCATGAGGAGCGGTTTTACCAACATAAAACATTTTGCTGGTGTCGCCGTGATAACCGTCTTTAATGACAGTGATGTCGATGTTAATGATGTCGCCGTTTTTTAATGCTTTATCGTTTGGAATACCGTGGCACACAACATGATTGACAGAGGTACAGATCGACTTAGGAAAACCATGGTAGTTCAGTGGTGCGGGGATTGCGTCTTGTTCGTTAATAATATAGTCATGGCAGATATGATTGAGCTCATTTGTGGTCACGCCCGCTTTTACGTGAGGCTCAATCATCATTAACACCTCGGCGGCCAAGCGACCGGCAACGCGCATTTTTTCGATTTCTTCGGCGGTTTTAATAGATACAGTCATGGTTTTCGAGGTTCTAAAAAGTTGCTGTTTGAGGGGATAATGTTCGTATCAGTATAGGCGTTATCAGTAGAGGCTGTTGTCGGTATGGCGTAGCAATCTACTGTTGATGACGTGATACTCGTATTATCTGGACTTATGCTGCTTTTTACATGCGGCTTTTTAAATGTTGTCCTGATTTTACATAACGTTGTAACTGAACTTTAAGCAACGCTATTACTGATGATGATTATTCCCACTGAACTGCTTGGATATTTTGCAGAGGTACGATTGTACACAGTTGCTGAAGTGATGAAAATCACCTACAGCGACAGCCATCGGTATCTAACCTAAGGCCGTCGCTCTTTGCTGTGATTTAGGTGGCAGGAGCAGGCTCTTTATCAGTCTTTTTCTGCTCGTCTTTGGGAGTCGCTTGTTCGTTGTTTTTGCTAATAGAAACTCGGGCTGAAGGTGCTTCTCCGCTTTTGTCTTCACCAAAATAAATGGTCTGGTGAGGGAATGGAATTTCGATATTGCGTTGATCAAAGAGAATCTTAATGCGGCGGTTGAACTCACGACCGACACTCCATTTCTCATGGGCTTTGGTTTTGGTTCTGACGCGAACAATGACCGCGCTATCGGCGAATTTATCCACTCCTAGTACTTCAAGTGGTGCGAGAATAAGGTTTTTGAAGTGGCTGTCTTCTCGCATTTCTTCATCAATTTCGGTCAGGCAGTCAATGACCTCGTTGACGTCTTCGCGATAAGCAACGCCGATATCCATTAGGTAGTAACTGTATTCTTTGGTGTAGTTGTCGACGACATCAACTTCGCTAAATGGAACGGTATGGACGGTGCCGTCTAGGTTTCGTAGTTGAATCTTTCTTAAAGTGATCTTTTCAACAAGACCTTCTCGGTCGCCAACTTTTACGACATCACCCACTTGTAATAGGTCTTCAAAAATAACGATGAAGCCGGTTAAAAAGTCCTTAACTAAAGCTTGTGCGCCAAAACCAATAGCAATACCGGCTATACCTGCACCGGCTAAGATAGGCACGATATCGATGCCTAATTCAGACAAGACAATCAAAAACAGCATGATAGCAAGGGTAGTAGTTAATATATTGCGTACCACAGGTAGTAAAGTTTGTACTCTGGCTTCAGTGAGATGATGGCTACGATGAGAGGTGTATTCAAAGAAGGCGTTAGGTAGCTCCCAAAAGGTCGTGGCTAAAAAACAGATAATGAGTAGCGTGATGGAAAATTCGATTACTTGGAGGCCTCCAACCGATTGAGACACCTCATCTGGTACCAGTGAGAATAAACTGAACAGGGTGTAGACGAACAAACAAATTGCTAACAGGTAGCCGGCAAGGATCTGAATTTTAAAATACCCAGAGAAGCGGTTTTTATCTAAATGAAATCGCTGTCTTACTGAAACCAGACGTTTATCAAAATGGCGGGCTAGGCGTTTGTTGATTCGAGCGCCGATCATTAACAGTACTGCAGTCAATAAAGTAATCGCTATATTACCTATTAAATTATCGCTGATACCTAGTGCATTCAATGATTGGGTATAGCGGTCCATGAGTTTTGTGCTGGTTTCGTCAATATGAAAAAACTCACTAATGAGTGGAGCTCGTTCTTCTTCAGGTAGTGCTGATTCTGTTTCGATTAGTGTATGAAGATTCTCGAGATATGCTTCACGAGCTTGTGGGTCTTCCAGTGTATTGATAAGTTGCTCAAGTTGTTCGTCAGATAACTGACTGGAGGCGTCTGACGCAGCGGCTTGTGCCGTTAGTGCAATAGAGGTCAGGCTAAAAAACAAACACAGAAAAAGTAGCCTCAACGTTAACGGGGCTGCTGGTGGGGCTGTTGGAGTTGACGTTGTCATTAACTTTTCCTTACCTGTATTGCTGTTAGTCTCATGCTTGTCGATGAAGTGCATATATTGGCGTAATCATCGGTCATCAGGTCACAGAGCAATAAACCGCTGATTGCTTTGGCTGATTGCTTTGAGAGTGACGCGGAGTGAGAACTTGTTATGTCGTTGCTAATTGAACGTGTCTTTAAGGCGCTTCAATTGGTCATGCATGATTTGTATTGAAGCGATCTTATTAGCGAGTATCTTTGCATAACGCTGGTTTCTCACCCGGCTAACTCGCCGCCTTAATAGTGAGAGGTACTGCTGCTCCCTGTCTTCGGTGGTTTCGAGAAACTCTCGGTTTTCGAAATCTGAATATTTCTCAGGTGCTTTGTGATACCAGCGTTTTAGATGGTCTGCAGTTTGCGTGAGTGCTTCAGAGCGAGGCTCGACGTTTTCATGAGCCAATGAATTCACTATACCCGAGCGCAGATCTGCCATGCTGAACAGTTGATTCCTGAGAGCCTGATGTTCTACATCAGAGGCAACTGTCGAATAAAAGGCTTCACCAGTTTTACAAACATCGGCAAGCTCCGTTAGTAATTCTAAATCGCCGTTCTCGGTCTTTATATGAGTGTCGTTATTGTGTGTTTTCATCGTCTTAGCTCCTTGATGAACCCTGATCACTGGGTAAAGCGAGCTATATAATCAGTGCCATAGAAATCGCAGAGATTAAGGTTTGGCCCAGCAGCCTGGGCCAAATAATCTGCTAGATAGATTAAGATTTAGAGTTATCTACTGTGAGTTGGTTATTCACCGACTTAACATCAAAGGTTTTCATCGAGATTTGCTCGACTAGGTCCTTTTCGACCATGCTTTCTACAGTGCCTGTTAGGGTGACTTCTTTATTATTGGTTTCTACATCGATATCAAAGCTGTCAATTGAGGTGTTAAGCAAAAGCTTGGTTTCGATCGCGGTTGAAATCGATGCGTCTGTCACGCCAGTCATGATTTTCTCATTAAGGGGTTTTTCTGGCGCAACGACTTGGACTCGGTTGTCGACTTCTGAAATGCCTTCAACGCCCATGGCGACTTCGGATAACAGCATTTTTTTAGAGGGTGAATCAACTTCGCCGGAGATAACAGCAACGTTGTTAGTGACGTCGGTATCGACATCAAGCGTACTGAGGTTGTCGTTTAGCAGGATAACGGTGTCGAGTTTTCCATCTAACCATGCGTCGTTGATTGCGCTTTTGTCATTATCGGCTAATGTGGTTGTCGAGAAACCAATAGCTGCTGCGGTAACTGTTGGCAAAATAAATTTGTACGCCTTCATGTTGTATCTCCTTATAATCATCAAAAAGATATTGCACATAAGACTATTCAAATGCTGTGCCAGTTTGTTAAAACCCATTAATACGGCGCATAGTGCGTAAAATTGCTTTATATTGTTTTATTGCCGTGAAGCAATTACAAATTTAATTGTTAATTTTACACGCTTCCATTAGATTTGAGATCCATTCTTATTTAATCACCAGCATGCAGACAAAAGGTTCAGTAAGATGGTTCAGCCTAATTTGCTTATAACTATGGACGACAACAGCTTGCAGGGTCAGCTGCTAGAAAGTGTTGTTGTTTCTTCCTTCGATCTCACTACAGTTTCAGACGCGGACTGCTGGGTTGATTGCTTGAGTCAAGAGAACAGTCATGTGGCCATTGTGCAGGCTGATAATTTTTCTCAAGATCGATGTGACAAACTTATTGCTAGCCAGTTGCTATCCCGTAAAGACGTGATTTTTGTTAGCGAAGGTGAGCCTAATCCTTTCATTGATAAAGCGATGCAGCATGGTGCGAGTTATCACTTGCGCACCCCATTGAATATGGAATTCGTCAATGAGTTGTTGCAGGAAATTTATCAAGAGATTGTGAGTGAAAATGACTCTACCGAGCAGGTAGTGGCTAGTGAGCTTGATCAATTTGGCATGTTGGTTGGTTCTTCACGTGTGATGAGGAAGCTTTATCGAGTGATTCGTAAAGCGGCAGACTCTCCAGCTAACGTATTAATTATCGGTGAGAGCGGAACTGGCAAAGAGCTTGTCGCCAATACGGTTCATTTGATTGGTAGTCAGTGTGATACGCCTTTCGTTGCTGTGAACTGTGGTGCTTTAAGTCCAGAGTTAATTGAGAGTGAGCTTTTTGGTCATGTTAAAGGTGCTTTCACCGGTGCAGATAAAGAGCGTGCGGGCGTATTTTCCCAAGCCGAAGGAGGTACGTTGTTTCTGGATGAAATAACGGAAATGCCAATGGATCAGCAAGTGAAGCTACTGCGGGTTCTGGAAACGGGTGAATATCGCCCTGTGGGTAGTGAGAAGACCAAACAAGCGAACGTCAGAATTATCTCAGCAACCAATCGAGAGCCTATAGAGGCGATTCAAGAAGAGTTGTTCAGAGAAGATTTGTATTTTCGTTTAGCTCATTACCCTATTCGCGTCCCGCCCTTAAGGAATCGAGAAAAAGATATCGTCGGTCTAGCAAAGCACTTCTTGGCTTACCGAAATGCGGAAGAACAAATGGCGAAGGAGATCTCTTCTGAAGCTTTGCAGAAAATAGAGCAGTACGAGTGGCCAGGTAATGTGCGTGAGCTCAAGCACGCGATCGAACGTGCCTATATTCTTGCTGGCGACAGTCTTTCAGAAGAACATCTGATCTTAGGTTACGGCAATGAAAGTCGAGAAGAGTCTTCGCTTTCAGTGCCTACCGGTGTGCCATTGGAAGAAGTCGAGAAGGAAGCAATCATCAATACCTTGGCGGAAAATGAAGGCAATAAATCGGTTACTGCTGATCAGCTAGGTATAAGCGTCAAGACCTTATATAACAAGTTAGATAAATATGAAGACTCGTAAATAGTAAAATAAATACTAAAAAGGCGCTTGTTAATCCAAGCGCCTTTTTAGTTTCAGTGAAGGCTTACTAGAGCGCCTTTAAAAATGACTAACAATCATCATCTTCAGCATTCATGCCTTCTTTTACTTCCTCGCATGCATCTTCGACACGGTTGCTAAGGTTGGTCGTTGTATCTTCTATTTGATCCGCTGCTTTGTCTGCAGAATCTTCAATAGAGTCATCGCCGCAGCCGGTTAGACCCAGCGCGAAAACAGCAGTGACAACAATGGCGATTAATTGCTTATTCATGGCTTAATTCCTTTTTAGTGAGAATATGAATGTTGATCGACTTGCTCGTTTGTCTATTACACTTTTGGGGTTTTACCTCTTATCGCACGAGAGATGAGAGCGATAACAAATAAAACGACAAAAATGAAAAATAGTACTTGAGCGATACCTGCTGCTGTACCCGCGATACCTCCGAACCCAAGAACAGCGGCGATAATGGCAATAATAAGAAATGTGATAGCCCAATTTAACATGATGTATCTCCTATTCATCTGAAGTTGGTGGTCGTTTAATGAAGGGGGATTAAACTTACTGGGTATAAAGCGATTTGCGTGCCAATGTGAATATTTTTATTTT
>JBLXCH010000029.1:0-30817 GCA_048265065.1 Motiliproteus sp. | reverse complement strand
GCGGGAAGGGGCGTTTGCGATGCGATCTGATCGCACACGTGCTCCTTCCGTTGCAGTAGGAAAATAGTTATAGGAGACATACCATCCGATCGCCACATTGCGGTGCAGCAAGAATGAAGGGTCGCTGAATCGGCAAAATTGGAAGAAGTTGGTGCAAGATGTTAAATATTTGGAGATTTTTACCACCTGAGAGTAATCGCCTCCCAAGTAGTTAGTTGCTGTTTGTTATTGCCCAACATTGTTCGTGAAAGTTGTTTTCATCCGTGAAACTTCCGGGCGAGAAAGCTAGAGTTCTTGGTCAACAGGCTTCTCTGTTGTTTAGCAAGTTTACCTTTCAATACAAAGTGTTAACGAGTTAACGAGATGGCGCATAAAAAACTGGCACAGAGTTCGCTGTATAATCGCTGCCACAATGTGGGTGTAGGGCTGAGTTAGCTCACGCGGTCGATGGGCTTTCGCTGGAAGCCAGCGGCTGCCGGCAGGAAAAGCCAGCCGGTCCGTGTCCAAAGCCGGTGTTATGATAAATACAGACGTGGCCGCTCCAGAGTAGCCGCCTTCGCACTGGAGCGTTCGTGCCTATTGCAGGGTGCCAGTGATCTCCAGCGTCGCCTTGATCAAGGTGTCGGTAACCGCATCACTTTGGTGAAGAGCTGGGCCTCTACGGATTTGATGAGCGCCTCAAGCTGCGCTCAGATCTCCATCGGATGATCAATAACGCCTCAGAATGACCGCTTGCTAAAAGAGGGCACCCATAAAAAAGAGGGATTTGGTGAGCCAGGCGGTGCAGAAAGTCGTGACAATGCAACGGAATTCCTTGTTCATCATTGAGCCAAGATCAAAGCCTATTCAGCACGAGTGCATCAAGTCCGTTTGCGAGCGGTTGGACCCCTTTACCAGGCCGGATCAACAACAATTTACTTCTAGCATTGCACTGCTATAAGTCTTTTTTACGATCAGTTACCGCATCGCTATCTCTTGTTGTCTTCGGTAAGGCTGACAATGAAGAGGCAACAATTCCAGTGGGGATCGCAACCAGTCCTAAACCGATCATCAGCACTACGAAAGTGAATAAACGACCACCAACCGTGATCGGGTAGATGTCACCGTAGCCAACCGTAGTCAATGTGGCTACGGCCCACCACAAACTGTCAAAAATTGAACGGAAGGAATCTGGCTGAGCTGGGTGTTCAAAATAATAAATACCAACAGCAGTCAGATAGAGTAAGATCAAGCTGGCCGCTGTAAAGATTAATAACTCTTCCTTAGCTGTGTACAGGGCTTGGCTGAATCGATGAAAAGCGTTGTTGTAGCGCATTAATTTGAGCACTCGGAAAAGCCTAAGCAGGCGTATGAGCCTCAAAGTTCTTAGATCCACAGAGGTTGCCAGATAGAACGGAAGGATCGCCACCAGATCGATCAATCCGTAAAAGCTGAATAAGAACCGTAGTCGAGTCTTTGTCGCGTAGATGCGATAGAGATATTCAGCGGTAAAGAGCATCACGATAACAATCTCAGAGACGTTCAGAAATTGTTTCATCGTTGATGATAGATCAGGCAACGTCTCAATGGAAAAACAGACAACAGAATACAAGATCAACACCGTAGTGCCCCAAATAAAAACCGGTTTATCGAGTATTTGTCCAGTAGCCACAGCAAAGCATCCTTGAAATATCCAGTCCTTTCTAACGATAGAAGAGTAGCCCAGTGGACTGACGACCGAAACAAAAAACTAAAGACAATGGAGATTTTGATCGGAGACAGGCCCACTTCATTCGGGGAGCTGTCATCAGGTGAGGCGCACTCGGTGCGATCTGCGCAATGAAACAACAGTGGGTACACCCTTCAAAGTGATCTGTCTTTCGTTTCAATGGCAGGGAGCACGCAGGGCAGGTGTGTATGGACTCCTCCTCGTTTGCAAGCATGTTATCTGACTGCGTCATGGTACGACTGCCAATGTGTATCCGGTCTCAGTAATGATGCCGTTTCATCCGGCATCCGCCCCTGATGGGCTATTCGCACGCTGGTCCCCAAATGTCCACACGAGCTCTTCGGCTCCACACCTGTTCAGGGGTTATCCCGCGTCGGTTCGACCTGTTCGCCATCTGACAATATGCTCTGCAATCGTGGTGGTAACCTCACCTGTCAGCTTGGTAGTCCTGCCTCAGGGCGTTTCGGAGCCTTCCGCTTACCCGGCAGCTAAAGTCGGATCATAGGCTGTCTTGCCACTTGTTATGGCCCAGGCCATGCGCGCTGTCATATTCGCCAGCACCACGACCGCAACATTTATATGCTTCCGTGCCACCAGAGCATTGAACCATCGGCTGAGGTTGTCATCGTGTTTGTCGGCATAACGAAGTATTGCTCGAGCACCATGAACCAGGAGCTTACGCACATAGCTGTCGCCACGTTTGCTGATGCCCAGCACACGACACAGCTCTGGAACCGGAACACCGTTCTCGGCTTGCTTCAGAATCGACAGGATCTGGCTGTCGGAAAAGCGTGACTTTTTCCTCCCTGCGTTTAGCTTACGGAAAATTCTACTTTTGAGCACCGCTCTTTTTCGGGGGGATTACCCAGGGGCCAGCGAGGCTGGCCTTGCGGTAAACTGGACTATTCAATAATACAGCTTTACGGTAGTGGCGGCTCTGTTCTTTCAAGGCCATTTGGGCTCCAAACCTCAAGTTCACCGCGTCGGTTGATCACATAATGCTCTTTGATATTCGTATCGGAAGGGGGGCTGAGCATGATGTGGCCTGCTTGCTTTTGAACCTGAAACTCATAAGTTGAATAGCTGCCGTCGTTAAACGTATATTTCACATACGTGAGGCCTGCTTCTTCATAGGCGGTAAGTACCCGCTCGATCCCTCGTGTCACATTCCACCGGCCGAGCAATGTACCATGCACGGCTGTAGCCGATGATGTCATTGCATCATGCTGCTCCTGGGTTTGGCCCAAGACCCTTACGTCAAGCTCTGGTGTAAAGTGAGTAGTGGCCCAATAGTGGTCTAGATGAGTACCTACCAAGCTATAGCCGATGAAAGTGCGCTCATAGCGGTGTGGGTCTGAATCCCGGATGTAGAGCGCAAATTTCTTCAGGTCTTCTTCGCTAAGGCGCTCAAAGAGAGAGACTTCGACTGACCGCTTGATACGCCCGACATGCTCGTCCTTCTTCAAGATATGCTTGATATTGATTTCCGGATCCGGATCCGGATCACCGCACCCGGTAACCAGAACGCTGAGAGTGATCAATAGAACTGATATGCGCATCGCCACTTCCTTGTGTCATACCTGGTCAGGCTGCGGCCTCAAGGCCTTTTACTTTCGCCAACATTGCAATCTTCGGAATTGTTTATCACATATTCTAGAATACGTGAAGGATGCGGGCGGCCCTAGTTGGCTGTAGAGCGCCATCCGGTGCTCCACGAGGCGCCGCACTCCGGCTGATCAGGCATGTCCATAAGCAGGGTTATGGTAAACGCTGTGTGCCAGAAGCCGGCGGGTCGTTGAAAACGCTCCTCAGCGATCTTTCGGCTTCTGGCGCAGCCTATGCGCATCAGGCAGCTAAACGGCCTAGTACTGACGAATAAAGCTCTGTGCGCACTGACCATCCGTGTTGATCGTGTACTCGCCGGTATCGCCCGAGGCCACCGAGACCGCGTAGGTGCCGGATTGGCTGAACTGCTTGCTGCTTAGGCGGTATTCCCAGAGCCCGGAATCTGAATTGAAGGCAAATGCGTTGCCGTCGTTCGAACTGCCGACCGATTCCAGCGCCGCATCGTCTGTGGAGCCATCGCCGTAGACGGTACCATTGAAGGCCACATTGATGACCGGCGGTGCCGACAGGTCAGCGTCCGTCATCGGGTAACCGTTCCCATCAGTCAGCCCTATCCTCACCGGAATCGTGCCTTTGGCCTTCTTCTTGATGTTTAGGTCCTGGGCGAAGGGGGCATAGAAACCCATGCAGGATACCTCTGGCACAGGCGGTGGTGGGATTGTGTCGAATGCGACGGCGCGAGAGGTTTCGTTGTTGCTTAAATCTGTCTCGGTCACGAGCAAGCCAGGGTTAGCTTCTGCCATAATCTCCGTTACACCCTGCGTAATGTCCGGTATCCAAATAAAGGACATATTGGCGCAGGCGCCGGGGGCGATAGAAACGCCATCAGCCAGCGACTTAATATCATTGCTGTCACCATCAGTGATTAAGTCAGCCTGTAATGATCTTAAGCGTCCCTGAATTGGCTCAAACAAGGTGGATGTCACTACCTCGTCACCTCGGTTGCAAATAGAGAAATCGACCTGAACTGGTACCAGATTCTGGAGCGGACTCGAGCTGAGTGTGATGTCAGGCGTTAGGCCGGTATTAGGCCCAGCGGCATTTTTCCAGGTCGACAGGTCGATCGCGGCGTGGGCGGCGCTGCTGCTCAGTGTTAAAGCCAGTGCTAGTCCGGCCAGGAGCTTGTTGCGAAACGCCAAGAGGGTTTTCATGGTGGCCACCTCTTCGTGTTGTCATCAAGTCAACGACAGAAGGACGGGCCCGGGAAAAGGGTGAACGATGAGGAGGCCTCTGCATGTCAGTCAAAAGGACATGTGTCCGACTGTCACCTGTGCTTGGCAGCCCGGCGAATCCTGAGAAGGGGTCCCGTAGCTTTGCGTGATCGACTGCGTCCTGATCGTGCCCTTATCAAACACGCTACCCTCAGTGTAGCCCCCAGGCGACAGAAGGTTCTAGGATATTTTCCTATTCTGTATCGATCATTCCGGAATGGAGTCGGTGAGTCGGTCTGACGGGCCATAATTGATGTTCTGTTAAACCCATAGGCCCGGCTTGGCCGGGGTGGGGGACAGACCACTGAACTAGACTGCCCAGGTTGATCAAGCTGGGTGCCCATCATGCTGAAAAAGCCGTTACCGACCAAATTGGTCTCGGAGTCCGTCCTCGCCGCACTGGTTGAGGCCGGCGCGATCCACACTGTGTACCTCGTCGAAGACAGTGGTGGTGACTTCCATATCGTCGCCCGGAGCACTGATGCGGATTACCGCATTGAGAAGAAGCGGCGCGGGGTGCGCACCTTTCGCGACCTGCGCCGCGCCGCCGAACTCGTCCGGGGCATGGGGATCGCCCATATCCGGCTGCACTTGAACGAACACACCCCGTCGATACGTACTGGTCTAGCCTGACACCGGGGGCAGGCATGCTGGCGCGTGGCTTCCTGCCGTGGCTGCAAGGTCGTTGGCGCAAATGCCGCTGCGGGTTAGGGAAGGCGGGGACTCGGCGCCGTCACCATTCGGTGTTGGGCCGACACTGGCGGACGCAGAGGTGCGAAAGGCCCGTTGGGACTCTGTCGACCTGCCAGATGTCAAGAACTGGTCGCGATGCTGAAAATGGCCGTCGGCAGGCCCTTCGGGGTTACCGACATGCCCCCCAGGATAGCCAGTCAGCACCTGATGGTCCCTATATGGTCCATATGACGCGCTTACGATCCGTATATAGACCCATGCAGCTTAGGTTGAGGCAGCGAAACGCGGATTATGGCGAATTATCCGAACCGGCATAATTAGAGATATCAGTCTATTTGTAGAGACTTTAGATGTACCAAAGAAGCGCAAACTGAAAGTAGCTGGTCAGACGCGAGAGTTGCTAGAAGGCGCGATGTGCTTTATCCCCGGGGAAGACCTGGACGACGCGTTTGTCGATACGGCTATCGAGCACGAGGCTGATCCGGTACCTCAATGAGGTTAACCATGAGCTCCAGCAGGAAATCTGGGATAACAGCGATAACTATGCTCGGATTGAGGGCGACGGATGGTTCTATCCAGGGCGTGAGGGAAGCTATGAGGACAATTTTATTGACCCTTTCATACCACTAGATTGAATTGTATTCAACAAAAGCGGTTACTGGCTCCTGGCGCTTACTATCGTTTAGCGTCAAGGAGGGGGGCATGAGGTGGATGTAGGGATGATGGAAAGCGCACTAAACGCGTCTGCCAAGGCGAGGCTCTAGTTCTCAGCAGCTAGTTGATAACACTACTGGGCGTCTGGGAATAGCTTGAATTTCAACGATAACCAATGCGTGCGACTACTCACCAATTACTGATCATACCACGAAGTTCAGGCACCGTATCCACACACATTGATACTTTATCCGATACTGATATCGATTAAAGACATTGACTCTGGTGGATTACATATACTTTTGCTTAAGTAAGACGGCTCATATTGATTGATTGAATTCCGTTTTTTCCGATTAGTCATTGAGTAATTCTCTGCTATACATAGAAAGCAAGTAGGAAACTCGTATTAAGGTGGATAGCTTTGCAGCATCAGATCACGAAGGGTTGCTGCATTTTTATTTCCCTGTACCGGTCGCCATGGGTGGCAGCAGTCAGTACATCGATCAGGCCTCTGAGCTTCCTGAATTACGGAGGAATACAGATGCCTGACTTAATTTCACTCCAAATTGACGAATTCGATTCCAGTGCGAAGGCGGACTTGCCGTATAGTCGCGACTGGTTTTCCAGACCTCCTCCGAAACAGTTAAAAGCTGAAACCGCTGCCCGCAATAGTCTCATTTTTGTCTATCATAAATCTGAAGGATCTTGTACTGGCTTCGGGCATGCTGCCGTCATCAATCATCTCAATCAGGCCGCAGGCGGTGTGTCATCGCTAGACCACGTAAACTCTATGAAATGGCTCGCAAATTTTATGAATAGCCAGGTGAAGAGTATTCCTGCCTTAATGTTATTAAGAAATTTTGAATTGAACAAATTTAATCGAATAATAATAGAGTTGGTTATTGGGTGGATTGTTAAAAAGACGATAAATTCTTGATCCTCTTGGCGGCTAGTGACGGATAAATTTAATTCATGAACTGAATAGTATAGATATTTTTATTATGTCACTTTGGTAAATTTTAACGGCTACTGAACACCGTTTAGTCTTAAAAATTATCTATGTTGGTATTCCATGTAGCCGGACGGGCGGTAGCGTGAAAGTCCTCTTAAGTTAAGCGATTCCGCCAGAAACACCACACTTCAGTACCGGTATCAGTGAACTCGAGGTAGTGAATATCAGGCACTAACCGTCGACGAAGATATGAAATGCCATACTGCGATTAACCTGAGGAGTAGACTCTAATGGTTCAAAAAAATGCAGCACCGAAACCTAACTTTGGCAATTACATCGTACTGAATGGTAAAAAATTACAACTCAAGGAACACGAAACAGACTTTAGCGTACACGCATCACTAGAAGAATTGGAGAAGGACAAGCGGAACTACCATGATGTAGCGAGACTGTCCACCGCGATGAGCCGGGCGCGGGGCAAAGATCACAACGACCGTGATTCACTGATGGATGGTGTCCGCGAGGAAGCCGTCGCCCATCACATTTACTTAGTTGATGGAACGGATGAAGAAATCCTCATCGACAAAAACATCATTCTGACACTACGTCACGACGGGACTGGCGAACTCGAGAAGATCATGGATGAATTCTCGCTCGAGTATGTGCGTTCGATGGCGAGCTCTCATGTCTTACGTGTCACTACCGCGACGGGGCAGAATCCGATCAAAACCGCCAACCGGATCGCAGAGCGTCCAGAAGTTGAGAGCTGCACACCGGATATCTTACAGCAGGTCCAGTACCATCAAACTCCCGTTTTGTTCGAACGCCAATGGTACTTGACGACCGATCTGATAAGTCATCCTTCGGTACGAGCCAACGCGTCATCGGAAGTGCCAGAGAGCTGGACGATAACAACCGGGTCGCGGGACGTTGTCATAGCGGTAATTGACGATGGATTCGACACGGGGCACCCAGCATTCGCTGGTATTCGAGTTCATCCGGACGGCAGATCCTTCGTTAGTGGAGACACCAGCGAAGACCCGGAGCCAGGAGACTTTCACGGCACACCAGTTGCAAGCATCGCGGTCGGCTCCCACAGCAACCAAGCTATGCGTGGAATTGCACCAGGCTGCACATTCCTGCCGATCCAGGTTCCATTCGGTGGCAGCGAAAGTTTCGTCTCGAGCACGTCGATGCTCGGCGTCTTCGAGTATGTCTCGGCGCGAGCGGATGTCGTCAATTGCAGCTTTGGCTTCCCACCAAGCACATTCCAGCCTTTTAGTGCGGCATTTAAAACGTCAATGACACAATTGACCGAATCGGGCGGACGGCGTGGCAACGGACTCGTTATTGTGTTTAGTGCGGGTAACGACGATGCTCCGACGTTCCTGACAGCAAGCGACAATGTGAACGGTGTCCGTTTCCTGGGTCCTCGCGATCCTTTTACAGGCCGCTTCACCATTAGAGAGATACCACAGAATCGGGATGTGTTCACGGCCTACCCAATGATTCCCGGACTGGTCGTTGTAGGAGCGATGTCGTCGACGACTAAAAAGTCCGGCTATTCGAATTGGGGCCCTCACATAACGATTATGGCGCCTTCTAGCAATGGGCATGAACTTAACGGACGTGTCCCTGCGTTCACGGCTCCGCAACATGGGTTGGGACAGATCGCAGCTTCGAACCGTAGCGGCCATGGCAGCGGATCCGATCCTCTCCTCGACGACCCCTCGACGGGGATCGACGAGCGTTTCTATACTGCTAATTTTGGCGGCACCAGCGGTGCCGCACCTGTTGTAGCCGGCATTGCTGGGCTGATGTTGTCGGCCAATCCGACCTTGTCGGCTACACAGGTGCGCCAGATCCTTCAGACCACCGCCGATACAGACTTGGATACGCATTTGGACCTTGCGGCCGATCCGAACGTCCAGGGGATCAGTGGCGATTTTGTTAACGGCCGATCCCCCTTCTTCGGCTCGGGAAAAGCTAATGCCGCGCGAGCAGTCGCGAGGGCACGGTCACTGCCCGGAGGAATCACGACGGGTGGTATTCGTCATGGAGCTGCAAGTCCGAATCAGACGATCCCAGACAGGGATCCGCAGGGCATCGTAAGTCACATCGAGCTGACGGGAAGAGGGCCGGTTCGTTCGATCGAAGTCGAAGTCGACATCACGCATACATATCGCGGTGATCTTCGAGTCAATCTTGTTTCTCCCGAGGGTTTCGTCGGCGAGTTACATCGTATGCAAGGCTCGTTTCAAAACGACCTAAAACGGGTTTACACAGCAGCTAACAACGAGGATCTCGCAAATTTTGTCTCAGCGGGAATCGCCGGTGAAGGAAGGTGGACGTTGCATGTCTCGGACAATCTGCGGCGTGATGTAGGCACCTTGAATGGGTGGAGCATTGACTTGCGATGATCGTAGCGCGATGTCCAGTTGATAATAGGTTATTAGGGGTTGTTGACGTTCCGAGCCGGGTGAGTTGATGAATAGGAGCAAACCCGCCGAATTGAGGCTCCAATACCGATAACCCTGCGGGTTTTCAATACCCCTATTGATGTTCAGTAACGAGTTCACGTCGAAGCTGGAAAAAATGTTGTTTAAACACGCCATTTACGGTAAGCCGAATCTGCGGATGGCGATTGAAAGGATACTCTAACGGATACGTGTGGACTGCCCCTGGCGAGGATTAAAAGGTATCATTTTTAATATACTCTGAGATCAGAGGCCTCATTTGAAACTGTTTGAAAATTTTAAAAAATGCAGTGCCTGCTGCTATAAATGGAGGTGATTGCCAAGAGTTCATAGATTGTAACACATAATTTTTTCCTATTTTTTGTAAAATATTATTAACTTCGAAATGGATATTTGAAATGAATAAAAAAAGTAAAAAAAATAGTGAATCACCGCTATCTTACTCTCAGGTAGCAGAATTCTTTGACAGAAGTGCCAAGGGTAAGATACCAAAAGATTTACAATCTATGCTACTTCCTGAGATAAAATCATATGATTTTCACGGGATTGAAGCCAAGCGAAAGAAGCAGTTTGATGTCAAACCTACTATACCAATGATTCCTAAATGGTTTGGAACAAGCCCGGTTCCATGCAAAGAAAAACTACCACCGCCTCCACGCATTCTTCTTAATGGTAAAGACTTGAGACCGCTTACTGTTTTCAATCCAGAAGATCGTAGGGTATACAATGATATCAGTTATCCATGGGGAACTATTTGTAAAGTCATAACGTCTGCCGGCACAGGGTCAGGTGTTATTGTTGGTCCGAGACATGTGTTAACAGCTAGTCATGTAGTTGATTGGAGTTCAAATGGTGCGGGTACTGTTGAAGTTCATCGGTCCGCAGGTTCAGTAAGAGCAATTACAGCTATAAATAGAGTTTGGTTTTACACGAAAGTTACTGGCACTGTAAGCTGGTTTGAAGCTGATGAAGACTATGCAGTTTTGGTCACGAATGATCGTATAGGCGACCTATTTGGATGGATGGGTACTAGAACTTATAGTAGTTCATGGGATAACGAACCTTTCTGGTTTAACATCGGTTACCCCGGAAGTATAGGTAGTGCCTCGCGTCCAACATTTCAACGAGATAAGAAACTGGATGAACCATGGTATGATCTTGGTCCCGCTCGATCCATGAGTACACATGCGGATTTGACACCGGGAAATTCCGGGGGACCGATGTTCGCTTTCTGGAATGACGGACCATATGTTGTGGCTGTCGTGTCGGCTGAAAGCGATGACGAGAATTGGTGCAGTGGTGGATCATGGTTAACTAATCTTGTAGGCCATGCACGAGATCAGGATGCTTAATATAACCAAGTATAACAATGCAATCCAGCCGATTCTAAAAAGCATCGGTTCCATCGTCGCTCTGTTTTCTTGATCGGCTTATTAATAGATGTATAAAATACTAGCAAGTCAAATTAAAGCTGGCTTCCCAAACCGTCTCCTTGCTCTGCTTGTGGATGTCAGACATTGGCTGCGTTATACATAAATAGGGCGTCATTATGGAAACAATTACAGACCTTTTAAATTTGATTTTTTTAATAGCCGCTACCCTTTTTGCATACTATAGATTTTTTAAGGAAGGAGCGCACCAGCAAAGAATTCAGTTTGACATTGAGTATGTTAATCTAGGAACTAGCGGTGCAGATAGAATTGTCGAAATTGGTATTATCGCTTCGAATAAAGGTTATGTAGAACAAAGATTTGATGACATAAGATTGAAAGTGAGGGGGATTGTGGACGGTCAGAAGTTAACTGAAATAAAAAGTCATCCCCCGCGACTTAGTTTCCCAGAAAAGTTAGAAAAAATATCTGTAATACCAAAAAAGTTAGAAAATACATCTGGAATAACAAAAAATTCGGTTCCATATTTCTATGTTCGACCAGGAGTCACACAAAGATTTCCAGTGGTTTTGAGGGTTCCAACTGAGTGGAAACAACTACACATTCGTGCAACTTTTAAATATGTTAAGTATGATGAAATTCATAATGCAGAACGCGCTTTCGGGTTTCTTGACAAGACATAACAAGGCTAAAGAAAATGTTATCTATTCCGGCCATGACCCCAATGGTAAGGATGGCATGCTCCCCCGATGATTTAGCAGATAAGCGAGGCAGCACTGGGCGCTGAGAATTGATGAGCTTCTGGCCAAAGATGCCTCTTCCGATCGCAAGAATGGCAACGCCAGAAAAACCGTCAAGACCTCTTCCGGCGAATTTAAAGTTGATACACCCCGAGATCGCAACGGTTCCTTTGAACCGCAAACCGTGAAGAACTATCAGACGCGCCTGACAGACGAAATGGAACGTAAGATCCTCTAGCTATTTGCCCTAGACAACAGCTACCAGAACATTCGCGAACATATACTGGATCTGTACGGGATGAACGTCTCCAACGGCACCATCAACGCCATTACCGACCGTCTGGTGCCAGAACTCAGAGTCTGGCAGGAACGTGATCCGGAGCCCGTGTAACCCTTCTATTGGTATTACAATAAATCGAAGGAAACGATTCTTCATATCCAAGGTTATAGATACCATCTTGAGCCTGACCATCAAGTGCAAAAAAGAGTTGCGGGGCCTGTATCGGTCTGAGTACGAAGGCGCCCAACACTGGCTCTGTGTGCTGACTGACCTGCAGAACTGAGGCCTCCAAGACATCTTGATCACGTCGGTGAACGGGCTGAAAGGCCTTCCCGAAGCCATTGAGACTATCTATCCGGATACCGAGGTCCAACTCTAAATCATCCACCTGATTCGCAATTCCGCGTCCGGTTCAGTACTTGTACCGCACGCTGTCTCAACTGAACATCCACTTTGAAGGCCGGATCGACCAAAACGTGGATCTGTGAACATTAGCTGATACAGAACTAAGAACACCCTCTAAATCTGATGCGTAACTGTGGGCTCCAAGGGGCGTCGGCACTTAGGGCTTCACCGCCCTTTAGCTCAAACCTTATTCGTAGTACGAGCGTTGGTTGCCTGATTAGTTAGTAGGACTATGTAGTGGATCATGTCTCGAGGTTCCACCCCCATCAAGTTTCCTAGGCAAATCTCACACCGGACCTCATGCTCACGAAATTTGAGCCTAAAACATAAGGGGATGAAGATGGAAGAATCCAAAGCGTTCCAAATAAACACGGTTAAAGCGGCCGGAAAAAAGCGCGTCCTGAACGCACGGAAGGACACACCGGATATTCGAGACCGGATGTATGAGCCCGCCCTTGTTTCACTGAAACCCGCCATGGACAAACGTGGTTCGGTGCCGGAGATTCTTGATCAGGGAACGGACGGGGCTTGTACCGGATTCGGCCTTGCGGCTGTGATCAACCTGCTGAATGCGGAAAAAGGCAACATGGGATTCGAGGCCAGCGCCCGCATGCTCTACGAGATGGCCAGGATGCATGACGAGTGGCCTGGCGAAGACTACAAGGGCTCTAGCTGTCGCGGGGCAATACGTGGCTGGAAAAACATGGGCGTGTGCAGCGAGGAGCGTTGGCCATACGACCCTGATAAACCCGGCGAGATCACCATAGATCGCGCAACCGATGCCCGTTCAAATGCGCTCGGCGCCTATTACCGGCTGCGTGCGGAGCTGAATGACTATCATGCGGCCTTGAACGAGGTGGGTACAATCTATGTGTCAGCCGACGTGCATTCCGGTTGGTTCAACCCAAAAGAAAACGAAGACTCCGATCTGGCAACAATTCAGCCAAACTCAATCATCAGCGGCGGGCATGCCTTTGCCATCGTCGGCTATAACAAGAACGGCTTCATCGTGCAGAATTCATGGGGAAAGGGCTGGGGATCCAATGGATTTGCTCTGTGGTTGTACGAGGACTGGGTTGACAACATAAGTGACGGCTGGGTATTCCGGCTGGCCCTCCCGACGCCCCAAGTTTTTGGGATCACAGCCCGGACATTGGCGAAGACAGAAGCCGAGATCGGCAAGGCAGCTCCGAAGCGTATGGAGATCGCGGGCCATTTCGTGCACTTTGACGATGGGGCTTTCAAGGAACACGGAGATTATTGGAGCACCCTATCGGATATTCAGAATACAGCGAAGCTGATAAATGAGTCCGTGTCAGACAAGCGTTACCAGCACCTCTTGATCTATGCCCACGGTGGCCTAAACAGTCCCAAGGATTCCGCTACGCGAATTGCCGCGCTAAAAGACGGCTTCATGAGAAACGCAATCTACCCCTTCCATGTGATGTATGACACAGGACTGGTGGAGGAACTCAAGGACACGGTTATACGTGCCTACCGTAGCAAGCACATGGAAGGCTTTCTGGGTGATCTCAAAGAACAGTTGATCGATGCGAGCGATAAGCTGATCGAGGACATCGTGCGCAAGCCGGTCACACCAATTTGGGAAGAAATGAAACGCGATGCCCGTTTGCCGTTCGTTGTCGACGGTGACCAGGAGCGTGACGGCTCGGCCGTCATCCGGACCTTTGTAGAGGCTTTGCAAGGCACCGGAATACATATACACCTGGTAGGGCACAGCACCGGTGCGGTATTGCTAGGCCATCTCCTCGGCGCGCTCGATGCACTGGGAAAGTCGGATCTCATTCAGAGCTGCAGCCTGATGGCCCCCGCGTGCAACCTTGAGTTCTTCAACGAACACTATGTTGACAGGCTGGCAAAGCCGAAGAAAAACTCGTCCCTAACGATGCTGCCGGTACTGGATATCTACAATATGACTGAAAAGCTGGAAAAAGACGACAACGTAGCTGTCGTCTACCGGAAATCCCTTTTGTACTTAGTATCGCGCTCTTTGGAGCGCCGTATCGACAAACCAATACTCGGGATGCAGAAGTATTCTGGGGGAATTCCCCCCATCGCCGGTTTGAGTCTTCATTATTCGGACGGTAGGAAGGGCAAAATCACCAGGAGTACCAGCCATGGTGGCTTTGACAATGATCTCTGGACTATGAATTCGATTCTTAGACGTATACTCGGCAAAGAACCATCACAACCTTTCCTAGAAAAAGAGATGAAGGGTTTCTGATTCCGGCTTTAAATTACGTCCGCCAACTGGCCGAACTGATTACTGATGAAGCATGAAGTTTAATTAACCTCTTCTCGCGATTATATAGTTCCCAGCGACTCGGATGCGCACCAAAACCAGATGATGCAGATTCTGAGCAGCCCAGAGTTAGTCCAGGGATTCTCTTGCATATTGTTCGACATGTGAGCATTCAACTTACTAATAAGCTCGCAGAAAAATTGCAGAAGCCAGGAGATCTGATTGCTGAAGATCCAGTGATGTTAAACATATAGATAGGTATGAATGGTTATGACTAATAAAAACTATGGAAATATTAGTTTATACAAAAAATAGACTATTATAAAAATGTGCTCGCAACACTAAATGACTATTTAATACGTATGCTAAATGAGAACCTAAGCAGGTTCTTTAAGAATGCAGACCTGGTCTGAGTTTAGTGTGGCATGATTAGCACTGAAGAAACGTATTGAACTGTCATCTATATTGTCGGTTTTTTTGGCTGAAAAATTTATTCAATTAATCTCTTAGCCCTCAAAATCGTAAAATACGTTTCTGCATATCTATATAGAATAGATATAATTTTTGTTTTTATAAAGAGGGTATATAAGTTT
This sequence comes from Motiliproteus sp., assembly GCA_048265065.1. Classification (GTDB taxonomy): domain Bacteria; phylum Pseudomonadota; class Gammaproteobacteria; order Pseudomonadales; family Balneatricaceae; genus Motiliproteus. Next base: position 15,824 of record JBLXCH010000029.1, on the reverse strand, counting down.
AGGAGGACAAAAAATGATTCCTGTAGATGGTGACTTTATTTTGACTGTTTCTCCACACTTCTCAGGTGCCAAAGCTGATGCGCAAGCGCGCATAGTAGGTGAAATTTCTGCCATATTTTCGTCTACTCTAGATGACTACGATATAAATACTAAGTTACGTATTGCCCACTTCATGGGACAGGTTACGCATGAATGCGCTGGATTTAGAACGACCGAAGAGTTTGCATCTGGGTCAGCATATGAAGGTAGAGAAGATCTTGGAAATATACACGCAGGTGATGGCAAGCGCTATAAAGGCCGAGGACTTATCCAATTGACAGGAAGGGCCAATTACCGAAAAATTGGAAAAAAACTTAATTTGCCACTCGAAGATAGCCCGAACCTCGCCTCTGAGCCTGTAACCTCACTTAAAATTGCCTGCGAATACTGGAAAGATCGAAAGATTAACTTGGCAGCTGATCATGATAATCTGATACAGGCCACTAGACTTGTCAATGGAGGACTCAATGGAATTGAAGATCGTCGAAAGTATCTTCAAAAAGCAAAAACTGCGCTTTCTAGAATCGAAGGTATTAGAGTGGCTAGTAATGAAGGCGGGAACACCACTGTCCTACGTCGTGGATCTTTTGGTGATTCAGTTAGGGAGTTACAGGAATTATTAGCGGCCAAAGGATTTGATATTTCAATAGATGGAGACTTTGGCGCTGCTACCGAACTTGCCGTTGTGATGTTTCAAAAAAATAATAACCTTTTCGTCGATGGCATTGTTGGATGAGAAACGTGGGGTACCTTACGTCCATAGTTATTATGGCGAGTAGCATTCTGGAGAAACGATATGTATATTAGATATCGAAAAAATATAAACTGTTTAAGCAATGAGGAGCTTCACGATTTACGCGAAGCCTATCAAGCCCTTTATAACCTGGCAGAGTCTTCTCCGGATAGCTTTGCCACCTTGGGCGGAATACACGGACTCCCAGCGCCGGGGTGGTGCGATCACGGCGCACCAGGTTTTCTGAGCTGGCACCGAGCATATATGCGAGCCTTTGAGAAAGCCTTGCAAACCGTACACTGCAATTTGATGTTACCATTCTGGGACTGGTCCAGTGGCCCAACAGCTGGTGTGCCCGAAGCCTGTCGGCACCCGACTTATGTGAATCGCATAGGGGACACAGTAACCAATCCCTTGTATAGCGGGCCGATAGCCAGTGCTGCCGGAGGCGGTACAACCAGTCGGCGCCCAGACATCGATACTACGAACTTTGGCAATATCGCTACGGCTGCACAGTCGGCTTTGTCTAGCGGCAATTTTAGCGACTTTCAAAGCGCCATTAATGGCCCGCATGGCGCTGTACACGGACGAACTGGCGGGCAAATGTCAATGATCTCCCTTGCTGGATTTGACCCAATTTTTTTTCTTCACCACTGCAATGTGGACCGCCTGTGGTGGAACTGGCAGCAGCAAAATCCTGGTACAGCCATACCCGCCAACGAGTTGAACCACGAGCTCGCTCCATTTAATAAGCCATTTACTTCAGAATGGCAGACTGGTGCTGACGTTATTTCGACAGATGCGCTTGGTTACCGCTATCGAAACTGGTGCTTTTTGATTCCACCTATTTTGGTTTGGGAGGTTGTTACTTTACCTTTTGATCCTCGTATTCTCGAACGATTCAGGGATATAAAGTTGGTTATAAAATCCAAGCGTATGCCGGCTGAATCCGTGGAATTTCGGATTCTGCTTGGTAATGTAGACGACGTAAACGATACAAAAATTGATGGGAATTCGGCATTCGCAGGTTCGATCTCCACATTTGGTATGGGTGGTATGCCCATGAGGGACATGAAGCCATCACCGTCTTCCAATTTCGATATTGGCTTGAATCTGACTAACCATCTCCGTACGAAATGCTCTCATTTAATAAAACGAGCCGATCATTGTTTGGGGGACGATGTAACGCACGAGGGTATGGCTAAAGCTGATGATAAAGCCAGCATTATCGCACTCAAGATAGCTGCGTTCGACGTAAAAGGATTGCCGATAGAAGCCGATCGTCTGCAGATCGATGACATAGATTTGATTATTGACTAAAAAACATTGAACATATTACTTTGATGCTTTTGTGTATTATTGGCCTTGCATTATGAATGGGTGGGTATTTTTTGAACTATTCGTAAAAATTAATACCTTCGCGAAAAGCTACAACAAAATTTTAGTGTCGAATTAAAAATACTTATATTATGTTCTTACGATTGATGGTTTAAGTAATGATAAAATTATTGAGGCTTATTATGAAAAATAACATATAGTATCGACAAACTGTTCTTGTCAATTATTTTTTCTATCGATATGTAAAATAGCAAGGAGTGAAAACGCTATATCATTTTGCGTAAGCCTGCCGGGACTTCCTTTTTCGACGTCGAAAAAGTGATGAAGGCAGAACCTGGATTCCTGGCCGTAGGGGATGTCCTGCTGGATTTTGACGCTATCGCCTGGCAAGGGCTCTTCCACTCCCTGGCGTCAGCAGCCAGCGCCACCAAAGCCATTAGAACTGGTTTGTGCCAGTCGCTCGGAATCTACCACCAGGAGATGCGGGCGGTCACCAGACGCTATCTCTGGCACCAAAAGGCCTGCTACGCCGTGTCAGCCGGTTCAGTCATGAGACGTTTTGGCAGGGTAGGCAGTAAACGACAGAGACAACGGCAGTCACTACCCGGAATTGTTCGGGTGGTACGGAGGAACTCGCGATTATGATAAGAACGCTCGCCATAATCGTAATCTTGTTTGGTTTGAACGGTGTTTCTTTCGCGGATTCAGTCGAGCCAAACCATCGGGTATCGAACTCCCTCAATGTACGGGACAACCCCTCGAGCGAATCCACAATCATTGGTTCATTAAGACCCGGACAATCACTGCCTTACATCCAATCAGTTCCGTACTACCATGAAGTCGATCTCGGAGGGGGACGGTCTGGATTCGTCAGTAAAGGCTTCTCTCGAATAATACGCATCTCGACACCCTCCGCATCTTCAGGAACGCTCAAGCTTCATTTCATCGATGTAGGGCAGGGTGATTCCACACTCGTCGAATGCCCAGATGGTTCGCACATCCTAATAGATGCCGGCAGTACTGGTGATTATCCGGGAGAGGAGGTCCGGGATTATCTCCTGGGCGTCCTTATCGATCATGATCTTGTTATCAATGATCTCATTGTGACCCATCCTGACCGAGACCACTACAACAGACTCCCGGAACTGCTTAACGGGTTTGTTGTTAATCGACTGCATTGGACTGGTTCGCTGGAAGATTACCTGGTCGAAAGCAGCAAACACTGGCTCTTCGATACTCTTGAAACTGAACGGATCCACTTGGGCGATGGCTATCATGACCCTCACACGGTTGCGTCAACCTCACTGACCTGTGGCGCAGCCGATGTGTTTGTACTTTCAGCCGGGCTCGCCAAAGGTCGGACGAGTTGGCTGAAGAACACCAGTAGCATCGTGATCATGCTTCGTTTCGGAGACTTTGAGGCAGTGCTGACTGGCGATGCTACAACGGTGACCGAAGACGAGATTCTGTCCAATTACCCTGCAGAATGGTTAGACATTGATCTGTTGAAGGTAGGCCACCATGGTAGCAGAACGACCTCTACATCCGACTTGTGGGCCAATACACTTTCTCCTGAGGTTGCGATAGTCAGTGCCGGGCCATCCAATTCTCATGGTCATCCGAGTCAGGATGTTATAGATCGATTGGAACCTCATACAGTCTCTTCTGCTAATCACACCATCACAGCAGCCTCTGGGACACGCGGTAACTATCAATGGCACCCTCAAGATAACTATGTGGAAGCTATTTACAACACAACAACATCGGGAACATTGGTTGTAACTTCAGATGGATCTGGTTGGCAGGTGGAGATGGAGGGTCTCTAGATATGGATACAAAAAAGGTTCGATTTTATGGCTTGAGTCCAGTGCTTTCTTACGAAGACGATCCATAAATATCATAGAGATTAACCAATGATTTTCGAGATTGCTACTTAGTACGTCACATGGAACAAAACGGGCCTGGACAACCTTTGGTAAAGGAAGATTCCTCTCAGTTAAATTACCTTTGGAAAAGCCGGAGGCTTATAAGGGGACGCCCTATAATGGCTATCAATTGCGCCCAAGGCGCTACATCATCGCCAACCGCAGTTGGTCCAAATGCTCATCCGCTTTCTCCTGATTACGGATGAACTCTAATAACAGCTGGCACTAAAACAGGGAGGGATACAAGCTTTCCTCCTACTGGCGATAGTAATAATAAATAATACTCGTTCAGTATATATCCAGCCGTCGGAACAGGCTCGGATAACTGTAGTAATTGGTAGTACAATGATCCAAAGCTATGATAGTGCGACTTTTCAGGTGTCTAATTACGTAGAAGACATCTTCTGGGGAATAATTGATGAGTTTTATGGGGGGTTTCCATATTTATTAGTGAATGAAGTACCAAGAGGAGGAGAAGGGCAGCTAATTTTCGACCTGATAGATATAACTCATACTGCTTTTAACAGTGCGCGACCATTACCAAACATGCTTGTACTTAGTGACTTTAATGCGTTAAAAATAGGCGAAATCACAAATAATATAGGGAGTATAACTTTCACAATTGACACACTAGAGATAGCTGCTGAAAATTCTGTTATGATTGACATAAAACCAAACGATTTTCCAAATTTTGTAAATCTTGATAGCCGTGGCGTAATCCCTGTCGCTGTAATGACAACTAGTACGTTTGATGCGACTAATGTCGACCCTATTACAGTTCATTTTGGTCGAAGTGGTCTAGAAGCCGCAACTGATAGGTGGAGCGTTGAAGACGTCAACGTTGATGGTGATCTCGACATGCTCTTGTTTTTCAGAATACAAGAAACAGGTATTAGTTGTGGAGATGACACTGCAAGACTAACGGGTCTAACCCTTGGTGGTGACACTATCGAAGGAGATGATTCCATCCTTACGCTAGTAGGGCGGGGATGTTGATTAGATTTATCACGATTTAGGCCCGTGAATAGGATCCCGCTTTCTATGAAATCAATGACATGCGAACCAAAATAACAATAAGGATCAAAGTTAATTTAAACTAAACATCAGATTTACCGAAAATCTCAAACATAAAAACAGGTGAAACACGATGAAACGCTGTTCTCGAGAGCAATCGAGGAGGACATATACAATGAACGCGAAATATTTTATTAAAATCTTGATTGTCGGCTTTCTAATTGGAATTAGTGTTCCAAGTATTGCTACAACGAATATACCGTGCACGATCCGTGCAGATCTTATGTTTATTGTTGGTCATACTAGCAGAAAAGATATTTCAGTTAACGCCATTGATACTGGAGACTCGGAGTCGCTAACGTGAGTCCATTCCGACCTAGGAGAAACATTCGAATTCGACGCAGACCCTAGCGGGAATGGGGGACATATATCATGCAATATCAACGGTGCGAATAATGCCGATTTAATAGTTCTAGGCGATATCCTGAGGAACGGAGTTCCAGGATACTCTACCATCGTATTTATGGAGGACAACAGGGAAAGTGGCTCAGTTTGCGCCACACTTGCTTTAAGCCCCCGGAGTCAGATCGACGGCACGGCGGTTTATGATCCACCGCAAATAAAAACCATTCCAGATACCTTATCTGTACTTGAGGGATCTGCCGGATCTGGCTTAGCTACGCTTCAGATGGATGGCTTTAGATGCCGGTATCGGGGCGATGGCACAAGCTATGTCTTTGAGGGATGTGGTGGGCCTGGTGGAGTCGAATTGCATCCGGGCGATAGTGTAGAAATCAGCCAAGTCAGCTTACGCGTGCTAACCGCTGACAGAGATTATCCCGTTACGTCGGTCAGAGCAGTATTGGCCTCACCCGGAGCACCGGATTTTTATTCCGCTGAAGTGTTTGGCCCTTCAGGCGGCAGCATTTATAGCTTCTCAGGCTTGATGGAATGTGGTGACATAGATATTCAAACGCTTCCTTGAGTCCCTGGTATTCAAAGTGGTGCACACACTCGACAAGTGGGACACCCGTACCGGGGAAGGCCGACTGCGGCTAGTCGAGACGATAGCCGCTTGCCTGCGGGATTTGCACAATTTGTCAGATGGATCCCTACTGGTTACCTGGCTAGTATTGTCAAAGCGAGTGCACGCAGGCAGACGGCATTCCTGTCGGACTAATCATGTAGTTGCTTACCGCCCTGACATCTATTTATGGTCAATTATGTTCGCGAGCATAATTTAATTTATGTAAGCCAACATAATTGGCCATAATTGGTGTTCTGTTAAAAGCACAAGCCCGGCTTTACCGGGGTGGGGGGCAGACCTAGACTGCCAAGGTTGATCAAGCTGGGCGCGCATCATGCTAAAAAATCCACTGCCGACCAAGTTGGTCTTGGATGTCGCGCTCCAAACGTTGGTCGATACTGGCGCTATCCCAACCCCGGCCACGCGGAGCGTCCTACCTTGAAGGCGCACCATACCCATGTACTTCGGGGTCGCTGATGAGAACGGACAAGAGATGACAAGCGAGCCTAGTCGAGGAGAACACGATGACAATCTTGGGGGGCCGGTACCGCCTCCGGTCACCGGTCGCACGGCGTACGATGGACTCGTCGAGATCGTGCGAGATGTATTCGTGGTGCTGGGGCGGGCGACACCGTATGTTGTGATTTTGGTGCTGATCGTGTTCGGTGCCTACAAGTTCGTGGAACTCGAGCGGGTTAAGCTCGACGAGGTACATCAGGCACGTGTTAAAGCGCTGAATGAGAACGCAGAGACCATCAGTCAACTCAAGGACCAGATTCTGAAGGACGCGAGCTCCATCACAAGTCTACAGTCGAGCAACGTTGACGTGATCGTGAAGCAGATCACGGCGCAGCAACAAATTGCAGCGATCATCACCGAGAGTATGGCGCGCATTGCGACCCTGACCGAGCAGAGCGTTCAGTTCAAAGCCGACATCGCCGAAAAGGAGGCGAAGCAGCAGGCCTTAGCGGAGCAGATCGCTGCAATCTCCCAGCGTTACCGTCAGATCGAGGAGAAGGCGAAAGGCCTGGATACAACAGCGCGTGTGGCGGCCCATCTTATCGAGGTATTAAGCGACGAACGGACCTTCGTTCCGACCCGCAACCTGTCCCAGATTTCCGAGCGCTACGAGGGCGGCACTGCCGACCACGTAGGGCAGGACTATGCCGGAAACTACTACTACGGCATCTTTCGTATTCGTGGTGGCCTCGAGATGAAGGCCTTTGTGGACTATCTAAGCCATCAGGATCCGTTCTCCTCTAAGGCCCTGGCAAGTGCCTTCAACGCCGGTGCCGCGAGCGGCGCCCAAGGCTTCGTTAGTCAGTGGAAGAGTTTGGCGGAACGACCGTCGTTTGCCGATCTGCAGCGTGCCTACATCACCGACAATGATTATGCGGCCACGGTCAAGACGTGCAAAATCAAGGGGCATCTTAAGTTGCCGGACCAGAGTATCGCTTTTCAATCCGTTATGTGGGCCGCTACGGTACAGAACGGACCGTCTTGGGCTAGCCGGTTTTGCACGGATAACAAGGATAAATGGACTAACCTGAGCCAACGAGTCTTGATCGATAAGCTTTACGAACTACGGGAAAAGGCACTCATGACTGATTTCGAAGAACAAGCCCCCTTGATCAACCGTTTATTGCGACTTCGTTACGAGCTGGAGAAGAAAGATGCCTATCGTATTCTCGAGGAAATTGATGCTGAAGACTGAGCACAGCGCCTGGATTGCGCGATACTTTTCTGTTTTGTTCGCATACACCTTATCACTACCGGCAGTTGCTTACGCAGGCTGCGAACTGGCTGAGCCTAAATTCCGCGAAAATGCCGGTACAATGTCGGTCGAGGTTATGCTCAACTGTTCCAACACTGAGCGTGTAAATGACCTCATCTACCCGAACGGTGTCCTGCATGTCGGAATGAGCCTAGTTGAGCTACCTAGCGAACAGGGGACGGTGAGTATTCAACTGAATGGGTCTGAGCCGAAGGAGCACCTCGTTGCCCCGGCACAGATCGACTTTGGCGCGGGCGAGCGCTCGGCGACACTAGAACTCGGCGCCGTGCCAGCAGGAGCTACCCACTACGTTGTCGCTCTCTGGTCCGAGGAGAGCGAGTGCGTGGACTTGCCGGCGATGGTCTGTTTCGGCCCTGTCGATGATGACCTCTTCCCGATACCTCTCGATACCTATCCGCGTCCAGTCTGCGACCGGGATGAGTTGAGTGCAAAGGGTTACTTCGACTGGGCTCTACACGGTGATCCTTCGGGCTACCAGTCAGACCAAACGATCAAGGACCTGTTCTACTCGGTCGACTGTTACCGTGGGAACCAGAGTGAGTACGGTCTTGGCGTCTCCCTGAAGCGATGGCGTGTCGCACCCTTGCCAAACAGATGGCGTTAAATCGTGACAAGGCAAGTGGATGACGACCGTTGACGCCTTGTTGGTGCTGTGGGTGTTCCAAAGCTCCTACATGCTGTCCTGCATCGCGTTGGCAGCGCGATCAGCGCGCCGCAGGCGTGCTGTTACCAACCAGACCATGGACACTAGTGCGGAAACACCAGCCGTGACGATCCTCGTCCCGGCTTACAACGAGGCAAAGACCATAGTCGAATGTCTTACAAGTATACGCCGTTCATCGTTGCAGGCGGCATTCATCATCGTCGTTGATGATGGATCAAAAGACGCAACCGCCGAGCTAGCCTCCATGACACTGAACGGCATCGAATGTGCGCGGATAATCCGTAACCCTAGTAATCTAGGCAAGGCGCGTTCCCTGACGGTGGCACTGGCGGAGGTCAGAACCGAGCTAGTCTTTTGTCTTGATGCAGATACGAGGTTAACGACGAACACGCTGGAACACGCCGTCACTCTTTTGCAGCGAGATGAACTGGACGCTCTAGCGTGCCGCGTGACCATCGATCGACCGCACAGCCTGCTTGCCGCGTTCCAAGCCGTAGAGTACGAAGCGTCCCTGCAGCTCGACCGCTTGGCCCAGGCTGAGCTTGATGTCGTGACTACCGTTCCTGGTGCAGGTGGTTTGTATAGAACCCTCGCCGTGCGTATGGCAGGAGGCTTTCGCTCGAGGTCGCTGGCCGAGGACACGGACCTAACACTTTCAATACAACGACGCAGGGGACGTATTGGGACGGCCATTGATGCTGTGGTGCAGACAGAGCCGCCGCATGATTTTGGGAGCCTTCTGCGTCAGCGTGAGCGCTGGGTTTGGGGTAACCTTGGCGCCATGGGTTGGCATATCGTTACGCAGGAGCAGGCTTCAATGCGTTTCACAGTCCTGACTCTGCCGCTGGTGCTGTTCAATAACGGGATCCTGCCGTTGCTCTATGTTGGCTTGCTCGTTCTGACGCCACAAGCGGCGCTTGGAGGGGATCTGCTTCTCGCATTTCTGGGCTCGCTCCTGACGATCAGCCTAGCAATTGCAAAAGCGCGAGTAGCTTATGCCATCGGGCAGAGCAGGCCTCCGGGCATTCCAATGTTGCTCGCGTCGCTGCTAGTGTTACCGCTAGTGACAACCTGGGCGACGTTTTTCGGCTTAATCCGGCGAATTTTCGGAGTTGGAGGGCGACGTTGGTGACTGCCCCTGAAATACGAGTTCACTTAGTCATGGTGTAACTATTTGACCAGCCAAATCTAGAGTTCTCCGACATCCTTCAACGATGTTGATGGAGAACTCTAGTTTTGGCTGGTCCGATTTTAAGGGAGGGTTACAATGAGAGTCGTGTTTACTTTCCGAGAGGCTTGCCATGCGAACAACATTTGTAAAGAACTGGTTTCTCGTTAGTTTTGAAGGAGCGCCGGAGCCTGTGGAGCTTCTGTGGGGCATCGTAGAGTCTGACCCTTCTCGACGCTGGAAGGCGGGAGACTATGTCTGTACCAGTCCGGTCTTGGAAAAACGCAACGCTGGTGTCTTCGTTACCCGAAATACGGAGTACCATACCGTGGGCGAGGGCTCTGTTGTGACCTTGCCGATGGCTGCGATCGTGAAGCTAAAGATGGGCTATAGTCCCGATGAAATCGCTGGACTCAGCGAGATGGAAGAAAAAGGTTACAAGACTATATTGTGACCGAGATCTCCGACCTCAGCTCAAAGTACTGGTATGTCTGCAGTCCGGAAACTGTGAGCACCCTAAAAATTCAGCTCCACCCTTGGCGCGTCTCTTGACCATGTAGCCCTTATCACAGGCTGGACACGACACTAACCGCTCGCCCTCGACCGTCTCGAATTGCACATCTGTATTGGCAATTATCTGCAGCTCCTCAATATATCGAGAAGGCCGACGCTGGTTAACCAGGATGAACACGCCTCGGCTTGCCCGCGTCATTGCGACGTAGAACAGGCGTCGTTCTTCAGCATAGGGGTACGTTTCCGGGAGGGGGATGACCAGGTTCAGGAGCTCATCATCCTCAATCTGGCTCGGTACACCGTAGTTGCCTTCACTCACATCCAGCAACAGGGTGTAATCGGCTTCCAGGCCCTTCGATCGGTGGAAGGTTCGGCTCGAGATTTCCAAGTGACTGAATTGCGGTGGCGTCCCTTGGTAGGGGTTCGTCATGTTGTAGCGTACGAGGACGAGCACTTTCAGCTTGGGTGTACTCTCGGATTGCCATTGCGTTGAGATTTTGGCAGCGAATGCATTCAAGCGCTCCAGGACCCGATTACAGGCAGTCGCTATGCTTGGCTTGTTCCATTCGACCTCAACCGGTATCACTCGAATGGATCGGGCGATCGAGTCGCGGCTTGAGCGTACTGTCTTCTTGAGTTGCTCGGGGTTTTTCTGCACAAAACGTGCGGCCGTCTCGGCAATTAGCTGATTGCAGCGATAGGTTTGCTCCAGGCGGCCCTGCCAACTGACACCAAAGTGGCTTTGGAAACGTGTAAATATAGTGATGTCCGATCCGGCGAACCGATAGATCGACTGCCAGTCATCGCCCACGGCGAACACCTTTGAAAAAAGTTTCTGATGTTTCAGTGCTTTGATGAGGTTAGCTTGCGGTTCAGTGATATCCTGGAACTCGTCAACCAAAAGGAGCGAGTAGGGACTACGGTAGCGTCCAGTCTCGATGAGCTTTACTGCGTCTCCAATCATTGAGTCAAAGTCGATCCTGTCCGCTTCACTTAGCTTCTGCTGATAGGCCTCGGTCAACAGCCATACGGCCTTGGCAAAGCGTTTAGCCCGGGCCGGGTGCTCTAGGGTCTTAGCTCGCTCAAGCAGCATATCCAGTGTCAGATGACTGGATCGGATGTGCTTGATACACACGGAAACAAGCTTGTGATAGCGCTTGATCACTGCTGGCTGAACCGCTTTGTCGATCTCCTCTTGCGGTCGTTGCGTCAGCGGGATGCCTCGCTTGGATAATTGTTCCTCTAACTTTGTTAGCAGGGTGTCGTCCTGGGCTTGTGCGCTGGTCGTTTCAAAAAAATCCATTTCTTCACGCCGATACCCGTCACGCTTGGACTGAGCCCGCTCAACATAGTGCTCGAAAGGAGACTTTCCGTCCTTGTCGATCGCAAAGTGCTCATGGACGGTTTCGGTCTTCGGATAGTAAAAATCGGGTTGGACAAACTGTACGGCACCACCCGGCTGTCGGTAGGAGAACTGTTTCTCATACTCAAACGGTACCGAATTTAGCCACAACCAATTGGCAATCGTTTGCTCCTGCAACGATTTCACATAGATTTCAGCCATGGTAGAGACAATAGCACTGCCGTCTCCGAGCATACGATCCATGATGTAGCGTTGATGATCCTGCTCCGAGTCAAATGACGTAACGGGGCGGTCGGCTTTTGGGTAAAGCACTAGAAGTTCTGTCCACAGAGTCCTGAATTCCATGTTTTGCTCTATCAGTTCCCGTATCAGCTGGTCGATATGACGTGCTTCGCCTGCAGGATGCTCAACCCAATTGGCTAACTGCGGTGGGCGCCCCCGTACCTGTTCGATGACTCCTCGACCCAGGGCGTGAAAGGTGGAGATCTTACAGCCGAGTGCACTTTCCTCCACACCATGTTGCCGGGCGATACGCTCGCGAAGCTCCGCTGCGGCATCGGTATTGAAAGCAAGCAGCAGGATCTCTTCGGGGCGATAAAGCGCTTTGTTGAGCACATAAGTCACCTTGCCCACCATCGTCGCCGTCTTACCGGACCCAGCTGATGCGACAAGCAAGTTGTTATCTTCAAGTCGGATACATGCCTCTCGTTGTTCATCCGATAAGGACATTCCACCAAGATCGTTAAAAAAAGCCTCATAGGCACGTAGTTCTTCAACAACAAAGGTTTCGTTGTATCGATGGCGGGTATTAAGGTCGGTTAACATCGCAAACGAAGCAGGGAACTGCTGAGTCAGTGCGACGGGGATGCGTTGCACATCAAACAACGGGTGTGAGATTGCACCCGCGACATCGCCCGCTACCCGGGAAACGGCCTGGCTAACATCAGAATGTGATAGATATTGTCGGGCATTCTGGGTAAGTGCCCCTAGGACTGAGTCGACTTCGATCAGTTGTGCTTTGTCGTTTTCGATCCTTTGTGCCAGCGAGTTATTGATGAACTGCAGCATGGTGTCGCACAGCTCTTGCGCTTTCGCTGCACTTAGCCCCGATAGGCTCTCAGCACGGTTATTGGCGCGAACCTCAACCGAGTGCCAAATCAACCCCTTGCTTGTCGTTACACTGCTGATCTCAGCGCACAGCAGATCTCCCTCTACCTGCAACTGAATCCGATCTGGGCTAGACGGATTGAGAATCAGTTTCCAGCTCTTAGACAGAAAAAGGCGGGCCCAGAAGCTCGGCTTGTAAATGCTTCGACGTCGAGAAAGCAAGAGTGAACGCTCCATGTTCAGGAAGAACCGCTAGATCACGTAAAGAAGTCCAATCGAATCGGTATTCGACAGACCTCATTATGTTAACAATACCCCAAACCGTAATAGCACGGGTGCCGAAGCGCCAGGATTGGACTGAACCGCATTGGCCGTCTTGATACTCCGAGTTTTCGTACCCGGTGGAAGTATTTGAGGGATCCCGTAGCACTTTTTGAAGTGAGGGGGCCTTGCCAATCCAGTTAACGGGGCAATAACTGTATGTGAGTGGGGAGTACGATGACAATACGGCGCAATGCTCTCGTACGGAAAGCGCTTGCTGGCACCCCATATATCGATTCCCATAACCAGAGGGTAGCCTTGACGTTGAGAGACGGAAAGCTGCTTAGTATGCGACTATGTTTTTCTTGGAATTTCTTCCGCGCTTAGTGACTTCAGGGCTATTGCCCTCAATCTAGAGATATAAACTACTTAATTATCAAAGAATTAAGTCAATCTGCATGAAGCGATTTCGCTTCCGTCAAGCTCCTGTCTGTGATGTCATGGTATACGTGATATCGCAGCGGAGGGTGACCGGTGGACGAGTGGACGCAAACCTTTCAACGTGGATTCTGCCTCGTCGCTCGCGCACAGCGCCTCGACCCCATGGCGTCTCACGAAACCGATCTGGCCCTAGGTGAGCTGGCGACTCAAGCACTGCTACGAGGCTTGTCGGAAGACAGTCTCAGCAAATTGCTCGCAGAGCACCGCGATGTGGAGATCGTCCAGTTCGTGTCCGCACGGACGCATTGATAGCGCTCAATCATGAATGGGTCTCAGGTGGGTAGAGGCGTTCAAATCCAAGAATACTAGAGATGATTCTCAGTGGAGGTATGGGACGGGGCAAACGTCCAATGCCACTTGCTCGATCAGTGCATTGCAGCCTGCTATCCAAAGGGCCGCCCCTACAGCGACACTCGATGCTCTGGATTCGTCAAAACACGAGGAGAACCTGTATAGCGACATCATTGAAGGAACATCCGCCGTCCGCCAGGCTTTCTCTATTTGCCAAGACTAATCGACCGGATCTCGAATGGTACGATCATCGTCGGCATTATCCAGGATGGGTAAGCGTCCGGGCAACCCGTCTTGAGCGCCCGGCAGCCAACTGGCGATAGTGTCCACCTATCTAAAAGTGGACACCTATTATGACACTGCTAAGACCACCGGAAGCCCCACATAAGCGTCGCCGCTTCACTGCCGAGTTTAAAGCCGGGATCGTGGCGGATTGCCAGCAACCAGGGGCATCGGTCGCCCGGATTGCTCTGGACCACGGACTCAACGCCAACCTGGTCCATAAATGGATCCGAGCGTCGCGGCAACCGTCGCCATCCCCGTCTTTCTTGCCGATCGCGTTGCCGGCGGGGCCGACCTCGCAGGCCACAGCGAGCCCTGAAGAAAGCATCCGGATCGAGATCCCTCGCCAGAACGGTGCCGTGATCGTGAACTGGCCAATGACAGACGCCGAGCGTTGTCTCCGTTGGCTACAGGAACTGCTGCGATGATCCGCATCGACGAGATCTGGCTGGCCACTGAGCCACTGGATATGCGGGCCGGTCCTGATACTGCCCTGGCGCGGGTGGTGGCGGTGTTCGGTGCGGCGAAGCCGCACTGTGCTTATCTCTTTGCCAACCGCCGTGGCAATCGCATGAAAGTACTGGTGCACGACGGCCTCGGTGTCTGGCTGGCAGCGAGACGCTTGCATCAAGGCACGTTCAAGTGGCCCGAGACCTGGCGCGGCGAGCGGCTGGAGCTGAACCCCGAGCAGCTTCAGGCGTTGGTGCAGGGTCTACTCTATCAGAATGCTCAATTCTCACTGGAACGATGACCTAAAATGGTCCAATATCGATCCATTATGGATTGTAAGCTGCCGGATACCGCGCGGTTCCTATAAATGCTATTTTTTGCCATCAGGGATGAAACTTCATGGGGCTCTACATAACCTCTGTATCAGAACTCCCCTTGTCAGAGAAGCGATTCTACTATTTGTATGTCTTAGACTATTACAACTGGAACGAGCCCGTATCAGACGTACTAAGATCCAATAGCGAACGCATAGCATCAGCTTGTGCTGAAAATGATGCAGTCATGATCAAAGGACTTCCGGATTGTCACTTTTCGTCTGAAGTTTTGTCTTGGTTAAAGATCAATGGAGAAGGTCCAAAAACAGTTCTTCCTGCTTTGCTGATAACTTCAATCCACCCCAAGTATTTCATCGACTCGGATCATAGCGAGCAACAGGATATGATCAGTAATTCTTTAATTTTTATCAAGATAAGAGATGTTTGCAAGAACCCAGGTGATGTAGTAGTTCTCTTGGAAAAGGTGCATCAAGACATCAAGGATAAGAAGAAAATTAAGGATTTCACGATTGCACGCGAGGAACGGAAAGGTGAACATGGCGCTTTAGTTGATGCCCTTATATTAGAGCAAAATATTGCGGGAGTGGGTGTGAACATTAAGAGCCTGATCAGCTGGGCTGATGCGAAAAGGAAGAAGTTGATGACTAAAGGGTATTTCGAGCAGCTATCGCTTCGTGGTTCTGTTTAAGGAGGGTGTGATCAAAAGTCTGGCCAATGAAATGATGGCAGCCATCAACTGCATCAAGGAGTTCAGGATGGATCAGCAACTCACATTTGCCGATTACGTGGTCAAAACTAGGGAAGCAACATTCGAAACCGGCTCCTGATTCTAGGACTCTATCCTGCACGATTAAAAGTCTAGGAGTCTGCTTGCTCGAAGCAGTTGTTCATTGCTTCGCCGGTCAAATTTCTGGGTGGTAGTGATATTTGCGTGTCCCAAAGCTTTCTGTACTGTGACAAGGTCGACACCTTTGTCGAGCAGCATAGAGGCAAAGGTGCGGCGTAAGTCACGTGAGGA